>JAUPKU010000269.1 GCA_030837285.1 Thermoproteota archaeon | reverse complement strand
GCTACAGGCTGATGATGACCATTCTCCTGGTTGTGCTTGGTCGCGTCGCAGACATGTATGGAAGAGTTAGACTCTACAACATTGGATTCGTTGTCTTCACTGTTGGCTCTCTTGCCTGTGGTTTCTCGCTGAGTGGTGAGCAGCTGGTTTTATCCCGCCTATTCCAGGGTATAGGAGGCGCCCTGCTAATGGCTAACAGTGCAGCCATCATCACCGACGCCTTCCCAAGGAATCAGCTCGGCACGGGACTTGGGATAAACATGATGGCTGTTAACATCGCTTCCGCGTCAGGTTACACTGTCAGCGGAGTCATGATACAGTTGTTTGGATGGAGATCACTCTTCCTAATGAACAGACCAATTGGAATCTTCGGGACTGTCTGGGCTTACAAGAGGTTGAAGGAGATTAGCCGTAGAAAGACAGAGGAGAAATTCGACTTCGCAGGATCAGGCCTCTACTGCATAGGCCTTGCAATAATCTTATAGTCTATAACCTTTGGCAGCCTCCATGACATCAACAACTTGATCATTCTGGCAGCTGGACTATCTCTATTCTCTATCCTAATCCTGGTCGAGAGGAAAGTGAAGTTTCCTACTATTGACCTAAACCTCTTCAAGATAAGGGCTTTTGCGGCGGGCAATGTAACCAGCTTTTTGAACACTCTAGCCTTCAATTGCGTTCCCTTCCTAATCTCCCTCTTCCTTCAACTCGTCATGGGTTACGATCCAACCTTCGCAGAGGTGGTGCTATTACCTATGCCACTCATAGTCCTAGTCATGTCCCTGATAAGCTGGAGGCTATCAGACAAGTTTGGCAGTCGAGGAATTAGCTCTATGGGTCTAGCAGTCAACATAGCTTCACTGCTATGGTTATCAACGCTTAATCAGAACTCCTCATACTATTTTATCCTAATCAGTCTAGTTATATTTGGATTAGGGTGTGGACTATTCTCATCTCCAAATATAGGCTCTGTAATGGACAGCGTGCTAGCCTCAAGAGGTGGTGTTGCCACCGGAGTCCGATCAGCCCTTTTCCAGACTGGGGCGGTCCTCAGCATACCTTTGGCTATGATCTTCATGTCAACCGTGATTCCCTATGACAAGCTTACCACGCTGGTAAGCAGCAGTCAACTCGCAAGTTCAGAGAGCTTCTAGTCTTCCAGGCAGCCCTAAGCCGTGCCTTCCTAATACTCAGTATTATACTGACAATTGCTCTCATACCCTCTTTGCTACGAGGAAAGCGTGAGGAACAAGAACCGAAAGCTGAACAGAAGTCTTAGTCACTTTTATACCACCCCCACGAGGGAGTTACATAGAGATCTCTATTTGCTCCTAGCAGTGTTTTACCCTTCTGAACCATCCTAAACTCTGCCATTATTTCAAGCTATAGAAAAATTGATCTTTCACTTCCTTTTCTTAAGTTACATATAAAAATTAGAGTCTTATATTCAAGCAAAATGAGAGACCAACGTCTTGGTCAGAATGCTTATGAAGATGTTTCTCACTTAAACCCTTAATTCCATATCCTCGGGAATCTCTATGACGCCTGAGTCTACCTACAGTTTCCTGCATGAAAGAAATATAGTAGTCCTCATATCATGCAGGATTATCTGGGGTCTTGCACAGGCTCTCTTCATGTCCTACTTCAGCTTGTTCGCCCTTGCTCAAGATGGAGTTACACCCGAGATCTTAGGTTTAATAGTATCGCTGAAGGCAGCTGGTACAGCATTCCTCTCTCCAATTGCGGGATATCTCGCAGACGCCTTCGGTAGAAAAAAGATGATATTCTCAGGAACAGCTATGCAAGCCTCATGTTACCTCTTCTACTTCTTCGCACGAGATTACAAAGTCATCCTCATCGGCTCTATCATAGAAGGTTTGGCTGTAATCCATCTACCAGCTCTGTCAGCTATTACACAGGATTCTCTCATCAAGAGCAACCGAGGTCTTGGACTATCCGCCACAACTGGCTTGCAGTCACTGCCCAGCATCATTTCACCATTCATAGGAGGAGTCCTATACGCAAACATTGGAATAGATGCTGGAATGAGAATCGGCTTTGCATTCGCCTTCGTAACGGGCTTGACGGTTGCATTCATCCGGTTCAAATTCCTTAATGAAACCCTCGTTAAATCTCCTCAAACAGAAAGAGGCAGTATAATCAGGATTTTGAGAGAATCCTACGTTGGCATGTTCAGTATTCTAAAAGAATACAAGGAACTCCGAGGACTAATAATCCTAGGAACCGTGGACACTTTCTTCACATCTATAGCAGCACCTTTCTGGGTTGTCTATGCGAAATCGGTAATCGGCCTAACAACTGTAGAGTGGGGTACCATCCAGAGTCTTGTGGCTGCAGTAAATGTGATAGTTCTTCTCTTCTCAGGAAGATACGTAGATCGCCTTGGAAGAAAGAAGATTATGCTTTTAAACCTTCTAATGTCTCCTGCCTTGAGCATCTCATTCGTCTTCTGCCAAAACTTCTATCAAGTCTTACTATTCCAGTCTTTTATGACAGCTCAAAACGCCTTCGTCATGCCAGCCGGCTCAGCACTCCAAGCAGACATAGTTCCAAGGGAAGCCAGAGGAAGAGCAATAGCAGCCCTCGGATGGCAGCCAATAGTACTGGCAGTAGGTGCAGCGTCTTCGGGCTTCTTCAAGTTTCCACCCTACTTTATGGGTTCATTCCTAAGTGGCTATATTTACAATATGAACCCGAATTTCCCCTGGTACCTTCTAGCCTGCGGATATATTATAGAGTTCATAGCATGCTACTTCCTAATAAGAGAACCAAAGAAATCCGCAGATTAAGAGAATAAATCGCTTTGACGGCAAAACAAAAAAAAGTTAGATCATGATCAAGCACGCTAGCATGAATGCTTGGTCATCAAATACTATGAGGAATTTTGTTACTAAATATATAATAGAAAAAGGTCTTTGCCTTTACTTGAGACTTTACATTTTCTCGGCGATGTCTATACTTGTTTCGATCATTCTCCGTGGTTCGTCTCCAGTTAGAACTGGCTTCCCCATTGGCTTGAACGGGTGACCCATGATGAGCTGGTTAACTTCAAGCTTCAGTAGCTTCTTAAGAGAAGATATGTAGATCTCTTTATCCATCCTTATAATGTCTTTCCGCTCTCCGCAAATAACATCATCAGTTACTAGAAGACGGTTTTTTAAATCATAAAGGCAGATAGCCCTAATTAGTCTAATTAATTCGGTCAAAATGATATGAAATTAAAAGAAGAAAAATAGGATGAAGAGGAGGAGATTGCAGAATCCACCTTATTCTTTAGGGTAGATGCGCTCGCAGAGATTTCGCACGGCGTTCTTAGTAACTACATCCTTTGGTCGGGGAGTCATCTCGACAGCTTTCTTCCACCCTTCACTATGAATAATATCGGGTTTCTCTAATTCATAAATCGCAGTATACATTGGAGTCCCCTCTAAAGAGGTGTAGCGGTACGCACTTATCACACCCGGCACCTTCAGCAAGGCTGGAATGTGCTCTTTGTTATACCAGTCGTTAAACTCTTTTTCTTTCTCAGGTTCCACGTCCACTCGGACAATATACAAGTATTTAGTTGATTTCTCCATTATTACCACCGAGTCTAATTAGTAATTGGATAGTTATAGGATTTGGGGCTCATGTTGAGAGTAAACTCTACGTCTTCTGTTCAATATAAAAGTAACGTGAGTTCTTATACCATGTTAAAGGAAGTCAAGGTCTTTTTCAACGATGGCCTTCTGAAGAAAAAGAAATAGATACGATATCTTTAATGCAAATATTTTATGTGCTGATATGCAAACATTAGTAAAAATGGCTTATTTTACGCTATTTACAGCACTTTTTCTTTCGTATTTCAAAGTAGCTTTGCAGTCAGTAGATTATCTTATCCAAGATCTCTCTTCTTACCGCTTCTTTTACTTCTCTCGAGATTCTTCTTCCGGAGGACATTGGTTCTTTGAACAAGTATGCTGAGTAGGGCGATCCCATTGGGTAAACATTAGTTCCTGCCACTATCCTCGCTGATACTTCGAAGACCGTGAATCCCTTTCCAGGCTGAAATATGGTTTCCAAAGAGAATGCACCCAGCATCCCGGGAGGGAAGAGATTAATTGAAGTATCCACTGCCTTGGCTCCCATCTCAAAGACTTCTGGCAAGAGACTCTCCCTTAGGATTATCGGCTGATTTCCTGTAACAGTATAATCATAGAATTCCTCTGGTACGTCCGGGAGTCCTCTGTAGCTCTCGTCTATGGGCTCTATCCTCTTGTCCATGCTTAACAACTCAAGGCTGCCTCCGCGTATCTTCATGCCAAAGTCTTCGGTGAGTGAGTAAAAGTAGTGTGGGTAGTATCGCACACCTGCTATAAATTCTTGAATCATAGTTTTCCTACCGTCTGCCTCGCTAACAACTCCCCTCTGGATCCTCTCCTCCAACTTTGCATAGTACTCCGTCTCAGACGTCGCAGTAAAGAATCCTCTGCCCCCCTTAGCGCCAGGAAGTTTGACAAACACTCTTCCATCTATCTCGGATGGATTTTTGTACTCTCTAGGCAGTCGGAGGCCAGCTTCCACAAGCCACTTCCTCTGCTTAGCCCTATCGCTTTCCCACTCAAGAGTACTCCTATTCCCGAACATGGGAACTCGAAAGCTTCTTCTCAATGCATCAGATCCGATGTATTCAACAAAGCTGCCGTGAGCCACAACTATAACGTTATTCTCTATCAGCTCATTCTGCGTGTCTTCCCTAAGGATCTCCTTGAAATCATCGACAAGCAGGAACTCGTCTGGCTTCGCAAGCGGAAAGGCGTCATAAACAAACTTCCTAGCTTTCAAGCAAATGCCAAGGGTCTTAAAGCCTTCCTGCCTAGCCCCATGAAAGATTTGTAATGCAGAATGAGAGCAAATAGTCGCGATCTTGATTTTCTTTAAATCATATCTTGAAAGAGTTTCATCAATATCCTTCTTCGAAATCATGTCACGTCACGATCTCCCGAAGCCTTCCATACTTGATAGCGTATATTATTTCCAACATTGGCAAGTCCATAGGCGTCTCAATCCGATCGTGTCCAAAGCTCCTCAAAACATCCATGTACTTGAGAGATAGTCGGCGCATTTCAGGAGAAGTGGGGCCAACGCAAGGACACCCTGGGATTCTAGGACTTACGTCAAACACATAGAACGCTAGTCTTCTCTGCTCAGGGTCATCTGGGTCGTATGCTACAGCTCCCTGCAATGCAAATAGCCCTATCATCCCTGGTGGAAATTCTCTTCTACAGGTCATTCTGAAAGCTTCAGCAGCCTCATATACTAGAGGCTTCTGAGATTCCCTCATTGTGAGGCCATAATGGCCTATCTCCTCATTCTTAATCGGCACATCAATCGCTAATTGATCCTTTGCGAGTAACGAGAGAAGCCCATGAAGGTTAGTCTGTTTTCTATCATCGAATCCCACGAAGTCGAAGTCGTCAAAGTCACCATTCAGCGCCCAACCTTGAAAGTTAGCATTGAACTTCTGACCTAAGACATACTCTTCAATCCTAGCCTTTAGAAGTCCATCCTCATCTATCACTCCTCGTCGAATCATTTCTTCAGCCTTCCTGCGATACTCTTCGCCGGAAGACGCGTAGAAGAAAGCTCTCTCCAAAGGCTTAAGACGCTGCTGAACCTTCACAATGGCAAGTCTGTCAATCGCATCTGGAGAATCAAACCTCTTCGGAGTCTTGATCCCCGCTTTCTCAAGAAGCCAATACTGGCTCTTCACTTCAGTCCTCTCTTCAGCCCTCAAGATCCATCTGTTCCCGTAAATTGGTACAAGAAACTTTCGCTCAATATTGTCGTAGCCAATATAAACTGAGAATGACCTATTGGGAATGAAAACGGTGTTTAATTTCCTAAGTTTCTCCATGACATCCTCATTAACAATGTCTGAAAACCTCTCCAGAAGCAGAACATTATCGAAGAGTCGCCTATTGTATTTAGTGTATAATTCTTCCCTTCCCTTCTGGCAGACAATAACCGTTGGCAGGCCGAGAGACTTAGCTGCAATGCCTACCTCTTCAGCTGAATGAGAACCCAACACTCCAATAGTGACTCTTTCGGAGTCGTAGTCCGAAGCTATATTTTCAATCTCTTTTTCAAAAGACATAACTGAAGCCTCCCAATTCCAACTTGAACACGATTCAACACTCTAAATCATCTTGAGAATAGCTTATTCTATATATCATTTAAAGGTAGCTAGAAAAAGCTCTTCCAACCAATTCTAATAAAAAGAATAATTGTGACGAAAGAACGAAATCCGAATTTCAAATCAAATATAAGCGCATTAGTGGTATCAGTTTTACCCGCATCTAGTATTAAGAAAATATTACACACATGACATTAACTCTCGTAAAGCTTCAGAAGCGTCTCTTTGATTTGCCCCGCGCCCAAAGCTGCGACAAGTCTTCCAAATCTCGGTCCATGATCTTTGGAAATGAGACTGAGATACAATGCGTTAAACAGCTTCGAAGTTTTTATGCTTCTTTCTTTTGCAAGGCTATAGACTAGGTTGTGGACATCTTCAGCTGTCATGGAGTCTTCCAATAGCTCAGCAAATTCCAGGATTTCCGCGTTTAGAGTGTCCACTCTTTTTGGACTGAATTTGAAGACATACTCTTCGGGCAGATACTCTTGCTTAATCCAATTCTCGATGTACTTCTTCAGATACTCCACGCCTTCTTTATCTCCGGCCCTTTCGGCCACTTTACTCCAGTCATTGAATATCTGATACTGTGTTAATATCTCAGCGAAGTCTCCTCTCCAACGTCTCTTGTCTGTTGAGAGGCTGTAAGCCAGAACCATCTTATTCTCAGCTCGTCGAAGGTTTCCTTCTGTCTCATACAAGTCAGCTGCTTTCTGGTACTCGTCATAGAGCTTCATCAGTTCATTTCCGGAGGGATCAAACTCTTTGTTCTCTTCAATGTCCGGCTTGAAGAGCTTATATTTGACTAACGGAGGTGGTACAAGAGTCAACAACTCCTGCAAGCTTAAGCCAATTCCCACCGACTTTGAGTATTTCTTTCCATGTAGGAGAACTAGTCCAAATCGTCTACTAACAGGAGGCTCTCTTTCAAGGACTTCTCTGTGGATCATAGTTGCCGTGTCCCAACTTCCTCCACTGGCATGATGATCAGCTCCAGCCAATTCAACAGCTACATTAAGAAAGGCTTGTCGGCTAGGCCAGTCAAGTCGCCAGAAGAGTTTATACTTGTGATCGCTGATCTTCATCTCGCCCTCGTATCCACAGCCTTTAACGTATTCTACATTTTTGTCATCTACGTATCTCAGAAATTGGCCGTCGAATTCCTTAACTCGGGTCGTGGCTATTCGCCCACAGTTCTCGCAGACAGGCATTATGATATCAACCCAGCTGGGGAGATTTGGTGAGCCACTCATTTTTGCAACGTTTTGAGCGACTTCCTTAACATTCTCAAGCTTATTGTGATACAAAGTTGCGTAAGAATCGTATTTTCCTGACTTTACTAATTCATTTGCTTTGAGAATTCTAACTGATACTTCCAGATCTTTCATCAAATCTCTGACTTCGTTTAGATAGTGGTCTCCATACGATTCACAGCATTCGAAGGGATCAGGCACGGTGAAGAGGGGCTTTCCTAAATACTCGTTGAGGAAGGAGAATCTCTCTAAGGATTTTGGAAGTCCATCGAAGGCATCCATTATATCTCCGATGAAGATGAAGTCAACTTTGTAGCCTTCATCTTTAAAGTACTTAACGAGAGCGGAGGGATACAGGAACTCGCACATGGTCCCGACGTGGCTAGGTCCGCTAGTCGTTATAGCAGAGGCTACTACAAACGGCTCTTTCTTCTTCTCAATTACCGTTTCTGCTATTACCTCAGACCAGTGTTTTACCAATTGACTCTGCAAACTAGCACCAGCATCCTCGAGATAATTCACATTCTACCTAAAAAAAGAGCTACTATAATGAATAAAAAGGGTTTGATGGTGGACTATACAGTGACTCGATAGCTAAGGTTTATCTATCGTCTCTTCGGCTTCGGAAATCTCTTCTGCCGCCCCTTCTATCACCATATCCGCCTCTATCTCCATATCCACCGCTTCTGCCACCATATCCGCCTCTATCTCCATATCCACCGCTCGAAGGGTAGCGTCTAAAACTCTGGTATCCTCTATTTTCTTCTTCGTAATGTTTGTCAGACAGATTATTGTCAGTCTTAACATTCTCTATTACCGTCTTTGAAGGCTCAAGTGTTCCGAATCGTCCAATGTTAAGACGCATTGAACCTTGGAAGAGAGATACATAACCATTACCTACATCTACAGTATCTCCATCATTGACCTTCTCAATATCAGCATCCCATAATGTGAGAAGAATAGTTCCTGTCTCATCACCGACTAAAGCCTCTGTAACCCGATGGTTTGAACCATCTCTTCTAGAAACTATTTCTCTAACAGGATTCTTCGAGGTAACTTTCACAGTCACGTTAACTCTTCTTGATTGAGGAGTCAGACTTTCGACTTTAACTTTTTCTCCGGATTCTACATTTTCAGACATTGGATATACAACCTGCTCGGTTCCAATAGTTGTAGAGGATATTCTTAAAGATTTTCTTCAAACCACTCTTGGATTTTTCACTCCTTAACTTTAAAAATGAGAAGCCACGAGAACGCTTATAGCTGGCAAAGATAAAAATGGAATAGAAGTATTCTTCAGTTCATCCCTCTTTCGCCTTTTTCATTTCGAGACAATATATTCCAGCCTGTTCTCCTATTTCTAGAGGCTATCTCCGCCTCTTTTTCCTCCTTTGAAATAAGCACCATAAGACGATTCGGACCGTAAAATTCGGCTCTTATTCTATATTCTCTGAATAAGTCTCTAATCTGAGCAATGGTGAAACTCCACACTGGGATTTGTTCCCGCATCGAATCTCTTCTAAAAAAAGTTCTCCCAGACTGATCTGTATTCTCATAGAGAAGCGGCTTCTCTGGAGGACAATCCGATGGTCGATGATACTCTCTTAGAAAATAATAACCTTTAGTCTTCAGAATTCTAAACACTTCCCTCTTAAAAGGCTCCCATTCCTCAGGAGGAAGACAGTGCAACAATCCCACGTCAACTACGATATCAAAATACCCATCTATGTATGGCAGGTTCTTAGCGTCAGCCACTAGAAAATGTCCAGAAGGAATTTTCTTTTTTGCAGTTGCTACAGCCTTAGCTGATATGTCGAAACCATGAATCTCAAATCCTTTCTTAAATAAATAATCTGAGTTCTTACCATTTCCACAGCCACCATCAAGAACTTTTAACCCGGGGGGGACGTTTAATCGTTCTATGATGTAGATAAGGTCAGAATCTGGTGTATGATAACCCCATGGCACTTTCTCAGGATTCACGTTATAAAGCGATTCATATAATCTTCTATATCCTATTCTCTCGGCTTTATCTCCAATCTCCCTATGGCTCATTCTTTCACTTCAAAGGATTATTCCAATTTCTGAGAGTTTCTCATGTTTTTAGGACTCTCTTGTACCAAGGTCCCTTTCCCTTCTTTTCTTCCTTAGACATCACAACGTAAAGGCGGTCTCCGCCACCGAGATTGGAGTAACGTTCGACCCTTATTTTAAATTCTTTGAAGAAATCCCTGATTTGGGGAATGTTAAAACCCCAAATAGGAAATTGCTCCTTATTCGGATCTCTCTCGAAGTAGCTTCTTCCTGTCTGATCAGTATTTTCATAAAGAATAGGCTTATCAGGTGGATAATTTAATGGACGATGAAATGATCTTAAGAAATAGTAGCCCTTGGGCTTTAAAATTCTATTTGTCTCCTTCTTGTATGATTCCCAAGCGTCTGGAGGAATGGAATGAAGCAGTCCTACATCCACTATGAGGTCAAACACTTCCTCGGCGTATGGCAGGCTCACAGCGTCAGCTACTACAAAATCGCCTGTAGGAATACTCTTATGGGCAAAGGCTATGGCCTTTGATGATATGTCAAAACCGTATGTTTCAAATCCCTTTTCCCTTAAGTAGACAGAGTTTTTGCCATTTCCACAGCCAGCGTCAAGAACCCTAGCATTAGGAGGAACGTCCAATTTATCGATTAAAGGAATGATATCCGCGTCAGGTGTGTTATAACCCCATGGCACTTTCTCAGGATTCACGTTGTAGAGATTCTCGAATAGTTTTCTACTCACGCCAGAATTCTCATTCTCGTTTTTGTCCTTTTTAGCACTCATGCTTCTTTCACATCAAGGAGGGCTTTCTCTTTTGATAACATAGTATAGTTACATTTCAAGTCTTCCAACTTGGGCTAAAGGCTTTTCTGTACTTATACCCTTTCGATGGTAGTTAACTACAGTTTGTAGCCAATTCCTCTTAAGAATTCTCTTCTCTTTTTAGTCTCTTCTTTATCTTCAATTCCTCTACTCTTCAAACCGTCGATGACGCCGAGGACACCTCTTCCCTGCTCTGTCTCAGCAATAACAACCTCAATTGGATTGGCTGTTGCGGCGTAAATACTACACACTTCTGGGACGCCTCTGATTTTGTCTAACACATTGATTGGATAGGCGCCTTTCAAGTATATGATGAATGAATGACCGCATCCTAGAGCAAAGGCGTTTTTCTTAGCAAGGTCTTTGAGCTCATCATCATTTCCCTCATACCTGATAAGACAAGGCCCAGAGGACTCGCAGAAGGCAAGACCAAACTTCATTGTTGGCACAGAATTCACCATTGCCTCATAAAGGTCTTCTATTGTCTTGATAAAATGAGCTTGACCAAGAATCAAATTTCCCCCTTCAAGAATATCAAGTTTAACAGTTTTCAACTCCATAATTTTTCACCTTAATCAACATTCATGCTTTTTCAAATAAAAGGAATTCTCAAAAACACCTCCTAATTAGTGTAAAAATGAGTATGTATTTTTTCTCTTCTGTCAATCCAGTCAATCAATTAGAAGTAGATGTTACCATTATGAGCAATATGCTTTAAGAATTAGAGTTTTAGGCAGAAAAGCGTTGAATAAGAAGAATACTCATACTCATCACATCATTAATTCGATTATTGCTAAGCACAAGTCTATTTTTTTTTAAACCAACCAATATAAGATGTGAATAACATCATTGGAATGTTTTATATTAGGTAACCTCAGGTTGATATAGTGAGGTGGTAAACTATGCCCGTTGTTACAGTTGAAATGTGGCAAGGAAGGAATGACGAACAGAAGGAAAAGCTGATAAAAGAGATAACGAAGGCCTTCGAGGCAATTGGGGTAAAGAAGGAAAGTCTAACCATAATCCTTCATGAGACACCTAAGAGCAATTGGGGAACCCACGGAGAACAAGCATCAAAAACAAACCCGTAAAAACTCATTAAATTCCGCAACCTATTTTTTCTCAACCTTTTTGAAGCCATTAAAAGTCTATAAAACCAAGTGGTCCCGCGGGCAGGATTTGAGCCTGCGACGGTCCGGTCTCTGTACGCCTGATAGGCTGAGTGACTCCTACCAATGGTAGATGTCTACAGCCGGAAGCTCTACCAGGCTGAGCTACCGCGGGACTTTGTAAGAGATTGGTGATATTTCTTATATAAGTTTTTTAGGTTGATTTCGACGGAATTACAACCTCTCCTTTAAGATACGGGATGATTTTGTACTTGTTCAATTGTGTTGAGAAGCGTATGTCTTCTTCGAAGCCAATGCTGACGAGGTATTTCGCATGGTTCCCCTGCTTAACTACTTCTGTGAGAGATGACTTCGCTCCACGAAAAGCGAGAAGAGCAGCTTGAGCGGCGTCTGATAGTGTTACTTCATCGGGTAAGTCACCTATAATCGCGCCGGCGCCGAGGAAATCTTCTAGACTAAAGCTACCCTTTTTTCCAGAAAGAGCGAGAGTGATTCCCTCACTCTCTTTTATTGCGAGATTATAAGCTGTTTCAGCAATGGATTTGGCATTTAAGAAGCCTCCTACAAGGACGTGTTTAGCTTCTTTAGCCTGTGAGAGGGCATTTGTGCCACTTGTGGTAGTCAGAATAAGATAGGCTCCTTCCAGTTTTATTTTGGAGAAAGCTACAGGCGAGTTTCCGTATTTGAATCCCGAAGGTTTAACTCCTTTTCGCTCACCAGATAGAATGAATTCAGGGTGAATCCTGCTTACTTCGCGGGCTTCTCTAACCGTCTTGATGGGGACGATCCCCCCGACTCCACTTGCTAATGCAGCGATTATTGAGGACGAGCACCGTAGAACATCTATGATTATAACAACATCCCCGCGCTTTACCGCGTTCTTAGTATCCCTAGCCCAGAACTCAACGTTAACATCCAACAGTAAAAACGCTCCTAACTTCTATAAACGAAAAAAGAGATTTATAATTTTAACATTTCCATTAGAAAATTACGCCCACTAAAATCATCTCAAACTCAATTTAAAATATTTGTTCAATAAAATTTAATTAGAAGAGAGTAAGTAAAAGAAAAATGCGACATAAGCCCTGGTAGTATAGTCCGGCCTAGTATATTCGGCTGTCGCCCGATTGACCCGGGTTCAAATCCCGGCCAGGGCGCTCCAAATTTTCTAATAAAAAAACTCCGACACCTTTCTAACATAATTAAAGTAAGTCTAATATTGTTATTGACAAATCGTTTTTTATTGATGTTGAACCATCTTTATTCTCAAAGTTGACAAAACTTTATTAAAAAAGGAAGAACGTTTTTAGGAAATAAATCTGTTTTAACATTTAAGAAAAAATATAAACGAAAAAAGTGGAAACCTCAATTAGCAACTTTATGTCTCTAAGGTTTGAGTACAGCTGTGTGAATCTGCTGCTTCTCTATCATTTCATAAGCTTTGACAATGTCCGTCAGTGGCATAATTGTCATTATTTTCTCAAGAGGTATTCGCTTCCGCATTATATGCTGTAGTGCTTGAGCCCTCTTCTCAGGGTGCCTGTTAGGAGGAACCCCCGTTGACTCACATCCTATAAGAATCTTCTCCGTGTAATGGACGTCATTTGGATCGAATTGCATGATCGTTCCAGCTGGAGCTCCCCCGAATATGCAAATTCTGGCTGAGTTTCTGGTCACATCTATCGCTTGCTTGATTACAACAGGGCTTCCCACAGTGGCCATTGAGCAATCAGCCATACTTCCCCCAGTGATTTTTCGAACTTCTTCTACGATGTTCTGTTTAGCTGGGTTTAAAGTGTAGTCTGCTCCAAATTCTCTAGCAAGCTCTAATCTAGATTCATTAATGTCTGTAGCAATGACCGTAGCACCAGTCCATTTGGCCACGCTAACCTGCATCAAGCCCATATGCCCAGCGCCTACAATTACTATGAAATCCCCAAACTTGCATCCTGCTTGATCAAGAACACCATGCATGTTTTCAGACAGTGGGACTATGAATGTGCCCTCTTCATATGAGACACTAGGTGGCAATTCAACTACTCTGAAGGGACTTGAAGTTTCTAGAAAACGGCTCTCTATTTTTGCATACTCTGCATTTCCAACAAACCCCATGCCTACAAGCCGCATCCCCTTCTTTATGTTCGCTACTTCTGCGCCCACGTCTACAACATCTCCTGTCCACTCGTGGCAGAGGTTCATGGGTAAATTTCTCACACTATGATCTTTTAACCCAAGTCTGTATTTCCTAATGTCTGTAGGACAGACCTTTGCTGCTTTGACTTGTAGGAGGACTTCCTTCGACCCGATTGTTGGAATAGGTATATCCACCAGCCTAACATCATCTTTCTCGAAAAGCAACGCCGCTCTCATGATAAAACCTTCTCGCATTATTGGATACTAACCTCTGTTAAAGTAAATATATAAATTTATTAGACAATCAGATCGCTGCTTTCCATCGACTAGAACTTTATCTATTATGTCCGGAAATATTTCTTTCGATTATGTTTGGATATTGCATTGATACTTAGATCCAATTTGATGTTAGGAGGACTGAATTACACTTCCTCCTTTAACAACTTTGACAGGTTTCAATAGCTGCTTGACAACTCTCTGTTCTTTAACCGGTCGGATGTTATCCCACAGTGGAAACTCGCCTTCCTCCAATTTGAAAACTGTAATATCCGCCTCAGCCCCAACTTTCAAGGTCCCTATCTCATTCTCCTTACCTAGAATTTGTGATGGAGCAATTGTACTATATTTGATTACATCATACAAAGATATTCCAACATGGAGGAACTTTGAGAGGATTGTTGGGAGATCTTGAACTACAGAATTGACAGAGGCAGCGGTAAGGTCACTGCTTATAGTGGTTGGCATAAAGCCCTGTTTTAAGGCTTCCTCAGCTGTATCCCAACAGAAATTGTTCATCCCATGACCAACATCAAAGAGCACTCCTCTATCCCTTGCCTTTTGTATCTCTGGGAGCAGTCTTCCATTCTCGTTAAAGATGCTTGAGCGGGGAAGCAACGGTGGGTATGGAGGAGGATAAATGTGGGTCATAATGTCCCCCTTCTCAAGAACTCCGAGCACATCAATCAAAGATAAGTTCGGAGGAAGAGCGCCAGGATGGACCATAAGCGGTAGACCAGTAGTCCTGGAAATCTCTTTAGCCAATCTTAGGCACTGAGGACCATGTTGACCTACGATATCTTGGGGTACTCGAATCTTGATTCCTACTATAACACCACGATTCTCTCTTGCCACCTTAACGGTGCGCTCGAAGTCAAGGTGTCTTAAGTCTTCAAGTTCTCCAATACCGCCTCCCATCGTCAACCCCACATCAGATACATGAAGAAACTCGAAGATTCTTGTCTGGCACGCCTCGACTATGTATTTTCTGAATCCTGGGAAGTTTAATGCCCCTGAGGAACCAGCGTCTACGACTGTTGTAACACCTTTTGCTAAACAATTTAAGTCAGGGTCGGCCCCTAGGTAACTCACAAGCCTATAAATGTGGGTATGAATGTCAACTAAGCCTGGCGTAACTATTTTTCCCAAAGCATCAAAAACTTCTTTCGCTTCTTCTGCACTAATATTCTTTTCAATAGCAGCCACTTTACCTCCTGAGACTGCTATATCTCTCTGATCATTGATTCCCTGAGAGGGATCAATCAAAAGTCCACCTGTTATTAACAAGTCGTACTTCAAGGCATTCACATCTCGATATAGTAGTTTTTCTCTTTATCTATTTATTATTTTGAGAAAAAAAGCCCACGCACAGAAGCCAGATTTCGGCATTTGCCAAGCAAGTTGGCGAGGCAAATATCGCTGACAAAACGGCACCTTTTTTCTAGCCGACTAAGCTGAAAGAAGCTGCTACTGAGCCGAGAATAATGAGCTGGACAAAAAATTTGCTGAAACATCATTGGCAAAGCCGACAGATGAAGTTGCTTCAGACGCTAATATTGATGATTCTAAACCCGTTACGCACTCGCTAAAATCAACAAAGTAAAAATACCCAACTAGACTTGCATGCTTCTCAAATAGGGTCATAATAGCAAGGTGCAAAATACGCCGAGACTAGCTAACCGTTAGCACGCGCTAGCGTCCGCTGTGCGAAATAAGGCTTACAGTTACACAGACATCGATATTCTCAAGAATCAAAATTTTACCCACGTTTGCAAGGAGTATTTTTCTTACCTAAATTCACGTCTAATGTACGTTTTACTAAGGGGGATGTTCTTTTCTTATGGGAATAGTAGCCATTTTCACTATTTTGCGCGCGCGAATGGAGCATCAATAAAGTGCCTGATAGCGCCGGGGAAGGGATTTGAACCCTTGAGGTGCAGTGCACCGCTGGCTTGCTCGCAAATCGTCTGACCCTGCTAATTCATCTCGAGGCCAGCACATTACCACTCTGTCACCCCGGCCTTCTAAGAGGTTTAGCCTGTCTGGCTAAAAGAGTTTTCTAATAATCTTCAATCACTTGTTACGATAGCTATAAGATTGGAACAAATGTTTGCCCATTATTATCAACACGGGATTAATCTGAAAAAACGTAGGATATAACTATAAAATATTGGAAATAGAGGGAATACGTTCTTGTTGTTGCGAGTCTTTCTGTCACAGGATGTTGGATAAACGACTTACGAAGTCTGTAGCTGATCTCTACCAGAAGGGCATGACAGGGTCAAAGTCAGCTGAATAAAAGACATGTTTGATTCCTAATTCATCAAGCTTCCTACTGAGCATTCTATTTCGCTCAAGTAAAGAAATCCCAGTTTCCACACGACACATAAAGAAGCTTGTACCTCTTGAGATATTCACTTACTGAAGGAAGTTTGTTCAATGCGTCTTCCGATAATCCGGCACTGAATGGCCTCGCTGCAATAAACATTTCAGAATGAGTTGTGATCATATTCAGGGTTTGGCCGCCACCCATAGACAATCCTGCTATAGCATTAGAACCATTCAAAATACGGTATCTTGATTCAACAAATCACATAACTTCTTCGACGAAGTACTTATTATGTTTCTCAGTCATTATCTTCCTGTCTTCTGGACTCGCAGCTGCTGTCGATCTATCACCAATCTTCATGGTTCCGGATGTCAATACATTTCCGTCAGGCATCGCCACTATCATCTCTGTCGCTCTTCCCTCAGATATCAGATAGTCCATTATATTGTCCATGTTTTCGTCAAAATACCATGTTAAATAGTCGCCGCTCGCCCCATGAAGGAGATAGAGAACTGGATACTCCAAGGATGGTTCGTAACCCGGGGGAACACAAATCGTCAAACCTTTATTCTGTTTTAAAATCTTGCTATAAAATTTTTCAATTAATATTCTTCCATGTGGAATTTTATTAAAAAAAATCCCATGGCATAGGTTCATCGGCTTGGACATTGACCACATTAATTCTCACATTGACCCCCTGTGTTGTAGACACTTGGCGTACAAACGGATTGAGTAGATCTAGAACGTAAAATCCATCCACCAACAGAACGTATGAATACCTTCCGGATAACATCGGTAGAGAAGTGGCAGTCCAAACATTATTAGAAGTCTTTTTAAGTGGTGATACGCTTCCTAGTCCACCAAGACCAGCTTGACCAATATTTTCTTTGAATCGTAGATCTGAAGATACCTCGACTTTTATGGCATTCTCACTCTTGATGCTTAGTGTCACCGATCTATCCTTATTCACTATAGGCGATTTGAGTTCGTCACTCAATGCATCCACCATATTGAATTAATTTATTTAACGCTAAATAGCTTTACAAAACAAGAGTCCTTCCGTATCATAACACTAATATAGAATCTAAAAGTTTTAATTATTCATTTTAGGTAAGACTGACCAGAGACTTCTTTATATTATTCCATCTCGCTTATCGATTGCCAGTGTGATTTAAATGAATGTCCTTGGAATCGTCTGTAGTTCAAGAAAGGGAGGAAACACCGAGATACTCGTCAGAGAAGCCCTTAATGAAGCTGCGAAGAAAGACGCTGAAACTGATTTAATTTTATTTGCAGATCTCAACATTAGTCCATGCACGGGTTGCGGAGGCTGCGTTAATACTGGAAGATGTGTTATCGAAGATGATATGACAAAAGTTTATGAGAAGCTTCTCTCTGCCGACGGCATTGTTTTTGGAACTCCTGTCTACTTCTGGACTGTCACAGCACAGGCTAAACTACTCATGGACAGAACATATTCATTGTATCATGGGAAAAAACTTGGTGGAAAAGTATGTGGCTGCATAGCTGTAGCTGGAAGAAGAGGTACCGTAAATGTTCTTAGCACTTTTAACATGTTCTTTCTTGGACAGAACATGATTCCAGTTTCTAATGGAATAAGCGCCTATGGATCAGGTATAGGCGATGTTAAAAAGGATGAAAATGGAATACACAGCGCACGAGACCTTGGGCTTAGAATCGCTGAAACCGTATATAAACAGAAAAAATTGAGCTAGTTAATCTGGCTCTTAACGTCTTCAGCGAAGATTTGCAAACTCTCTCTCATCTTCTTGAGGTTAGGTGTCTGCCTAGCCGATCTGAAGATGAAGTAAGTTATACCCGCATCTGTTAGTTCACGAATCCTTTTCAGGCATTCTTCGGGGGTTCCCACAACTGCACGCGTCTTAAACTTCTCAAACCACTCCTCAAATAGGGCAGATTGTTTAACTGGTCTTCCGTCATAGTCTCTGTTGTAGACATCTCGCATAACCTGCAAAGACGCCTCTATATCACGCTGGACATCCATCGAAGTAAAGCATGTCTTCTCTATCTCTTTGGGATCTCGACCTACTTTCTTGCAGTAATTCTCCAGAATCTCCCATTTGTGCTTGTATTGTTCTATGTCTCCTCCAAAGTTCCATCTGTCGGCACAAGATGCAACTACTCTTAGGGTGAGTTGCTCTCCACCTCCACCTATCATTATTGGTGGGTAGGGCTTCTGTACCGGCTTGGGATCGCAAATAGCCTCTCGTATCCAGTAGTGCTTTCCCTTGTAGCTAGGTCTATCTTCAGTCCACATCTTCTTGATGATTTCAACACCTTCTTTCAGCCTTTCAACTCTAGCACGAGGGCTGGGAAAAGGATAGCCATAAGTCTCATGTTCCGTTTCATTCCATCCAGCACCTATACCCAATTCTAATCGACCATCAGAGATCACATCAAGTGTTGCCGCCATCTTTGCAAGTAGGGACGGATTCCTCCAATTATTACAAAGAACCATAGTCCCAAGTCCAACCGCACTTGTGATCAATGACAAGGCTGAGAGGACCGTCCAACACTCAAGCCTAGAACCACCCGTGGTCAAGTGGTCTCCAAACCACACAGAGTCGTAACCCAGCTTTTCACAGTACAATGCAGTGGCCTTTAATTCGCTCCAATCTTTAACATCATAGTATCTAGCACTTATCTGAATACCAAATTTCACCTTTGCCATTTGGACACCTAAAACATGTTAGTAGTTAAAAGGTTCTAAAATAGGTTTATTCGATTATTTTTTGATCCTATTGCCCATACTGAGAAGTATGACCGTTGTTTGTCAAGACTGTCATTGAATTATTCAACTACTAATTGGTTTGTGAAATCTCGCATAAGCCCAGATGCATCAATTAAGCTTAATATATTGCTGTCTAGTATTCTGTT
>JAUPKU010000268.1 GCA_030837285.1 Thermoproteota archaeon | reverse complement strand
CCACAGGCAAGAGAGCCAACAGTGAAGACAACGAATCCAATGTTGTAGAGTCTAACTCTTCCATACATGTCTGCGACGCGACCAAGCACAACCAGGAGAATGGTCATCATCAGCCTGTAGCCGGTGATTATCCAAACTCCATTCATTCACCATTGTCGTGTTTAGATCCTGGAGAACTGTTGGAAGGCCAATGGTTACAATGCTATTATCCAGACCGGACATGAAGGTACCGACGGTCGTTACAGTCAGTGCAACCCACTTGTACTCAATAAAGAAAAATTATTGTTTCCATTTCGTCTTAAAACTGTTTTGGATTATTCAAACCAATTGTCTTTCACGGTTTTAAAACAATGATGAAGTCATGAAAAAAATCATCGTGGAATCATATACACTAAACATCGGAGAGCTTCAAACAATCGACCGCGATGCTAACTATATCAAAGTAGATTTTTCTTTTTAACTATCTTTCTAAACGAGTTTGAAGTAGACACGCCTATTCTGTTTTCCCTTATTTTCTGCTTTCAACAATACTATCTGACCTACTTCCTTGAGGCTCTTAACGTGGGTTCCTCCGTCAGCTTGCCTGTCCACTCCGACTATTTCAACGACACGTAAGTTTGGAATATCCGGCGGGAAGGCCTCCGCCATCTTTATTATGCCTGGAATATTAAGTGCTTCACCTCTTGACAAGATGTATGATTTCACGGGAATGTCTTGCTTGAAGAGTTCGTTAGCTTTTTCTATGTATTCTTCGAGTATCTCTCTATCAAATTTCTCTAAACTGAAGTCAAACCGAATTTTATCCACCTCAAGCTGGTTTCCAGTAACAAGAGCGCCAGTACCAAGGCATAATTGCGAGGCGAAAACATGAGCCGCGGTGTGACTCCTCATAAACAGGTATCGCCTCTCCCAATCAAGGATACAGTGAACCCTGTCGCCAAACGTCAGTCCCGGTCGATCAACCTCATGGGAGATTTCACCAGAGAACTTCCCAACATAAATGACATTGAATGTCTCACCATTCTTCAGGAGCTTCCCAGTGTCATAAGGCTGACCTCCTCCATTAGGATAGAATATGGTTTGATCCAAGACGACATACTTCCCATCTTTAATGGAGATTACAGTGGCGTCACACTCTCGGAGAAAGTTATCCTCAAGATACAAAGCTCTACTAGTAGTCATTAAAAGCCCTCAGACATCATTACTACCCTTTTTATGAATAGTTCAACCTTAAAAAAATTCAGCTAAGTCACTTTATGAAGACATGAGAAAGGTGATCTCCCTCTCTATTTTGCAAAATTGTATGATCAATAGAAGTTAATGGAGAAGTAATACACCCTGAATAAAAAAAGCAACATCTTGACGTTTACCATACCTTTATCAGCTTTTGTTGTCTGCTGAATGAATTCGTTTTTTTAATCTAGATATTTGTCAACATCAACTTTTACTTTCATAGCTGTTTGGACGATTTCGTCCCACGTTGCCTGGGGTACATCTATCCCATCCATTAGTCTTTTCTTCCTCGTTCTGAGTTCTAAATCGCCGGGAACAAGTACTTCCTTGAAACCAGGAGCTGGCTTCGAGTTGCGAACTGCTCTGAGTAAGTTGTCCATCTCATCTTTGAATTCGCCTAAATCCCTGAAAGCACTTATCTTGAGCGCCATCTGAAATACACCTTGACCACGGTTTTCTCCAAGATAGGCTGCACCTCGACCAGAGAGTATCCCTGCGGTTATATCCACGACCATGGCAAGGCCCGTTCCCTTGTATCCTACAAGGCCACCTAGAGGGAGACCTGCACCTCCCTTGTAGTAGTCTTCTGGGTCTAGAGTGGGATTTCCATTTTTGTTTACTATGTATCCTGGGGGGAGTTTTTCACCTTTGTCGTGGGCGACAGCGATCTTTCCACCAGCGCTGACTGAAGTGGAAATGTCTAGGACGAATGGAGGTTCTTTACCTGCGGGTATAGCCCAGCATATGGGACTCTGGTTGAACATACGTTGCGTACCACCGAAGGGGACGACTTGGGGGCGACTGTTAACAACGCAATAACCGATCATTTCGTGGAACGTAGCCATAAGGGCGTAGTCAGCCATACGGCCTATGTGGCCGCAATTGAAGGTAGCGACAACACCTACATTATTCTTCTCAGCCTTCTCTATTGCTATATTCATAGTCTGTCTAGCCACCACCTGGCCTAAACCCCAGTTTCCATCTACTACAGCAGTTGTAGGAGTCTCTTTCACAATCTTAATCTTCGTATCGGGTTTTGTTATTCCTTTGAGGATTTCGTCTACGTAGCGTGGGATTCGAATTACACCATGGGAGCCATGACCGGCGAGATTCGATTCGACTAAAAGACTCATGACTTGCTCAGCCTCCTTTCTGGATACGCCCGCACACTCGAAGATCGCCAAGCCTACACGATGAAGTTGTTGTGACGAGAATATTGGCATTTCGTTATCATCTCTAATCCTATTTGTCCATAGGTCCTTTAAGAGTCTTAGTAAAAAAATAACTTCATTTATCTATCTGCAATGCTTTCACAAGTGGCTGTGCGCGGTTTGAGATAATATGGTCTGGTCCTAAACGAGGCATGATGAAGCCAGAGATATCCGCTGCAATTAAAGGTCTTGGATAGATTCTCAGCAGTAGTATTATCATTTCCTTAATCTCACCGTTGATGGCAATCGCATGCTCAATCATTCCTCTGGCTTTTCCTCCTTTAAATATGATATGCACGTCCGAGAGATAATATCGCGTGCGATTGGTTTACTCTCTACAAAGAACTCTCAATAAGGATTTCTGATGAGAGAAAATAGTTGATTTGGTCTTGTCTCATTACAGGCGTAGATACTAAAAGAATGTGGTATTTTTCATCAAGTAAGTAGCTTAAGGATGATTGATGGTACATCTGCGTAGTCTCTGAGTATCAGGAATTTTCCTTTTCCAGCCGAGGCTAATCTCTTGCAGCCTTCAACGTTTATTGCCTTGCCTCTCATGCTTGGGACGCCTAAAACGTGAAGCGTAGGATACTGCTGAGCTGTTGAAATGGGGTCTTCAGTAGTATAAATACCATCTGTGATCATAATGCCAATCTTAGTCTTGCTTGAAGCCTTATTCAACTGTTTCAGTCCTGCTTCGAGGGCACCTTTAATGTCGGTGAAGCCTTTGGGTTGCTGCTCCAGAATCTCGAAGATGAGTCGATTAACGTCCTTCTCAGAAGTAATGTCCTTTGGAATGTTTACCTCGCTCCCGAAGAGAAGGACAGCGAATTCCTCATTCTTGAGCGCGTAGGAGAGGACTCCCGTGCAAAGGGCAGCTGTCAGAATCTTCCTCCCAGCCATACTCCCCGAATGATCCATGAGGAAGACGAGTGAGCGCTTCACCTTAAGTGGTTCTCTCACCACTATTGTGTCACCATTCATAACCATAGTCTCAGAATATCGGTCTATCGTCTCATCCCAGTCCACCTCACCTCTCCCAGATTCGTAGTTAGTTCTTATGGTCATCGGTGACTTCATACCTGTGAGGTAGATGTCCTCAGCCTTCCTTAGAATATTGTCTGTGTAAGTGTGAAGAATGAGATCGTAGACTTTCTCGTGAAGCCAAGGACTAACTCTATGGAAGATGTCGAGGAAATCCTCGGGGGCAGCTCCTTGAACATCCTTTACGTACTCGGGGTCGCTGTTAAGTTGTCCCGCGACTTTTTCAGGCTGATATTCTGAAAGGGACTTTAGAATGTTAGTCTCCTTCTTAGCTCGGCCTTTAAGCTGATTTTGGTTGGTGACTTTTCTAATATTTCCTTCTTCATCAATGTTCTCTCTAACGTCTCTATGTGGTTGCTCTCCTCTTGAAGAAGCTACCTTTGGCTCTCTGGCAAAAGAGTTCCTGTTTTTAGCCAATTCATCGCTTCTATCTATGAAGGAACCGTGAAAGACAGCGTTAACCAGTTCAATGATGATCTGCTCTCTTGTCTTCGTCACATTATCCTCCAATTTCAGTTTCTTCTGAAATGCCATCAAAGCTGCTTGAAGTACAATGTTCTCGTCGCTAGAGTCCCCTCCTAACTCAGCGATTATGCAGCCCATTTGGATGCCCGCTCGAACTGAGACGCCGGTAACTAAATCTGGATGATTGTAAGTTTGATTCAGGCATTCTCCGATGACATTAATTGTGTCATCACTCTCTGCCACTTTCTTGTAACCTATTGCTAGAAGCTCGTGTCGGATAATAAGAAGTTCCTCGCTTGGGTCCTGTCGTTCCATAGGAGTCCAGACGAAACGGTCAGCAGCCGCCTCGGGAATTGGATAAGAGCCAGCGTGCTCCAACGGATTAGCCGTGACAATGATGGAGAAGCCGGGCTTGGCTTTCACGATCCCAAGCTTGGGGATGACTACTATCCGCTCGTCCATTGCTGTCAATAGCGCGTTCCAAGTCTCAGATGGAAGGCGGGTACCCTCATTCACGAACAGAATTCCGCCATTCAACATGGCCTCAGTTAGAGGACCAGGAATGAAAGTGTCCCAAGAGAAGCCAGCTTTGATTCCCCTCTTCTTAGCTTCATCTGTCTCCATTAGCACTAGAGACGGATCGAACCATCCGACTATCTTCTGAGCTGTAATGTCAGGAGCTCCGTCCACCCTAAAAAAGGGACGTCCTAAAGCTTTAGCCACCTCCAGAGAGACCTTAGTCTTCCCCCGTCCCACCCCACCCTCAATAAGGATGGGAATACCGGACCTCACCGCAGCAAGGATAAGGCGAATCTCCCTTCTCCTGCCGACCAACTGTTCTTCAATCTTACCAATGAGATTCTCTTTTGCCAATTAATTCACGTCACGTTTAAGTTAAGAAGTCTGGAATTGTGAAGAATCATAGAAAAATATCTTCATCCTCACCTTATCAGTTTTTCTTATTATTAAAGGAGCAAAACCCATGATCAATCTATAATTTAACCTCGAGCGCGAAATAGAATCAAACGGATAATTGAACATTGCCATTTTGGCGAATTTGTAAACTATAATCTCAATATCCAGCTTCTTATTAGAAGATAAATAAGATTCCTTAATAATCTAGTTGAATTTGACTCTAAGGTCTAATACTTCTTCACATTTTAATAAGCCAGCTCTACCAAGAGCCAAGGGTATGTGTTGTTGTGCCTTTACAGTCACAAAATTTTAAGAATCAATATCGGCTAATTAATATTGATTAGAATCTACTGAGCGAAGTTCATTCTTTTTTAAACAGAATTAAATATGGAGTAATCTGTTTTGGCGGTGGATGAATTCATCTTTGCCTTCGGAATTGTAGCTGTCGTATCACTCTTTTATTTGGTTTATGCATGGAACAAGAATGTGACTACCAACCGAGAATATTTGGTTGGAATGAAAGAGATCTTCTTTCCAAAGCTCTTAGAAAACCTAAGTTCAATAGCAGATCACCTAGAGGCAAGTGTTGGACCTAGTAGTTATAGCTCAGTCTTAGAGAACAAGCTAAGCCCGACCCTGCTTTGGCAGTTTAGAATACGATTCCCAAAAACCCACAAGGAATTTGAAAGCCTCAAGAAGAAATTATTAACTTCTGACAATGAAGCAGCTAAACCCTTAAAAGACGAAGAAAAACCCAAGTTAAAAGATGAATTAGAGAATAGAAGATTAGCACTTAGAGAAGAAGTTAAAAACCTAATTAGGGAGATTGAGCCTCTCAAGAATTTGAAACAACTTCCTCCACGGATACTCCCATTTGTGAATAGAGCCTAAGAAACTATTTTGACTATTAAAAAGAGACATTTCTCTCAGCATGCTAGATTATGTCAAATATTATATGCGTTTGACACCGAGGGATTTGGCTAGTCGCTTTAAGTCTTCGTCGCTTATCCATGGCGTCTTTAGGTACTCGCATATCCTCTCGTCGCTCATCTTCAACCTTCTTGCCTCTACAACAGCATGACGATAAGCTTCGACCTCTGTTGGCCGATCTATATAATCATAGTTGCTGTCGAAAAGTTCTTTTCCTTCTCTATGTTGTCTTACATGAACAAGCTCATGAATCACATCCAAATAGACGTCAAACCTGTCACCATCCTTGAGATAATGAGGATTAACGATGAGATGTCCATTCAATTCATTAACACCCATATAACCCGCCATGGGTGTAAAATCAACTCTTAGACTACCAAGCACTTTTTCAGTGTCTTCCCCGAAGATGCACCTAACAGCTTTTACCTTCTCAAAACCCTTGAAGTAAGAAGTGAATGGATAGGATACAGCTGTCGCTCTAAGCAGTGAGATTCCACTGAGGCGTAGAAGCGAGAGTAAACAAAGTAGCTTGGTTAGTAGAATTTCTCGCCAATGCATCTTAGAAACCTCCTGCAATTCAAACCCTTGAACCAACATTTAGTTTTATTAAAACAAGAAACAAACGCTCGCTAGTATATATTCTAGATTCATAAAATTCAAGTACGTTTTTTCAGATATGTATTTTCGATTTGTCTTATGAAGATATATTATTCTTTATGGAAATTTACTGAAAATAGGTTTAGTGAACCAATATTCTATGACTACAGTTTCCCAGTAAGATTTCCAAATGTAGTATTTCCTTCAAAGAGTCTCAAAGACGCAAAGGAAAAGATTCAGAAAGTTAATCGTAAGATTGAGACAATTGACAGATTCGATTCAAGCTTCCCGAAGATTGTGAGAAGAATTCTGGTATAGATTTTCCATTCGTTAATAATAAGATTTATTATGGTTATTTGAAACTTTGAATAATAGACGGTTAATATTTTTTCTCTTACGAAAATACGAGAAGGAGT
>JAUPKU010000267.1 GCA_030837285.1 Thermoproteota archaeon | reverse complement strand
TACTATTAGAATTCTCAAAAAGGCGATAGAAGACTACGGAATCACGGCAGTCGCGGCCACACCGACAACCGAGGGAAGACTATACGCCCTCTTACTGGAGGCCGTCAAAAAAGCCAGAAATGCCACATCCATCGATATGGCATTAGTACCTTGCTTTAGAATCCCACTCAAAATAGATGATAAACCCCTCGACGACTACCGAAGATGGATTACATATTACGAAATAGAAATAAAGAGTTATGGCGAGAGGCTCCTAGAGAAATACACCCAAGATCCTATCCTATTGTGCAGAGATGGATGAGAAAACAAGTTCCCAGTGGCTTTAAGAACCCTCCAACCCTACAGCCAACAAGAAACTTTAAAATTGAAAATTGACTACAACAGGTTGAAGATGGAAATTAAATCTCTCGAAGACTTCAAGATCCTACTGGCAGAGCCCGGTTCAGAAGTTGACTTCCTTGCTATTACTAACAGACTTGATCTTCTTGATGATTTCGCGGCTATCCTCAGAGACTTTCTAAAATGCTCAATTGTACTCGCCACTCATCATGCTGGAACAACCATCCCGATCCTAGAAGCGAGCAGTCTAAATTTCAACGGCTATGTCACACCAGTGAATACGCTTGGCGCATTGATGCTTCCAACTCAAGAAGACGCTGAAAAAGCGATAAAGGATTCTAAAAAGCCAATAATAGCCATAAAGACCCTAGCAGGAGGAAGAATAAAACCTAGGGATGCATTCAAGTACGTCTACAAGAAGATGAAAGTAGACGCGTGTATGGTCGGCATCGCCTCAGAAGAAGAGGCTGACGAAGATCTGAAAGAAGCTAAAGATAGTATAACAATATAACGAGAGAATGATAGATTTTGAATGTGAACTCAGCTGAACGCGAATATATGAAACTCGTCGACACTCATGCCCACCTCGAAGAGTTTAAGGATATTCATGCCATTGTAGAACGGGCTAGAAAAGTAGGGGTTGTAGGTATAGTGGGTGTCGGTGTTGGATACTTTTCAAATTTGAAAACCCTCGAACTCTCTGAAGTTTATAGTGGCTTTATCTTCCCAGCGTTAGGCGTTCATCCCACAGAGGTTGAGAAGGAAGGAGAAAAAGTATTTGACCTAATAGAAGAGAGAGCCAAAGACTGTGTGGCTATAGGCGAAGTCGGCCTTGACTATTGGGCTAAGACAAGTAGAGAGAGGCAGAATATGGTTCTTGAGAGACTTCTCACAATAGCTGCTAGAAGAAATAAGCCAGTAAGCCTCCACACAAGAGGGGCATGGGAAGAGACGTACAATCTCGTTGAACAATTTAAAATTAAGAAAGTCATCTTCCACTGGTTTACTGGTCCTACTGAGACTCTCAAGAAGATTCTTGATAGAGGATACTACATCTCTGCGTCTCCAGCGGCAGAGTATAGCAAGAGACTCAGAGAAAACCTCAAATTGACTCCTCTTGACAATATCCTCTTGGAAACGGATTCCCCTGTCAAGTACAAGGAAGTGGAGGCAGAGCCCGCTCACGTCCTCAAAACTCTAAAGTACGTAGCTGAATTGAAGGGAATAAAAGAAGCAGCCTTAGCTGAGAAGACGACGGAAAATGCAACGAACTTCTTCGAGCTAAGGTTCAAACAGTTATGACGTGACGTAGTAAAGTGGTTTCTCGCCTTTTAGAACTCGAATCGTATTATCCGCGCTTACCATAGACATTCTATACCTGCATTCCACAGTTGAACTTGCGATGTGAGGAGTATACACTACATTATCCAGGGATAATATGGGATTATTTGGATCGGTAGGTTCTTTTTCGAAGACGTCTAATCCAGCCCCTGCAATCCATCCCTCCTTCAGCGCCTTGTAAACTGCTTTCTCATCAATGACAGGCCCGCGCGACGTGTTTATCAGAATAGCTGTTTTCTTCATCCTTTTGAGTTCGCCCTCTCCGATTAGAGCAGTAGTCTTCGCTGTCAGAGGCGTATGAATTGTAATTATATCCGCTTCTGACAGAAGGCCATCCATTGAGACATACTTTAGACCAAGCTCCTCCTCAGCCTTCTTGTTCCTTATGACATCATAGTACAAGACAGCCATGTCGAAGCCTTTAGCTCTCTTAGCAACCATAGACCCTATTCGACCCAGCCCCATTATCCCTAGCGTTTTCCCAGTAACATCCATCCCAATGTAAGGTTGCCTCTCAATACCCCACTTCTTATCTCTCATGTAATTATAGGCCTGTGGAATCTTTCTCGATGTGGCGAGAATCAAGGCAAAAGTCAAGTCAGCAACAGTCTCTGAGAGAACAGGAGTTACTGTAACGTATATTCCACGCTCAACAGCTGCCCTTACATCGACATTATCATATCCAACCCCGAAACGCGAGATCACCTTAAGCTGCTTTCCAGCAGCTATCAAGTCCTTATCGAATGGCTCTGAAGGACCAATGATCGCACCTGTATACTCGCCAATGATCTTCAGCAACTCAGGTTTTGATAGTGCAAGCTGACGTGGCAGGTCAGTCTTCACATCGGCTACTTCTCTTAGCTTCTTCAAAGCATCTTCATGAAGAGTTGATGTAACCATAACCCTCGGATTACCCTTATGAACAGACATTTCGGATTCCCCACCTAAACATTTATTTTTCCTATTATCTTTATTTGGTCATAAAAAGGTTTGTAAGTATAAGCAAATTTTAAATTAAATAATTTTTAAAAAAAAATACATGATCTTTTCTTTTACTTGAAGCAGCTAGTACATTGCGAAATCCTGATACTCGCCAGAAGCATCTTCCCAAACTATTTTGACACTAGAAACCTAGCTTCTACAGGACCACTTTTGCATTAGCTAATCATTTCATCAACTTTCTCTTTTTTGCCCTCAAAAATCGCTTCAACCTGCCCATTAGGCAGATTTCTAACCCAGTCTTTCACGTCTCTCTTTCTTGCTTCAAAGCTGGCGGTTTGCCTTAATGAAACAATAGTGGGAGGAAGAGTTCAAGGAATATGAGCCCGCGCGAACATTCCTGATCGCATTGGAAGATTTTAAAAAAGCGAATTCTGGAAAAATAATAAAAAAACGATTCTAATTAGTTGGAGGCTTAGACCTCTTTGTGGTGCACCCAGTACTTGTCCTTAAGATCAGGCTTCTTCTTCAACTTGGTGTCCCAACAACTTGAACAGATGCTGACTACTCTAGGCGCACTCTTGTCGGATTTGATGTCATTAAGCTTCAATAAGTCCTCATAAACCCAACTAACCGTGACCATTAACTTGTCTTTTTTGGTGTCAACAGTTTTTTCGCAGAGAAAACAAGGGATTACTGTCAACTCATTTACCTCCAATCTTTTTATGAGGAGAATTTCTTTACGCTAATCTCCTTATAAGGTTATTGATTTAAGAAACAATGAAAATACAATTCGATGAACTAAGCTAGGGCTGAAGCTAAGCGTTTCCTTTAACTCTCATTATCTTCGTTCTGTCAAAGACCTTCCAATATTCCACTTCTGCTCCAGCAGAAATCTTAGACTTGAGCTCTTCTTCAGGCGGCATCGTTGTGAAGAAGATTTCAAAAGTCTCCAAATCCATTAATTGAATAGAGTTATCACTAATAGAAACAATCTGACCGCTTCGTTTCTCAATGATGGGAACATCAACTCTCGCGTCTACTGGACTGACTATGCTCCTCTTTCCACCGTCAAAGACGCCAATGGCCACAATCCTAGCCTTTGCTGCACCATGCTTCCCAGGCTTAGACTTCTCGTACTCAACAACCTTGCAAGGCTCATTATCAATTAGAATATGATGACCAATCTTTATATCTCCAACGTCAGTAGGCCTACTCATAGCAAACACCAAAGCAATTAAACTCTTGATACTATATTTTAAAGATTCCCTCTATTAAAAGTATTTTCTAGGAAGGGAATCATTCTCCTCTCCCGAAAGCAATAAAAGAATGCTTAATCTTGTTTAAAAATTTGAAAGAAATTATCTTTGGTTCCATTTACTCACCAGATTTCTAGAGTTTGTAACGAGGAATGACTTGGGTTTTGCACTTTTAGTCTCGCTAATTGTAATTCTCTGTTTACTATCTTCTATGTAGAAGGGGAGAATGGTTTAACTTGTAATTTCGTAATCAAGTAGAAACACAATACATTATAAGTGCTCTGATCAGTAAGCCATCAAGAAAATTCTCTTCTGAGTAAAGCTATCTAATGACTTGGATTTTCTTCTACATTAAATACTTCTCTATTGTTTCTTTCGCTTCTACTCTCTTTTTCTGATGCTCTAAAAGGAATACCTTGATCTTCTCAGCAAGAAGTATCTTACATTCACCGCATAGAATGGCACCGGATCCGCAATTTTTCCAAAGCTCCCCTGCAGCCTTATCATCGCCTTCAAACAAATAATAGTTATATAGACCGACGGGGCAGATTGAGGGATTTCCTCCAAGCCTCTTCTGCTCCACCACCGTTGCTTGGCCTCCCGTGAAGGCATTCATTATCTTCTTCTTGGCAACATTCGGCGTGTCTGTCATGAAGATACAAGTCTCCGGCATTGAAGAAGACATTTTTCCGCCCTTTCCCAGTCCTGGAAGGAACTTTGAGTGAATCTGAGCAGGCTTGTAGTAGCCGAGTTTCTGAGCTACATCTCTTGCAACTCTCCAATAAGGATCTTGATCGATAGCCGCTGGAATTAGACAAGGGACATTCCTATTTGCTAAAGATGATTCTAGGAATGCTGGAGCTGCTTGGATGGCTGGGAAGAAGATTATACCTATGTTGGAAGCATCTTCGAATCCGAATACAGCTTTAACAGTTGAGAAATTCACGTGTCTGGCTACTTTAAGAGCTAGCTCATAGAGGGAACTTATGTCTTTTACATCTGTTATTATCTTCGTCTTTCTCGGATCAAAACCTACGGCTATTATGTCCAAGATATTATCATAGGTAATATCCGACATCTTCTTCATGTCAAATTCAGGATGAATCAGGAATTTCTCGTCATCTGTAAGCTGAAAATATAGTTTGGTATTAAAGGCGTCTTGAAGGTACTTTGTGAATATCCATGGTAAAATATGACCTAAGTGGATTTTTCCCGACGGACCCCTACCAGTATATAGGACAGGAGGATTGCCTGATTCGTACTGGTCCAGGATCCAGTCAAAATCTCTGTGTGAGAAGAAGAAACCTCTTCTCAATTGAAGATGAAGAAAGCCCGCGTGCTTCTTAATACGATTTAGAAGATCATCTGTTAAGAGCTGGGTTCCGAACTTCTGAACAAGCCTGTCATAGTCAACTTCCCCCGATACTTTCCACGGGGTTACGACCATTTCATCTCCATTTTGACTAGTCAAGTATCTTCCCACCTTTGATGGTTTCTGGTGTCTTGTGTTTAAGGCTTTTTGTTTCTATTGAAAGTGAATCAATCAATCAATCGAAGTTGAGAAATGCGTTATTCAAAGAGGAAAAGAGGTTCGTCGTATCGTCTACCGTTCATTGTACTGCCTGGTGGTAGGCATCTCAACTGTTTCCTATTAAGAGCATCTAGGAACATCTCATTTGCCTCATTCAATGAATGGTTATTTAAAAAGTCAAGTGGACAGTTTATACCCATTGGTCTGCCTGGGAGTATATGCCTGGTTGTCTTGCATGGAAAGCGCTCTCTGTTCAATGC
>JAUPKU010000030.1 GCA_030837285.1 Thermoproteota archaeon | reverse complement strand
TCTTATTCCGCTTTCCACTGAATTTGTCAGTCTTCTCTTGTGGGCAGCACTTATGGGCGTAGCCGGCGGCATAGGGGGGGTGCGAGTATGGCTCTTGCTGCGGATTTAGCACCGCCTCATCTGAGAGAGGCATTTTTAGGATTCTGGAAGACGATTGGAGACATAGGCGCTGCGGTGGGACATATAATATGTGGTTTTTTAGCAGATATTTATGGTCTTTCAGGCTCGTTCCATGGGACAGCGATTCTAATAGCAGCTGGAGGCATTACAACACGATTATTCGTCAAAGAAACACTAGGGCGGGAGAAAAAGAAAGAAATAATTAAGTAAGCTTCGGATAAAGAGGACACTTTTTCTAAGGATTAGATGGCTACTCGATACATTTTCTCTTTTTATAGTCAACAAAGTTGATGAATCCGTGTTGTGTCCAGCATCTTGCGTTGATATTTTGATTAATAACATACTCAACATTCTCAGCTATTAAGATGAAGAGTTGAAGGTTGAGTAGTTTAGTGTTAAATATTGTAGTTCTTGTTAACTATAATCACGCATGGAAAATGAACTTTCAGAAAGTCGAATTTTGCGATTCTTTAGCAATCTATCAACTGTAGTAGTAATTCCGGTTTTACTGGTTTGAGAAGGTAGTCTTCTGCCCCGTCTGTCCGAGCCCTCTTCACGTTCTCCTCCGAGAAAGCCCCTGTCACCACGATCTTCTTAGTCCTAGATGGAAACTTGCTTATTAGATCTAGTCCAGTCATGTCTGGAAGTACAACATCGATTAAGGCTACGTCATAGAATTGATTCTCAATCTTCTCAAGGGCTTCTCTTCCAGTAGCTGCAGTATCAGCTGCATAGCCGTTCCTCTCTAAAATAAGCTTAAAGAACCGGAGGATGCTCCTATCATCATCTATTATAAGAATTCGTTTAACATTCGACATTTCGCTATACAAATCTCTTCGCTTCTATTCTAGATTCTAATTAGCAGGGGAAATATTAGCATGTGTTGTTGTATTGTAACAATTACAGAAAAGACCAAGCCAATTGTTTATTTGTCACAGATCATTTAAGAAAATTGATTCAATCTTCTTTTAAAGAAATTCGAATCAACTTTTAGTTTTTAAGATTTTCTAATGGTTTTCTAATAAATGACTAAGATTTGAATTAATTATAGAATTCAAGTTAAAGAAGTACTATCAAAAAATAAGAATAGAAGATAAGAATTTTAGTCTTTTCTCTTTAAAGAAATTTAATTTTATTTTCTCTTTTTCTAATTAGACAATGAGGCAACTCCTCATGTACTCAGTATTCTTGTGAGTCTCCAAGTGGAAAAAAATAAACGATACACTCGTGTTATTGTGAATATACAAAAATCAAATCAATAAAAAGAAGAATTTATCTCAGTCCTCCTAGAAAGAGATATCAAAGAACTCTTTTTGAATAATTTTTCATAAAAGGATAAGTTGACTAAATCAGTTTCAAATTTAGAAAATGTATGAAACAAGTTCAATCTAACTAGAAAATAAGTTATCGTCTAGGAGTTATGATGAGCAATATAATTATTCCCACCAAAACAAAAAAAAGGCCAATCACGCCGTATGCTGCAGCCTCATTCGCGAAAACAACAGTAAGATACTTCACTACACCGAAAGAAAAATGGAAAATACCAAGAAGCAAAAGCATGATCCCTATGGAGGCAATCGCCAATGTCTTTATCATGCGTCGCAATATTTGTTCGATCTTCTCTTTTGCGGTCTCTTGAATTTTTTCAAGTAAATTAGAAAAAAAGATTGATACTAAGTTTGCTAAGCTCAATTTTCGGAGCCTACCTGATTAATCCCTGTTCCTAGAAGTTGACTTGCCTGTCATTAATCCGAAGCATGCTCCAGCCAAGAATGCTAGTCCTAATGCTATAAGGGGTTTGTCACGTGTGAAATCTTCCATTCGCTCTTTACCCATTTTGACACGTCCCTCTAGCATTGCCACTCGTTCTTCTAGGTTCTTCATGGCAGGTTCCACCTTTTCATTACCAGTCTTTTCAGCCATAATTTCACTCTCATATATATGAAAACTGTTTGACTATCATAAAAGAAATTGTGATTGTATAATTACACCAACAACTTATTTGCACTTAAATACTAGCTTTAAGAACTAGTGACTAACTTCTAATAACCACCTAACACAGCCAAGTATGGTTTGTCAAAGATTGCAATATTTTAATTAAGAGGTTATTGATTAAGAACTGAGCAGTATCAGAATATAGTAGATGACAGGTAATAGGTTTAAAATAGCTCATATTGAAGCTTTATGGAATGTCTTGGAAACTCTCACCCTAAATCCTCCTACAAACCAAAACAAAACTCAATTGAGTGACAGAAATTATAACTTCTTAATTTACTTCAAAAGAGAAAAAATTAATGATGACTAATTTCTAAAATTAGTAGCACTGGTGTTAGAATACAGCGTTTTTATAAACTAATTTCTTGGGCTATCTTGTTTATTTCGCTATTATTGACTCGGTTTCTCTTGCTTGGTTTGTGTTCAGTTTGGCAATAAGTGAATAATTTGTTCTCTGGTTTCTTTGTAATAAACACTGATTCTCCGTCATCAAGGTGCTTTCTAATTTTTGAAAAATTGATTTCATTTACCTCTTCAATCCAGATACTTTCATCATCATTATCTTTCAGAAAGACCACTTGGAATATCGGTCTTCGCTCTTGTTCCAAAAGCATCATCATTCACCTCAACATGTCTCATCTAATGCTTACGTTCTCATTTAGACAATAATATGATTCATAATAGAGTTTATGAAATTTTGTTGTTGTAAAAAGTCAACAACACAATTTTAGAGGAATTGGAATATGTTAAAACAAAAACACAGTTTACTACTTTAAAGAAGAAGGAAACAACTCAAAACTCCATCAAAAAAGTACGTGTGATTCAGGAAAAGAAAAGGTAATTGGTAAATTGTGAAATTAATTCGGTTGGGCGTAGTTGGAAGAAAATTTTAACTAGGTTTCTCCGTTAGCATTCCGACGAGT
>JAUPKU010000029.1 GCA_030837285.1 Thermoproteota archaeon | reverse complement strand
TTCGCCTTCGTGAGCTTCCACTATCCTCTTGCACACGACCAGTCCGAATCCCTGCCCCTTACTCTTCTTCGATACAAACGGGATACTAAGGAACGACGTATTGTACAAGCACGGTCAGACAATAGATGATTACATCAGTACGCGGCAGGATCAAGGCTTAAGCCCAAACTCTTTACTAAACGACCTCAAGGCAGTCAAAGCATTATACAGCACCAACAATCTTCTACTTCCATTCCCATACAAGTACCCCAACAGAATCATGAACCACGACAGAGCACCGACACCCGAGGAGCTACAAAGCTTAATAGACCTAACGGACCTGCGAGGAAAAGTAATCATCTCATGCCTAGCACTCGGCGGCTTTCGAGAAGGGACATTGGCTCAGCTCAAGTACTACCATGTGAAAGAAGACCTGGAAAAAGGGGTAGTGCCCCTTCACGTACACGTTGAAGCGGAAATCACGAAAGGCAAATACTGCGACTGCGACACCTTCCTAAGCTAGGAAGCAAACGAATACATAAAAGCATATCTCGACGAGAGATGAAGAGGCTCCAACAGAGGATACATCCAGCCTGAAAACATAAATGACGACAGCCCACTGATAAGGACAAAACTAAACGGAAAAGACACAGACGAAACAGACACAACAACACTATCAATAGGCCGAGAAGCCATCTACATCATCGTTCACGGACTATACCAAAGAGCAGGCCTAATAGACAGCAAAAGAGGCAGCCAATACAAGCTCAAGCCACACAGCATACGCAAATTCTTCAGAACACAATTCGCATCACTAGGCGTAGAAACAGACTACATCGAATACATGATGGGCCACAAAATCAGCACATACCACGTCATCAACATGAAAGGCACAGAATACCTACGCAACATCTACAGAAGCTCAAGCCTATCCATAAGACCTAAAACAAAAACATCAAAACTAGACACACTAAAAACCCTCATCAAATCACTCGGATACGACCCAGACCAAATACTAATCAAAGAAGCCCTAACAACACCCCACAGAACAATCATAAACCCAGAAAACAACGACATAGACATCCTAAACAGAATCCTGAGAGAGATGATAATCAACGAAGCCCAAAAAACAGTAAAACCAACGTAGCACTACAAATCAACTTTATGGTTTAATTACAGAATCGTGCTATTAGTATTATACTGTTCTTCTTTCTGAAAAATCTAATTTTAAATCCAAATTGTCTCTAAATAATGAGGATTATACTCGTGTTTCAAGTATTTTTTTTGATCTATATTTCAAATATTGTTGTTATTACTTTAATCCATCTTAAGTTAAGGGAAAACCTTTTAGAAGAAATCAAGTAGAACATGAATTGGAACGAGTGAAAAAGAGAATGCAAGGACGAGACTTCCTCACACTTTCGGATGTTAGTGCGAAGGAATTACGGGAAATTCTAGATTTCTCAATCAAATTGAAAGAAATCAAGTATTCAGAAGAATTAAAAGGTAAGACTTTAGCAATGCTTTTTGCTAAAACTTCGACTAGAACAAGAGTTTCCTTCGAGACTGCTATGACTCAGCTTAATGGTCATGCAATAAATTTGAATTGGAACGAGACGAACTTCGTTAAGGGAGACTTAAAGGATGAGGCGAAGATATTAGGACTTTATTGTGATGCTGTTATGGCAAGAGTATTTACTCACGATCAAATCCTCAGTATTGCTGAAGGTTGTGATAAGCCAGTGATAAACGGTATGGATGATCTTCATCATCCTTGCCAAGCCTTAGCTGACCTTTTAACTATCCTAGAGACAAAGGGGAAGTTTAAGGGTCTAAAGTTAGGGTGGGTTGGTGACGGAACCAACGTATGCAATTCGCTTATTCAAGGTGCAGAGATGGTTGGAATGAAAGCTGTTATTGCTACACCAAAGGGATATGAACCGAAAGTCAAAACTTCGGCTACCATTATTCAAGATCCTAAGGAAGCTGCGAGAGGAGCTGATATCTTAGTTACTGATACTTGGATTTCTCTTGGATTTGAAAAAGAAAAAGAAGAACGGATGCGCGTCTTCCCTCCATATCAGTTAAATACCCAACTATTAGCATTAGCGAAGAAAGACTGTATTGTCCTACATTGTCTCCCAGCTCAAAGAGGCCATGAAATTACTTCAGATGTGATGGACTCCCCTCAAAGTAAAATCTTTCAAGAATCAGAGAATCGACTTCACACAGAAAAAGCGCTCCTTCTCAAACTAATCTGATTCAAATTTTCTACAATTATTAATCTATTTTTATTATTATCATTAAAATAAAAACATGAAATATTGAATGACTACAGAATTTCTAACAATTTTAAATTAGTCCAAGATTTTTCCTACGAGAAAATCCGGGTCAAAAGGTGTCAAATCTTCATACGATTGTCCTGTTCCAAGGAATATTGTCGGTTTTTTAGTAATATACGTAATTGAGATCGCTGCTCCGCCCTTAGCATCAGCATCAACCTTAGTTAGAATTGTAGCATCTATCTTTACATGTTTATTAAACTCTTCAGCCTGCTCGACTGCATCGTTTCCTGTTAACGCATCGCCAACAAAGATTACTAAATCAGGTTTAGTCACACGAACAATTTTTTGTATTTCTTCCATGAGATTACGATTCGTCTGCATTCTCCCGGCAGTATCGACTAGAACAGCGTTAATTCCATTCGTCCTTGCATGGCTTATCGCATCGAAGGCAACAGCAGCTGCATCTGCGCCATAGTTATGTCTTATCACACGTATTCCAAGGCGTTTTCCGTGCCCTTCCAACTGCTCTATAGAACCAGCACGATAGGTGTCTCCGCTTGCTAAAACGACAGAGAAACCATTATCTAGAAGAAATCGAGCAATCTTGCCTATTGTTGTGGTCTTACCGCTGCCATTTACTCCTAAGAAGGTTATGATGCAAGGTTCCTTAGCTAGACGTTTTTTGGAAACTATATCAAGTATATTTACTTTCGTATCTGTTTTTAATATTCCATAAAGAGTTTCACTTAAAGCCTCTTTAACTATCTGCCTCTTGTCATCAAGTCTACCGACGGTTATGCCTTGAAGTTTCTTTTTTGCGTCCTCACAAATTTGGTCAACAACCGGGAGAGCTACATCATTCTCCAAGAGAATCAACTTGAAATCCCAAATAAGGGAATCGAGTTTCTCACCTTTCAACTCTGTCTTAGAAATAGCATCTATGAGAGAACCTACACTCTTCTTGAGTCTCTCAAACATTCTCTTTTCCTTCGCTCTGCCGTTCTGACATCGCTCTTATTTGGTTCTGAAGTCTACTCATCTGAATAGATACTTCGTTTAACTGCTGTTGAACGGCAGTTCTGGCCTTATCAAACTCCAAGATGCGGGATCCAACATCATTTTGGGCTGAATCTACATCCCTTTCTGTAGATACATCAGCTCCTATTCCGACTATAAGATTCTTTGTATCATCCAAACGAGCTTTTAGATAGGATCCACCACCTATGGGCATTAGGATTTGAGCCCCAACTTCTTCTTTCTTCAATCCTTCTATCGTTTCATTTGCCATTTGTAATTCTGTGATGGCAGCATTTACAAAATTTAGACGTGTTTGAAGGGTATCTGCTGTTCCTTCAAGAATTTGAAGCTCCAGCACGAGTCTTCTGAGGGCTTCTTCATTCTGTGACATTCTTTAACCTTCACTCAACATTCTTACTATTGGATTCTTTACATCCTCTATCTTGATTTCTTCTACTGATGTTACTTTCAGATGGAATCGTTTCACATTATGCTGGCCTCCGATATCAGTAAAAGCCCTTTCTACAGCATCTTCTTGTTTTAACGCACGAATATCCTTTGAGAACTTCATCCTGTAATCTGGTTTATGAATCTCACCTTTAACTCTGAATATCTTTATTTCGCTCAACTGCCTTAGCCCTCCATGGAAATTGGTGAATGCCTCTAGCTTATCATCACTTCTTATTATTGCTTGCTCTTTCCATTAAAGTATATTAAGGTCGATTTCCTTTGAATTAAAGCCGTGTTTGTCTTCCAGTCAAAGGAAAGGGATGTCATAGAATGCCTCAATGGCACGGAGATTTAAGTAAGAGAAAGATTACAGGCGGTAGGAGACGCCAATACCGATCGAAGAGAGCCTACGAAATGGGAAGTGACTCCACCGAAACAAAGGTCGGCGAAGTGACTAGAAAGGTTGAGAAGGCTTACGGTAATACGATAAAAATTAAACTACTGAGTGAAAAATATGCTAATGTTACTAATCCGTCAACTGGTAAGACAGAGAAAGTTGAAATAATCAGAGTAGTTAGAAATCCTGTTAATGTTGATTATGACAGACGACGAATATTAACTAAGGGTGCAGTAATTGGTACGTCCATTGGAGATGCGGTAGTGACATCTAGGCCTGGACAGAATGGTATTGTCAATGCTGTTCTATCGAGTGGAAAATTAAAAGCTACAAGAGCTTGATTACCAGACTATAGATGAAAGAAGAAATAACTTACTAGACCAAAAGGAGGAACCGTTTGAATCGCCTCGGAAGGGTCTTACATCTTTCCAACAACAGACATCTAGTTCTTCGAACAAAGATTAAAGTAAAAACAAAGGCAGCAGTGTTAAATGATGAGTTGAATCAGGTGGGTCTGATTTTTGACATTTTCGGTCCAGTTAATTATCCTTACGTCTCTATTAAGCCTACAGTGAATAATCCTTCCAAATACGTAGGGCATTTCCTCTACACAATGAGTACTGATGGAGATGAACTGAGATAGAATGAGTGAAATAAAAAGCAGAGATTTCCATGCTCCTCACTTGGGGGGTAAATGTCCTGAATGTGGCGGGTTGCGACTAATAAAAGATTATGAAACCGCTGAAATCGTTTGTATAGATTGTGGTTTTGTCATCGAAGACAAGATTGAAGATACAGGACCAGAATGGAGAGCCTTTGATGACGAACAAAGAGAGAAGAGAACACGTGTAGGAGCACCTTTAACCTTCACTATTCATGATAAAGGCCTCTCAACCATGATTGATTGGCGTAATAAAGATACTTACGGAAAGAACCTTTCACCTGGTCAGCGGGCTCAAGTTTATCGCCTTAGAAAATGGCAGAGGAGATCGAGGGTCTCAGATGCTACTGAACGCAATCTTGCCTTCGCCCTTTCAGAATTATCAAAAATGTGCTCGTCCCTTAACTTGCCTAAAAATATTCTCGAGACAGCTAGCGTAATCTATAGACGAGCAGTTAAGAAACGATTGATCAGAGGGAGATCAATTCAGGGGGTAACTGCTGCTGCTACCTATTTGGCGTGTAGACAATGCGGAGTCGCTAGAACTTTAGATGAGATAGCTCAGTACTCTGTCATAAATCGAAAGGAAATCGGTCGATCCTATAGGTTCATAGTAAAAGAGTTGGATACGTTTGTTCCTCAATCTCAACCATCATACTATATTAATCGTTTTTCAAATCAACTAGGTTTAGCTGGAAGAATAGAAACTATAGCTATCCGCGTTCTGAATGCAGCAAAAGATGTTCAGTTAACAAGTGGAAGAGGCCCTTTGGGTATTGCTGCCGCTGCCACCTACATTGCTTCTACAATTGCCGGCGAGAGAAGAACTCAAAGGGAAATAGCCGAACAGGCCAATGTAACTGAAGTAACTATAAGGAATAGATACAAGGAACTAATTGAAAACTTGGATATTGTTGTCAAAATCTAATCCATACCTATTTCTCATGATTGACTTCCCCTTTGACTCAATCGAGTAGTCATTCCATTCTCATATTGCAGGATTAACTTTTCTGCTTGTCCTTAAAATGTTCTCTCTTGTTTTTACTAGTGTATTGTGTAGTCTATTTCTCTTGTATTTTTCCACCAATTCTCATATCACAGGCTTGGTTTTCTTAAAAAATAAACTGATACCTTGGGCGTTGTTAAAAAATGATTGCTTTTTAACGAATAATGTTAAATAATTTGTTTTTATTATCCTTTTTATGTAGATTTGGATGATAAAGACAGAGGCTTCTAAAAAGAATTCTAATGAGACTTCAAGTGGCAGCGTGGAGTTCTGGCTTGGCAGGATGAAACCCTCCTCGTGGCAGACGACGACTAGCAACTTCGGATTATTCATGAAGTGGCTTAAGGCTGAGGGGGGCCCGTTCAGAGACTATTCACCTGACATGCTGGTTGAGTACCAGAGGAGCTCGGACAACAGCCATAGATACGACATTCTCAACCTGGTCCAGAGGTACATTTCGGCTTTTAATGGTAGGAAGGCGACTAAGAGGGTCCGATACGCTCTTGTCAGAAGCTTCTTCATGCACAATAGGGCGGAGCTTCCCATGGACCGTGGCTTCAAGATCCGGGGGAACGAGCCCAGGATAATTGGAACGTTGACGGTCGAGGAGGCCCGGAACATCATTCTGTCTAGTAATCCCTGTTTTCAAGCAGCTTTCCTCTGCATGTTCCAGGGAGGCCTAGGATCCCATGAGCTGCTTTACTGGAGCAACAACGGCCTCGAGAAGCTGCTGGAGGACCTGAGAGAAAACAAGAGCATCATACGGATAGACCTTCCAGGAAGGAAGGACGCTGAGAATGACAGGAGCTTTTACAGCCTGATTGGAGGAGACGCTATAGCTGCCTTGAAGAAGTGGATGAAGCTTAGGCCCGCCGACGCGGAGTCCATTTTTACCTCGGACATTGACACGCCCTTGAAGTATCATGCTATCCAGTCCTATTGGAGAAGAAAGCTGCGGAGGCTAGGCATCTACTCGATGGACTGTGGAAGCCGAAAGTACAAGCTCAAGAGTAATAGAAAGGTTGGTGGAACTGGTAAGAATCTTCATGAGCTCCGGGACCTGTTCAGGACGCAGTTTGCCAAGAGTCCAGCGAAGGCTGACGTGGCCGAGTTCATGATGGGACACTCCATCGACGCCAACGAGTATAACAAGGCCTACAGAGACGAAAAATTCTATCGGGACGAATATGAAAAGGCTCTGCCTTATCTGCAGATTATAAGCAGCGGCAGGCCCTTCCACCAGGTTTCGGAGGAAGAAGTCGAACGGTTACGCTCTGAAGTGGAGAGATTGAAGAAGGGCGATAATCAAGATGTCGAGGGGCTGAAGCGCCAGATGGCCGAGATGGAAAAGATGATGAAGGGCATGCAGACTATGATTGGAGCGCTGAATAATCAGCGGAATCGAGCAAGCGAAATCACCTAAATTTCCAATGTAAAAAAAGAGGGGGTCGAGGGTGAAAATGGAAGATGGAAATTTGGAAGGCACTGGCTGGAATTGTCATTCTTGCAGTGGATAGCGCGCGCCCAGTCAGTTTAGCGCGCGTACACAAAGGCAGGATTGCATGAGAGATCTGCTCCGATATCTTTATTAGCCTAATATCGATTATCAGATATCGTATAGGCGATATATGAATGTCCGAGATGAGAGCGGGAAGAAGAGGCTTGCTACGTCCATGGGTTCTCTCCATGCTTGACAAGGAACCGAAAAACGGAGCTGAAGTCATCAATGAAGTTGGAAAGGCGAGCTTCGGGTTGTGGAGACCATCTCCCGGCTCAGTGTATCCCATGCTGGAGAATATGCTTCAGAATGGCCTGATTCGGAAAAGGGATGATGGCAAATACGAGATTACTCAAATGGGCAGAGAAGAAACTTACTGGTCCTTTGGTCCTTGGAGTAATCGACCACGCAGTGTCGATGATATATTGAATGAAGTAGGGGCTTACGTTTCCTATTTTGAGGACTTAGCCAAGTCGGAAAAGCCCAAAATGGAAACTTATTCCAGTCGGATTAAAGTCCTTACAGATAGGTTATCAAAGCTGCTGGATACCTCCCAGGGATAGTGTGCATTGGTCAAGTGGGCTCCTCGATGAGAGTAGCGTGCGCTAGTTGTTGTATATACAATCACACTTGTTTAATTCTAGGTGCTCCCGATTTTCGTATTAGCAAAGGGTAAGAATTTTGAGCACGCATACAAAGAAGAGTTTTGATTCGATTGATAAATACATCGCTTCTTTTCCTAAGACTGTTCAAAATGTTTTACAGCAAATGGAGGCAGGCAATCAAAGAAGCTGCTCCTGAAGCTGAAGAGACAATCAGTTATGGGATGCCTGCATTCAAACTGAATGGCAACTTGGTTTGGTTTGGCGCATTCAAGAATCATATCGGTTTCTATCCGCGAGAATCAGCAATTGAGGAATTTAAAGAAAGACTGGCGGGCTACGAAGTAAGTAAAGTCCAAGGCACCATAAAATTTCCTTTGGATAGTCCGATTCCTCTAGATTTGATAAAGGAAATGGTAAAGTTTAGAGTCAAAGAAAACCTCAAAGGAAAGAATGATCTCAAGTATTCTAGCTAGCTCGTATTTTGGGTTGCCGAAGTGCCGATACTGCACCGATTATACCCATTATCCAACCTATCAGGAAGCCGCGCGCGCTTATATCTTTTATTTATTCTTTCTAATTCCAACGATCTTTTCTCGATCGATCGATTTATACAATAATTATTTAATTCTAATAATAACATAATTCAGTTTGAGTAGCGCGCGCATCATTCTCCTTCATCCCAGCTTTGTTGAAGGTTTCTATCTAAGTCGGTTCGATAGTATCTTCTGCATTCTTTACAGAAATAGAGATGAATGTGCGATACAGCAGAAATAGAATTGAACAGTCTTTTCTGCAATCTCGAGGGGTCACGATTGATTGTCAATCTTCCGCATCGTGGACAATAGAAAGGGTTGATGACTTGAACTCCACAAGATATACAATATCTTGCATTTTCAATCAGTTTAGTTCCACACGCTGAACAATAAGGCATGTTTGGTTCTTACAGCTTAAGACCATTGATTTGATTAAAAAGATTTTGGAATGCGCGCTAATCCAAATCAATATGAGATAAGACGGGTATTGTTTTTTCAGGAGCGTGCGCGCTAATAACTGTCTGTCTGTTTGTCAATCGATCGCTTTATTCTGTCACGCGGTAACGCGCATTTTTCTACTCTTTCTCTCTACATTATGCTTTTTCTTAACTTTTTGCTACGGAAGGGTTACTATTTAGCGCGTTACAGCGTTACAAATATAGAAAATCTTTATTCATGAGAGAGAAAATTAAAATTTAATCCCCAAAACCAAAGCCAAACCCAAAAAACTAAAATATCAAATTAACATTTATAGAACATAATAGACTGTGTTTAGATTATAAAGAGAGATGTCATGAAAAATTGGCGACTCCACCTGAAATTGCATGGATAGTACCTATCATTATGCCATTTATCATTGGATTGTTGGTT
>JAUPKU010000266.1 GCA_030837285.1 Thermoproteota archaeon | reverse complement strand
TGTGCTCTTCCGATCTTAAACAGCATTCTAAGCGAAAAAGTGGTTGAACTATCCGAGAAAACAAGGCTGGTAGAAGTGGAGACGATGGAGGTTGAGGCGATGAAGCGACAGATTGGTGATATGGAAAATATGATGCAGAAGATGATTGGATCACTGGCTAGCCAGTGGAATCGCACTCGTGAAATAATCTAGATTTCCAAGTAAAAAAAGAGGGTGGTCGAGGGTGAAAATGGAAGATGGAAATTTGGAAGGCGCTAGCTGGAATTGTCATTCTTGCAGTGGATCGTCGATCGATCGATGTTACAACTCAGGGTAATACCGTAAGGTTTTCAGTGATGTCTTGACAAATTTTTTTTCTATTACTCGCGTGCTAGATTTACACTTATCTTTTCTAGAAACGTAGGATGTAAAAACCCTAAACCAAAAGTATATCATTCTTAGCCCGCGAAAACCAAGCTCGTAATGATAAGGAGAAAAACTGAGAATTCAATTTAAATCCAATTTTATTATTTTGGCTTTTTAAAGTATTAAAAAATATTATTTTCTGAATTTTCAATACATATGTTAAATTTAGATTGTCATGTTATAAATGCTAAAAGAATAATGTCAAGGGAATTACAGAAGCCTCTACCGCCGTAGGTTACCCGCCCAGTTTCCATCTTATTCAACGCGGCTTTTGCTGAGATTGGGCAATCTACAATTATAATTTGATCGGATTTTATGGCGTACGCACTACTTCTTTAGAGTCTTAATTCTCATTAAGACAATGTTGGATAATTCGATACGAGCTTTGGCTCCTTGAAGGTTTCTGGTGCGTAATTCCGCTATTTGTTTAGAAAGTGTCTTGTCTCCTACACTTCCATCAATCCATTTTTCAAAGTCCCCTCTGTTAAGATGGAAATTAATAGACTCGGCACTTATTCCCTTTAGCTTATCCATGAACTCTTCCAGAGAAGTTGCATTTATTTTCAGATAATTCCATTCCGAAGCGTAAAAATTGAATGCCTCATCTTTTGAAAGATTTCTTAAAGCATTTAATTTCAAATAAATCACAACTCTCCTCTGATGAGAAATACCTTAGCAAGTGAAATAAGCCTGTGTTGGCGATGAACTACAACAACTCTCCATTATTAGGCTAAAATATTCCACCAAGACACATTAGTTAATTTAACATCGTACGTGCGAACTAAAAGAGAGTGTGAGTGCTAAATTTTTAAACGATAGCTCTTATTGTTGTAATGATACAATCATATAATTTGAAATATGCTGTTCCAAATACGTCTAGTGTGCGCTAATCTCCCGTTTTGACTGTTGAAATAAGCTTCTATATGGAAATTTAGTTCAGGAGTGCTTGCTTTATTTTTCTGTTTTAATTTAAATACAGTTATGCGTATTGTAGCGCGTATAAAATGGTAACCCGGGGGTTAATCTACAGCACTATTAAATTTACTTCCACATTTTTTGAGATGAATAGTTTGTATCGGTTCCTCTATTCGTGAGTTTAGATGTTTGATCAAACTTAGCTATGAAGTGGTGCAATGTATGTTCAAATAGTGGGGAGACTATCGAATCAAGTGGGCAAATTTATACTGCCTCATTTTCTAGTGCACTATCAAGCTATGCTTTCTGGACTAAAACGAGTGCTGTAAGAAATGGCGCACTTACTCAGTTTAGGCATCATGGTTCGACATATTTGGTTGCTCCAACGCGATATTTGCCGCCTAAAGCCTTTGCCACGTCCATAGCTCTTCCCTCTTGGCTAAAATATCCGCAAAGTTCAATGCTCTCGACCTGTTCAGCGAATTCTTTAGCTACTTCAACTGCTTTATCCATACTGGGGACACCGACAATTATTTGGTCGCTTAGTGGACAGTGAAATACAGTTCGAGTTTCCTGCTCGTTGGTTCCTGGTCCACCCATAAAGATGAATAGATATTTCTTCAAATTGGTTCACAAAAATACACTCACAAATCATTCTATAAAAAGCTTTCAATCTTCAAAAAAAACTCTAATACTATGAATGATCAATCGCGCGTGCTAAGATTTAATAATTATTAACTGATGTTTTTCTGGAGCCTTGTATATACTTCATAGTAATAGTCAACCCATTGATTGGTAAAACTAGATTAATTTCCACTTCAATCTTAATATTCAACTCTCCAAAGCTTGGTAAATTACTTTGAAAAAAAACAAAGATCTTATGCACTATCGGACCCGCGAGTATATCGCAAGATGTTTTGAGGAAAATGTACAAGGCAGGGATGAACGGTATCCGCATTAATACTGCATATGGAGATTCCGAGCAGTATGAAACGATCATTGAGAACGTTCGGATGATCGGCGAGATTCCTGTACTCCTAGATTTGAAAGGACCAGAGATCAGGATTAAACTATCTGAAGCTATAGACCTTAAGAAAGGCGACTTGGTTGAAATTGGAGGTGGAAGCCTTATTGAATTCAACCATAGAATATATGATCAGCTCAATGTAGGGGACAAGGTTCTAGTTGATGATGGGGAGGTTTCGATGAGGATTGTGGCCACAGATAAGAGTCATCTTCAACTCACTGTTGAGAGAGGCGGAAAAGTTGAAGATGGTAAGGGTGTCAATATCCCCGCGAAGCGTCTCACTGTTCCTCCTATATCGGAGCGGGATTTGAAGGCACTTGATATCCTCAGAAAGCACGATGTCGAATTTGTTGCCTTATCATTCGTGAGAGGGCGAGAAGACATCACCAGTCTTAAGAGTCTCATATCCAGCCTTCATGTGGAAGTCATTGCCAAGATTGAAAATCAGCAGGGCGTTGACAACTTTGAAGATATTCTCAAGGAAGCGGATGGCATAATGGTCGCTAGAGGCGACTTGGGAGTCGAGGTTGACTTGGAAAGAGTCCCATTAATCCAGAAGCATATGATACAGAGATGCAACCAAGAGGCTAAACTCGCTATAACTGCAACTGAAATGCTTGAATCAATGACTAACAACCCAACACCAACGAGGGCTGAGGTGAGCGATGTAGCCAATGCTATGTTAGATGGAACTGACACACTGATGCTGTCCGAAGAGACTGCAATAGGAAAGTATCCTGTTGAAGCAGTCTCGATGATGACCAAGATAGCTGAACAGGTCGAGAGCTCTACACATAACAATGTTAGAGAAGAACAGTTTCAAAACATCTCAACCACCATCAGCCGATCCATATGGCAGATTGCCGCTACGATGCCTCTGGATAAAGTGGTCACGATGACGAAGACAGGCTATACAGCTAAGATGATTGCCAGATTCAAGCTGCGACAGCCGATAATCTCCGTCACAGCCAGCAAGATTGTTAGGAACCAACTTACGCTCTACTACGGAGTTCAACCAATCCAACTCGATTATGAAGCGGAAAAAGACCGAATTCTATCGGTTGCTCAGATGCTCCACTCCAAAGGAATCCTCAAAAAGGAGGATAATACACTATTCACAGCTGGGATAAGAACAGCTACGCCCCATTCAAGCAATCTGATTGAAATCCATATGATAAAAGAACTACTTGAATTCGGCCATGCTACAGTTACTGATGCTAGCTAGCTAAAAAACAAAGCCTCAATTCATTGATATCTGAGAAAACATTACTATTCGCATAATACTTGAGACAAGATTCTAAGATTAAAAAGTGGTTTCCCAGACTATCAAACCTATAACATTTTTCATCGCTTACACATACAAAAAAACACACACAAACGTTATCTCTGATAAATCACTAAAAAATTCTAGAAGGGATTGCTGTTGTCAGACCTACTTGAGAACTGCTCAATCTGCGGGGAGAGGATGGAGAGGGGATTATTAGTTGCAGCGGGACTCGGTTTAGTTGTTGGTTGGAGGCCTCCAGACAGTGATAATTCGAATAGAAAGGAAATTAACATAGTTGGGAAGCGCCATGTCGCTCCAATGACGTATGATGGATTTAGGTGTCCGAAATGTAAGACGATAATCCTTCCCTATAGAGGAAAGATAGAAAACAAAAAAGAGTGATTCAAATTGAAGTGCCCAAAGTGTAGAGAGGAGATTGAAAAGCCAATAATCGCAATAACAGAAAATCATTAGTATTTTTCATATTCTCTTATTTTTTGTCACTCGGTCATGAGTATTTTCCTGCTCTTGCTCCCTATACTATTCTTCTTCTCTATACTATTCTTCTTCCCAGTAAGCTAGAGTACTATTTATCGCATGACAACACTTATATACGCATGTACTTATCTGCTTACATGGTTATCAAGTATTACTATTATAACAAAAAGTATTATGTATGAGACTGGAAAATTAAAATTTAATCCCCACACACACTTTCTTACGTTCTCTCTATTTCCTTCTTCTATTCTCTTATTCTTCTATTCTTATTCTTCTCTCCACTTTCTTCGCATTAATTATAACTTATAGCGCGTATATCCCACAAAGAAGCGCACGCGACAATATTAGACCCATTGTACACTACATAATAAGACTAATATTGTGATAACCGGAATTACTCAATATATAGATTATTTTGAGGTGCTTTGAATGAATTATAAACGTCTTGGAAAGTGTGGAGTCAACGTATCCGAACTCTGTCTAGGAACGATGTACTTCGGCTCTGAAGTCGATGAGATGACTTCAATCGAGATAATTAAGAAAGCCGTTGACCAAGGGATCAATTTCATTGACACGGCTAACGTGTATGTTCAGGGGAAATCCGAAGAAATAGTAGGAAAAGCCATTAAAGGGATGCGGGAAGACATAGTCTTGGCCACAAAGGTTCGTCAGAGAATGGGGACAGGACCGAATGATGAAGGGCTAAGTCGAAAACACATCATGAAGGCTGTTGAAGACAGCCTAGCAAGACTAGGAACAAACTACATCGACATCTACTACGTGCATCGACCAAGTAATGCTGATCTGCGAAAGGGATTCGTGGGAGAGCCGGTACCCATGAAAGAGACACTTGGAGCACTCACTGAATTGGTGAGATCCGGGAAGGTTCGTTATATTGGTTGTTCAAACTTCCCTGCG
>JAUPKU010000265.1 GCA_030837285.1 Thermoproteota archaeon | reverse complement strand
TTTAGACGCTTCTCTTAAGCAAAGCAAGGAAGGAACTTAACAATCCTGAGCAAGGTAAATGAAAACTAGAATGCGCGAGTGAGTATGTCTCTTTTAAGTTCATTGTGATTTGAATTCCCACTAAAACTAATAGGAATGTGCAAATAATGTTTTATCATAACCTGAAATTGTCATCAAATTCAAGAAGTACAAAGACAGACCACTCCACCCAATTGTGTAAGGCGAAGGCCTGCAGGTGATTCTGCTCCTATTATCCTCGTTTTGACATTTCTATTTTCAGCGATCTGCATTAACTGGTACATTTTGTTCTTTTCTTTACTGTTTGAGAGATACTTATCAGTGAGGAGGAGGTATTCAGGTTTTGGCTTAACAAGCTTCTTTGGGTTAAAAATGAGGTCTCCTATTTCCGAAAGCGAAAATAAGACGCATGTTTCCCGTTTGGGAGTATTGAGATATCTTTCAAGTACATCAACAAGTCCTTCTGTCTCCTCTGAAGTAGTGTCGTTAATTAGTCGATGGAATATGGGTGTTCTTATCATGGTAGTTAAATCGGATAATGTACTTGCGTTTCCCGTCGCCTTAGAGAATATTGCCTTATTCAGACCTTGAACAAGCCACATATGATGTCTATGAACATGATCAATGAATCTTTGTGCATGATCTGTCCTAGTAGGGGATATGACTATGACGCTTCTGATACCTTCTTCTAACGTGGGTTTCAATGCGTTGATAATCGATTCATGAAAGTTATAAATGGCTTTTGAATTGTTCATACTTCCTTCAAGGTAGATGGTTTTTTCAGGTTTAACAACTTGACTGAATACTCTCCATAAAATAGCTTTATCTTCTTTTAGTCCTACTAATATTGCGACTGGATAGCCGCGTCTATATCCTCTTGTTTTCTTCAGTCACGTTCACCTAGTGACTCGACGTATTAAGTCGCGTATCTTAAAAAGGTATGAGATTATACCCCTGATTTTCATACTCTAACGCTGTTACTTATTTTATGAAAATAATAGACAACAATATCACATTGGGTTTACCATTTCTTCTAGGATTGCTAGATTTAATATTGTCTGCGCTATACAAACGTACTTGTTTTCCGCTAGTTCCTGAATAGTCTTGATACTAAAAGCCCGTTTTAAAACGGCAGCGTCTGTCTCTGACACTCCCGCTATTGCGCTTATCGGTTTCTTTCGTAACTCATCAAATTCTTTGGATTGAAAGGGCTTATCTAAAATCTTTCCAGACGTCTTGGAGAAAAGGTTAATCCCCTGAGCGAAGAGAACATACCTATTCATGGCCAATTCCCTTATAGATTTTATGCCAAAAACCTTCTTCAGATCTTCGCTATCTTGCTTACTGACTCCTCTAATCGCTGAAATTGGGGCTGTAGCTGCTTTTTCCCAAGACAAAGTCTCATATTCTTTGTCCAGATATTTCTCTTTTAAAAACGAACTCATTTTTCATCATCCTAGCGTACTAGCAAAGAATTATTTAACTTAATAATCTATAATATTTAACCTGTTAAGTTCTAATTACGCCAGGTAATACTTTTTCTTAGAACACTAGCGCGTGCTACTCCGGAATCTTTGTACAATCAATCCTTTCTTGAATTTCTCTTGGCTTGATAAAATTTTTAGATTTATGCTTAACTCAATAATTACAGTGCTTATTGTCGCAAAGAAAAAAGAAAGAAAGAGATTTTGAAATGTATAGTCGATTATTTGAGATTGGAATTTGTTCATAATTACATTAAAAATGTTGGTGTTTCTATTTTTTTACCTCGACAGGGACGAACTTCTGAACAGCTCTTGAGCCTCTATCGAATCCTGGGTTGGTGTCACAGACTTCTCCGATGTAAATAACTCCTCTTGAGTCAATTGCTAAACCATGAGGCGAGATGAACAAGCCTGCATCATTACTTTGACCTTCTTCACCACCCCAGTGAACAAGAAGATTTCCGCTTAAATCCCAAATACTTACTCGATGGTTCAATTCGCTGACAAAGAGATACTCATCATCCACCAGAATCAGGTCTGTAGGCCTCTCGATCTTAGGCCATATCTTTAGTAATTTTCCTTCTGAATTGAAGACTTGAATGCGATAGTTCTCACGATCAGCCACATACACTCTTCCTTCCTTGTCAACAGCTAGGCTATGTGGAAGGCGAAATTGTCCAGATCCATCTCCCGGTTCTCCCCAAGATGCTAAGTACTCGCCTTTTTCGGTAAACCTATGAATGCGAGCGTTTCCATATCCATCTGAAATGTACAATTCGCCATTTGGGGCTATAATAGCTTTGGTTGGCCTGTTAAACGGTGGCCCTGCTTGTTTGATACTGGAAATGTCTCTTCCATTATATCCAGTGTCAGAATACACGCTCGGAGACCCGATTGTAAGCAGAAGGTTTCCATTGACGTCGAACTTGCGAACAGTATGATTCACATCGTCCGTACACCATATCATATCTTTTTTATCAATGAACACTCCATGAGGTCGCGTGAAGATTCCTTCCCCCCAGGTTCGTATAAATTTCCCATCTTTGTCAAAGACCATAACTGGATGCTGACTACGAGTGAAGACATATACTCTGTCTTGAGAGTCAACTCCAACTCCTGGCACATCAGTGAACGGCCAGCATCTTGGTCGTTTAGCCCAATTGTCGATCACTTCATATTGAAACTTACCAGAGCCAAAGGTTTTCATTTGTTTTTCTCTCCCCTTATTTCTACTAATATCATTTCTTTATTAATCTCTATTGTGTGTATGTCCTAAAAATTAAGGTTCCTTGACTTTAAGGGATTAGAATTCTTTTGTAAATCTCATGCACGCGATAGCTCCTCGTTGATATTTATCTCTGTCTTGTCCAACTTATAATCCTAAACAATTTCAAAGTGATAGAATGAGATTTATCTGATTGCCAAACGAATCATACAATAAAAAGACAGTATATTCAGCTTAAGATAGAGCGATCTTATTCAACATTACGGGAAGAGTAAAAAATGGTATCTCCCGTTCCCATATCCTTCTCAATTCAAAAAATAACTAAGTCTTTATGATTCTAGAAATAGAAAATTCTTAAAAGCGAAAAAGAAAAAAGGAAAGTTAGTTTTTAGCCCTTGTTATGGGTTTAGAGAGGACATCTTGGTTTTCTCCCTCAATGATCTTTCCTGCTGGACATAGGTTGTAGCATTTCTGGCATGATGGGCACTCGGATGGAGCTATCTCTGGAACGAATGCTATTCTTCTTTCAGTTCCTCTGCCTACAAATGTCACAGCGGGCGTCTTATTCACTGATGCACAGTAGCGA
>JAUPKU010000264.1 GCA_030837285.1 Thermoproteota archaeon | reverse complement strand
TGAGACATATGTTCTCGTCCTTGACCCCTGCCTTCTTAAGGACATCAACTACTACCGGTGCTAGAATCCAGGTGTAAGGGTATCGCATATACTCTGATGAGGCTATCGCGACCTTGTCTCCTGGCTTTACCATATCTATTAGTTTTTCACAACCAACTGGGTTATCCAGTATTTCCTTCAGCATCTTCACAGGATCTTTGAGGGATGGCTGCTCGTGTGGTTCGATCACATTGATGAGATTCTCTTTTGGAATCTTCACCTGCATAGGAACTCCAGCGAAGGTTGTGTCAAAAATTTTCTCCATGACTTCTTCCTCTTATAGAGATGTCATTTCAATGTTTATAGCTTTAAGCCTTAAGGGAAAACCATCTTTTTCTTGAAAAAGTCGTCGAAGATGGTTTAAAATGGCTTTACGCAAACCCGTATATTGAAAATTAGACTGCTCACAATCCAGATTATGGAAAAAGCATTTGTTAAGAAAGAGATGTCAGCGATAAGGGTAAAGAGAATGCTTATTCTCTTTGTTTCTTACTAGTTACTCTTCTTCTACTGTTTCTGTTGGTGTGTCTGCCACGTAGTAGTATTGTCCTGTCTCTTTTTGGTGTTTGTCAAGGCGGGAGTCTTCTTTGTTAACGCGAGGTCTCTTCGTCTCAGGATCTCTTCTGAATGTTATCTCCATAATTTTTAGGAAAGTATTCATCCCTTCTCTTAAGCCCATAGGCAGATGAGCATATCCCATGATTCCAGGTTTACCATCGAAGACAATGATTCTATCGGCTATAAAATCCTGGGTTGCTACATCATGCTCAACCACGAACGCTACAACTCCTCTATCTTCAACTGTTCGTCGGATCGCTCTTGCCATGGCTAATCGTTCTTCCACATCAAGATAAGCGCTTGGCTCGTCTAAAAGGTATATAGTGGAGTCTTTTGAGAGGCAAGCGGCTATAGCAACTCGCTGGAGCTCTCCTCCACTCAGTTCCTTCAGTTGTCTATCAAGAAGTTTCTCTAAACTTAGAGGTTGAATAATCGTTGTCTCATAGTGGGCTGAGCCAAAATCATCTTTTGCAATGGATTTTAGGGCTGATTCCACAGAATCTGCATAATCAACCGATATGTACTGTGGTTTATAGCTTACACTCAGTTCTTCAGATATTGGATTCTGTCCTCCATCTGGCTTTTCGAATCCTGCAAGAAGTTTGATGAAAGTTGTCTTTCCGATACCATTAGGCCCGAGAATTCCTATGACTTCGCCTCTATGAATCTCTCCGGGTTCTACTGTGAGTGCGAAGTCTTGATAAGTTTTAGCCATACGGTTCCACTTTAATACTACATCACTAACATTCCAGGTTGTGATCGGTGGCTTGATATGGAAGGTTATATGCAAATCTCGGAATCTGACGTTCTCATTGGGTAAGTAGCCCTCAAGATAAGTATTTATTCCGATTCTTACTCCTTGAGGTTTAGCAATCACACCGTAAACTGATGGTTCCCCATAAAGTACGCAAACTTGATCGGAAAGATAATCCAAAAGGGCAAGATCATGCTCAACAACGACCACATATTTTTTATCGGTTTTTAAGCTTCGAATTACTTTGGCCACTTCAATCCTCTGTCTTACGTCGAGATAACTTGAAGGTTCATCGAAGAGGTATACGTCAGCTTCTCTGCAGAAAGCTGTAGCAACAGCTAGTCGCTGGAGCTCTCCTCCACTCAGATCCTTTATATTTCTAGTCCTTATGCTTTCGAGTTGAAGTTTCTCAATCAACTCTTGAGACTTTCCTCTCTCGTCTGTTTTCTTCAACAATTCTTCAACGGTTCCCTTCACTACTTTGGGGATCATATCCACGTATTGTGGCTTATGTACAACCTTTAGCTCCTTCATCGATAACTTGTCAAAATAATCCTGTAATATTGATCCACGATAATACTTGATTATCTGAGGCCAGTCTGGAGGCTGTTCGAAATTACCGAGGTTTGGTTTTATTTCTCCAGAAAGAATCTTCAATGCTGTACTCTTGCCTATGCCGTTTTTTCCTATTAGACCTGTTACTATTCCCAGATGAGGTATGGGGAGCCGGTAGAGCTTGAACATATTCTTCCCAAATCTGTGTGAGCATTCCTCTTCTAACTCGCTTGGTAGATTCACAATGGTTACAGCTTTAAAGGGACATTTTCTGATGCATATGCCGCATCCTGAGCAGAGCTTCTCAAAGATTGTTGGCTTCTCCTGGCCTTCTTCGATTTTTATCGCGTTTATTCCGCTGCGGACGATGGGGCAGTATTTAATGCATAACAAGTTACAGTCCTTAGGTCGACACCTGTCTTTGTCTAAAACTGCTATTCTAACCACTTGATTCACCAAACCTTAGAAGAGTGAATTAGACTTTGTTAAAACTGGGGGGCTTAAAAACTCTTAACTTTCAAAATTACTTTTGGATTAAAAAATAGATGGGATTAGAAGAGTCTTACCACTCTTCTTCCTCGTTGTCTTCCCATTCATCTTCCCAATCGTCTTCTGAATCCTCATCATCGAATTCTTCTTCGGTATCTTCTTCATCTTCTCCCATTCTTTTGTCCTCCATCATGTAATGATGCTGCAGAACGTCTTGTAGACGCTATTAAAGTTGACGTATTTTTCAATATTCGCAAGAATTTGTATTCTTCAGAAAATTATCCTTTTATAGAGGATAAAATAGCCTTAAAGGTTAATTCCACTGTTATATTTAATAGAAGACTAAAATAAAGGTTTATTTTTGATATATAAACTATAATAATATAAATCATATCTGTCACACTGTAGAATAAGTTAGTTTAGCATAATATCTTTTCTTACAAAGGATTAGATAGTTGTACGCTTTTTTAAGATTATTTCGTAGATCAATATTCATAATTTCATTAAGGAAAAACACAACTCCATTTACGGTTCTATACATCACATTATATGCACTCAGAATTTTCTTGAGCTTCAATAATTCTTCTGCTGGGGTTTTTGTGATTTCCGCCGCAAGTTTTTTCAGAGATAACGCAAGTTTCTGGCATATAATCGCCTCCAGGTCTGCCATTGATTTTACTAACTCCTTATGGGAGCTAGGATATACTATCTTCAAATGGGTTAATCTGTGAGCGTCAACTCTTTTCTTCCTTAAGAAATCGAATAAATCGTCTTGTAGCATGACTTTCTTCTTGTACATCTCAAGCTTCGCAGCCTTTAGATAAGGGATAAGGTAGAGTGACTGTCCAATCCTAATTCTAGGTGTCTTCCTCAAAGCCCTTTGCACAGCGACTCTCTTTCCCATTTCCTTTTTTGAGAGAGTATATGCTATGATGGCGACGCTGCCGAGATCAAAAATTCCTTTGTCAAAGCTAATCTGAGGCGCTATGATCTCTCTGCTCCTCTTAAGAATAAGTGGATGATTCTCTCTGACAGTCTCAAAGACCTTTCGTACTTCGTTTTGTGGTACCCGCCAAAAGGAATAATGGAGTTTAGTACATCTCAATGAGACAAGCTTCTTCTCGATAGTTGCTCTTTCAGCTTCTTCTTCGGGAGGCTTGTATGATAAATAATAGTGGTGTTGTAAATTCTGCATTCTCTCCAAAGCCCCATAGTTGATTCATGATTTCAACTTCTTCTTTTATTAAAATCTAGTCGCAAGAAGCGCACCGCGTTCTATTATAGCTCTGGTTAAAGCTTCTCCTTCATCTTTCTCATTTCTAGTCATCATTTCAAGTTCTAACTTCGTTATCCCATAAACTTTAATCAGTTTCTTAATCTTCTCTTTGCCCTTAACTTCCAGAACTCTTTCATCCTGTATTCCATGAATTACCCCTGTAATTCTTTCTTCAGTTTCTTTTGCTTCTTCATTGCTTGATAAGAAAGCTAGAACTGCTATCTTTGAGGTATTAGCCTTCAATCCAATCATCTCTACAGCCTTACTAATCTGCCTTTGACATGACGCGTAAAGTAGGCTTTCGACTTCAAGACTTTCAGATATGTTCTGTTTTTGTTCAAAGGCTTTGAGTGTATTTAAAGAGGCAAAGAAGAGATGTAGTCTACCTGCTACATAGTCCGCGTCGATGAGTTGAACTGCTATATGGGCTAGTCTCTGTCTAGTCCTCCTCAAGAATTCATTTGGATTATCAATTCTGACTTCCCTGAATCCTAGTATTACTATCAATCTATTGTATTCGTTTATCTTCATCATATTTTCTTTTTCCGAAAATGTCTTTAACAAACAATTTAACAATAGACGATTTTAAGCCCATCTGTCTAAGTGCTTCTTCAACATCTTTTTTTGTCTTTCCTTCAATAGCCATTTTTCTTTCCAAAGCCTTAATCATTTCACAGCGTTCCCAGGGGAAGATTATCCAAGCATTAGTAGTCTTAATGCAGAAGTCAGGTTTATACTCAGACCACGGTTTACAGTATAAAGTAACTACCTTAACCTCTACTGCTTCTTTCTTCATCTCTTCACAAACTAATCTGAGAGTTTTTCCCGTATCCGAGACATCATCTACAACCAAGACTTTCTTCTTCTCTATTGAAATAGAGACTGGTTGAGTTACA
>JAUPKU010000006.1 GCA_030837285.1 Thermoproteota archaeon | reverse complement strand
TCACTTAAGTGTTTCGTTAACAGAGACACAGCAACACCATTTTGTAGAAGATATAAACCGCAACTTCGCTGTTATTCTTGTTCAAGAAGAAAACTGCTATATGGATAAGCTTATAAAAAATACATAATACCCTCCCTATATATTATTAATCAATAGAGGAACCTTGCTAAAATGTCAATACTCCTAGTATTAGGCACAAGGCCGCAGATAATCAAGTCTGCACCTATTTTTCACGAAGGATTAAGACAAGGCTTAGAGCTGGGCATCGTCCACACCGGCCAGCACTATGACTATAGGCTTTCTCAGGTTTTTCTAGAGGAATTTTCTCTATCGGATCCTATCATCAACTTGAGCGTCGGCTCGGGCTCACATGCGTCCCAAACCGCTGAGATCATGTTGGGGCTTGAGAAATATCTTATAGAATCAAAGCCGTCTATGGTTGTGGTCCCCGGAGACACCAACTCTGCTTTGGCTGCTGCTTTGGCTCCTGTTAAGCTTGGCATACCTGTGGCCCACGTGGAGGCCGGCGCCAGATGCTACGACATGAGGATGGCTGAAGAGATCAATAGACGGCTCATCGACCACTGCTCCGAGATACTGTTCCCGGTCACGGACAGCTGCAAAGAAAACTTAAAGAAGGAGTCGGTTTTAGGCGAAATCCACATGACAGGTGACACTATGTACGATGCGTTCCTAACGTTTAAAGGCAGAGTCGGTGCATGCGATATCCTTTCTAGACTTGAGTTAACTGATAAAGAGTATGCCCTGCTCACTCTACACAGAGCTGAAAACGTAGATGACCCAATGAAGCTGAAAAACATTATAAATGGAATACAGGAAGCAGGAATAAACGTCCTATTTCCCATTCATCCACGGACCAAAAAAAGACTGGAAGAACAGAACATCTCCTTGGACGGAAGCACCGTAAAGACGATTGAACCCGTAGACTACATCGAGATGCTTAAACTCCTCAAGCACACGAAGATGGTGCTTACCGACTCGGGCGGAGTGCAGAAAGAAGCTTTCTGGTCAAAAACTCCGTGCATAACAATCAGGGAAAGAACAGAATGGACCGAAACCATAGAAATGGGCGTAAACCTCCTAACAGAAACAGATCCCAAAACCATAACTCAGACAATAAAGTATGTTGAAGAAAATCATAGTGAAATAAAGAACAGATTCAAAATCAATCCATTCGGTGACGGAAGAGCGTCTGAGCGAATAATAGAAATCCTAAAACAAAGATTGTAAATGCGTGTAAACTCATGGCTTTAGAAGTTTCATGAGTTCTATGATTACATGAATAGTTTTGTTATTAGATCTTTTCTCTGCAGGATAGCATGACTAGACTTATCGTCTAACGCATCCACGTTAATATGACAAATTGAGCCTTTTGATCCTCCGTTCATTGCAAACAGATGAGGTATGCGAATTGAAAGGATGCGTCCACAACCTATGTGTGAGGATTATTTTATAGAATTTTCTAATTTCTTTTCCATAAAACTTTAAGAAGACACACTGATTATATGTGATTAATCACAGATAGCGCGCTAAATCGTAACATATAATTGACCCAAGATTTACTACTAGTCTTGTTAAACATCATGTAATGGAAGAACTAAACATGGTCGATGAACACGGATGTGTGTCTGTTTATGGCTTGGGCTACGTCGGCTTGACCTTGTGCGCCGCTTGGCTGAGAGCCAGCCACAGAGTTTTAGGAGTAGACATCTTGGAAGAGAAAGTTAAATCCCTAAATGAGGGGTCGGTTAATCATTCAGACGTTGACGTAGAGCGTGAAATTGTTAAAGCATCTAACAGTGGTCGTTTTAAGGCCACTCTGGACGGTGTTCAAGCTTCTAGGCAGAGCGATGTGAAGCTCATTGCTATCCCAGTTGGATTGACCGATAACTGTCGGCCTATTCTGAAGAACTTGGAAGAGGCTTTGAAGAATTTGGCGCAGGGGCTTAAAGGCGGGGACGTTGTTATCTTGGAGTCATCTGTTCCTCCAGGAACCACCCAAAATCTGGTAAAGTCTCTGCTCGAAAAAGTTAGTGGATTGAAGGTTGAAGACGATTTCTATCTAGCATACAGTCCGGAGAGGATCGATGTTGGGAGAGCTCTTGAGGATATAGAGGAGAGATATCCCAAGATTGTTGGAGGAATAGGTCCTAAAAGCAGTGAAGTTGCAGGTAAACTCTACAGAGGAATCGCCAAAAAGGGAGTTACAATCGTGAGCTCCCCGACAGTTGCTGAACTCGAAAAATTGGCTGAAGGCGTCTACAGAGATGTAAACATCGCTTTAGCCAACGAGCTGGCAGTCTTATTCTCTGACATGGGTGTAGACTACGATGAAGTGGCAGTTGTAGCCAACTCCCAGCCATTCTGTCACCTGCACAAGCCGGGTGTAGGCGTAGGCGGAGCATGTATCCCCGTCTATCCGCAATTCCTCATGGAGGCTGCGAAGAATAAAGGCGACAGCTTAGATCTAACCTCTCTATCTAGAAGAATAAACTCTCTTATGCCCGATCATACGGCTCATTTAGCCATGCAAACCGCCTCTAAACTCGGATTGAAGAACCCGAATGTGACAATCTTAGGTTTAGCCTTCAGGGGAGGAATTGATGATACCCGACTTTCACCAACATATGATCTTGTAAACACCCTCGTTAAGTCAGGAATTGAAGAGATAACCGTTAACGACCCTTACGTTGCCAAAGACAAATTCTTAGAAGAACTGGGATTCAAACTGACGAAAGACTTAGATGAAGCCCTAAAAGACGCAGATATAGCTATAATTGCAACGGATCACCCAGAATACGAGGGCCTGAGTCTCCAAGATTTTAAAAATAAGACAAACAAAGAAAGAATCGGGATTGTAGATGGTCGACACATGATAAAGAAATGGAGAAACCCTCCGAAAGGAGTCGCTTACGTAGGCATCGGGAGACCATTCCAGATCGGTCTCTGAGTAAAAGAAGGTCTGAACATGACAAAGGTTAATGCCGCGGTTTTGGGCTGCGGTTCTTGGGGGAGAAACCATGTGCGTGTGCTTAGCGAGTTAGCCAATTGCAACCTTGTCGCGATCGCCGATAAAGATGCTGTCAGAGCAAGGAACCTTGGCGAGAAGTATCACGTGGAATGGTTCACTAATCCATCAGAGCTTATTGAAAGGAATGATGTGGAGTTCGTCAGCATTTGCACACCGACAATCACGCACTCCGAGTTAGCTCTTGAAGCAATCAAAACTGGCAAACACGTCCTCGTTGAGAAACCCGTGACAAGTACTGTGGAAGAAGCGGAAACAGTGATCAAAAGCGCTAAAAATCGAAACGTTAAGGTTATGGTCGGCTTCATAGAACGATTCAACCCAGCGGTGAGGAAGGCAAAGGAGATAATGGAAAATGGGGATATTGGAAAGGTTGTTCTAGCTTCCTCAAGACGGGTCTCTAGATGGCCCGAACGAATCGGAGATGTAGGTGTTGTTAAGGACCTAGCAATCCATGATATTGATTTAATCTGTCACCTCTTCGGAAATGAAGTGATACAGGTCTATGCAATAGCTGGAAGCTTGGCTCACAAATTCGAAGATTACGCCAATATCACTTTGAGCTTTAAGGACGGTAGAAGCGCATCCATAGAGGCAAACTGGCTAACGCCGAGAAAGATTCGAAGGCTCACAATAACAGGAACTGAAGGCATAATTCAAGTAGAATATTTAACTCCAGAAGTAACGATAGAAAATCAGAAGATGTCCTACACACCCTTCCTTCTTCAAGAAGAACCATTAAGGGTAGAGCTGGAATACTTCTTGAGTTCAATCTCAGGAGACCTTGTTCCCGAACCCTCAGGAAAAGATGGCTTAAGAGCACTCAGGATATGTGAAGCAGCTTTGAAATCAGCTCGCTCACACAACCCTGAAAAACTTGATTAGAATTTCAGAAAAATGGGAAAATTTGTAAACCCATCTAGAAAAGAGGAGTTTAAGATGGAAAAGATGGCGATTGACGGAGGAAAACCAGTTGCCAGATCGAAAATACCGATCGCAAAACCAATGATCTCGGAAGAGACGCTTGGAGGAATCTCCGAAGTGCTTCGTTCAGGATATCTCTCTCAGGGATCAAGAACCGCGCAGTTTGAAGAAGAGTTTAAGAAGAAAGTCGGAGCGAACTACG
>JAUPKU010000263.1 GCA_030837285.1 Thermoproteota archaeon | reverse complement strand
GTGCAGTGTGGAATACGTTGCGCAAGAGCAGCTCCAGCATCGGAGTTGATTATGTGATCCTTGGCTCCATTGAGTGCAAAAGCCCTTTCGGCACTGAGAGTCGGCAGGTGAGACCAAGTTTCTTGACTGGTGGACACGTTAAACACTTTCTGTAATACGTCAGAATCTGTGGTGATACTATAGATCCAGCTCAACATACAATAGACATATCGGTTAATTGGCTTATTAAAGGCATATTTAATGGGGACTCGGATGAGCGTTGATCAGCTCTGTTTGTACAGTAGGATTGATCTACGATAAATTATCCAGTAGGGGTACTCGCAAGGAATACAAGTCTTTTGACGAGACCTTTATAGCGATGGCGAGTTGTTGTGCAACAATGCCCCCCAGCGAATAGCCAAGAACATTGGCTTGTCGGATCCCAAGATAATCAAGTAAGGCTTCGGAGTCATGGGCGAGATCTAGGGTCGTATATCCATGTGTCAACTTGCTCTATATTCCTAGGCCAAGGTAATCCCACATAATAATGGTGAAGTCCTTTGCGAAGCGTTTTGGCATTGTACCCAACCTGACATGGGCATACCAAGACCGCAGAGCCTAAGCAGTGGCTCATTAGTAAAATCGCCAAGCACCTTATATGAGATACTTCTGTCGCCAACGCGAAACGTACTCGTTGGTTCAGCCCCTCTAATTTTCAATTGATGTTGTTCTCGATTTAGAGACTATATTTTCGTTCGCTTGTTATACTATCTAATTTGAATATGTATTCTCAAGCAATGTTTCTAATAAATAGAGATATACGAGTTTGAGAATTCTCGTATCCTATATGGTAGCCTCTGGGCTACCAAACTCTAGAGTTTTATATACTCATCTCTTACCTTTTTCTACTCTTCTGGGAAGAACAAAGTCAAGTTAAGAAAAATCAAGGCTATTCCAGAAGACGGTGTGAGGGAGCCACGCATGGAGAAGAGTCGGAATCGAAGTTACTCTCCCTTTGAGCGACGAGAAGTAGTCGAGGAACGAAAACTTATGATAATTTGGGCTAAAAAACCCAAGAAATGTCATGTAGAGATGAGTTAAAAGAACATTACAGCAAAGAACTATACGATTAAGAGCATAAGCCTAGACTAAAATTTGCGAGAAACTATTTCTTAGAATTCATTAGGTAAGGAGCTAGATCTTCAAGAACTGGTGAAACTCTATGAAGCCTTGAGATTACCCTGAATACTTGGTCATCCAGAAACAGACTGACAACCTAAGAATTGTAGGAGAGATAGATAAAGAAGCTTATGCGGTCAAATGTTCTAAGAGGGGTAACGATGTTTATTGGTAGCGCTTAGACAAGAGACGGGGATTTCTTCATGAGATGGAAGATAGCGTGCTCTTCGATCCTCATGCTAATCTAAGATCATACAATATCTTGTTTACTACTCTCTAACTTATGCTAGTACTCAATCGATCGGCTTCCTTACTTGAATCCCGAATAGTCTCTCGAATTTTTATAAACCTCAATCCGACTTTTGTTGCCGAACTCGTTCGTACATGACTATGGCAGTAGCAACGCCGACATTCAGCGACGTAAGTCTCCCCATCATCGGAATCCGAATAATCAAATCACATTTTGCCAAGAGCACCGGGCTTACACCTTTGTCTTCACCTCCGAGGACTAATGCTAGAGGGCCTGTGAGCTTTGCCTCGAAGTAGTCTATAGAGCCTGAGGGGTCTGTGGCGACGCATCTAACTCCCTCCTCTTTCAGAAGCTTAAGAGCTGTGAAAAGGTTTTCCCTAGCCACTGGGACGTAGGCGCTGCCCCCCATGGATACTCTATGAACGGCTGCTGTTATTCCAACACTTCCCCGTTTGGGGATCACGACAACGTTTACACCTGTGGCTTCGGCACTCCTTAGGATTGATCCGAGGTTCTGAGGGTCCTGAACTTCATCCAAGACAATCACAAAGATGTCTTTCTTTTCTGCTTTTAGGATCTTCCTCAGTGGGACATAAGTGGGTAATTGAGCGGTGAAGGCGATGACGCCTTGGTCTATGTCTGTTAAGGAGAGCTTTTTGATCTGCTGTCTGGATGTGAATTTGACTTGTATACCTCGCTTCTCCGCTAGACGCAGAATCTCTTGGATGACTTCTTCACCCTCCAATCCTTGGGCCACCTGAACAAAACGCACATCTCCATTGGAGCGTAAAAGCTCTAAGACGGGATTTCTACCCTCTACCTGGGCCAAGTCCACCACCTTTTCTTTGGGAAGCATACTCAAGATTGAGTCAAATGGGTCTACACACTCTAGAGGCGGGCTTACATTTAATTCTTCTCCGCTTCCTACGGTGTATAAATTTGGACTTTGTTAATATCCAGCGAGATCTTGTCGATAAATCGATGCTCGATTCTTTCTTTCGTCATCCAGCTTTTTTATTAGACTTAATATTTTACCCTTTCCTAAAATTCTAAATTCATCATTATATGGCATTCTTCATCCAGTATCATGCAATCTGCTCATCACCATAGATTATAGGATAAAATTTGCATCCTTCAGGTCCATCATCATAGATTAGGCATTGTTTGTTTACCTGTCTTTTCAAGGATTTCCTCGGGTAGATTTACTAGAACTGGCTTCTTTTTCGACCCAATATCGCGCGCGTGATATAAACACTTGAACATGGAATCTATTAACTCAATTTACTAAAAGGGGGATTCAGAGCCAAAAATTGAAAATAACTGATGCCAGAACTATAATAGTGGCTGTGCCATTTGCCAAGTTTGGTAATATTAGAGACAATTATGGATAAGCCATAGCGGCTTGCGTCTCCTGCGTCTATTCCTCCAAAATTGAGTTGATGAGTGCTAGTCTGTAATACTTTTTCTATAAAACCTTCAGGTAATTCCAATACACCTCGAACGTTTTGGGCTTCTGCTATAAATAATCCAGCTTTATTTTCTCACGGAGACATCTAGAAAAAATTCTGTTCCTCGCTTCACTTCAATGAATGAAGAAGAATTCAACTCTATACTAACTGCAGGTGGAGATTTGAGTAATGAGATAGCTATCGTAGTCACAGCGATAATAGCAATTACCGCTACTGCAATCAAAGCGATTGATTGTAGTCTCATAATTCATCATTTCTTGTCTCTTTTGTAACTGATTGTATCGCACGTGTGAATTAAGTGGTTGAGGCTCAGGCTGGGGTTCTTTTGTCTTGGGGGTAGGGGGTGGAATTGGCTGGATTGTGCTTTTCTGGTTGGTTTACGGGTTTTTTGGGGTTTTTTGTCTGGGAAAAGATGTGGAAAATGATTCGAATTCATGATGTTGGGTATGGAAAGGGACTGTTATTCATCATGAATTTTTTCGCTGCTCTTTTAT
>JAUPKU010000262.1 GCA_030837285.1 Thermoproteota archaeon | reverse complement strand
GAAGGCGAAATCACGTTTGAAAGCAAAGTTGATAAAGGCACCACATTCACTATAAGGCTTCCCTCCGAAGAGTAGTCTACCTTGGAAACGGATCTTCTCCTTTTTCCCATGCTTCTCATGAGTTGGATAGTACCGTCTAGGACGAGCTTTCCTACTTAGAATGTTTGAAGTCTGTTAGTATTGACTGTAATCCTTTTAATCCATTTTAATATACAAGAGAATCGAGTGAATAAGTTGTCCAAGGCAACGGTCTTCAAGGATGATAGTTTGCTTTCTCCCCGCTATGTACCGAAGACGCTACCTCATCGGGAGAAGCAGATCAAATTCATGTTTAACATCTTCAAAAAAGTAATTGATGATCCCACTCGGGCTTTTCTTAGACCGGTTCAGGTGGTTGGAGGCATCGGGACTGGAAAGACGTGTAGCACAATCCGCTTCGGAGAGGAGTTGCAGGCGAAGGCCAAGGAGAAGAAGATTAACCTAAAGCACGTTTATGCGAACCTTAAGCTTCAAGGGAGCAGCGGGCCAGTTCTCTACCGGTATCTTCTCGATAATGCCGCGCCTGAGGTTCGAACTGGGAATTTGAGTGCGGATGAGATGCTGTATCACCTCGTGAAGTACCTGAACGCCAAGAACATGTACCTCATCATCTCCCTGGATGAGATTGAGTATTTCATGAAGCATACGAAGGAGCACATCATCTACGATTTAACCAGGATTAACGAGCTTACACCAAACAGTCCTTGTAGGATCTTAGGCCTAGTAGTTATCTCTCGGGGCACAGACTACTACAGTCTCTTAGATAAGTCTGAGCTGAGCACGCTTGGAAGGAGTATGGTTGATTTTAGGCCCTACACTTCTGAGCAGATCAGGGATATCCTTTCCTCTAGGGCTCAGGAGGCTTTCAAGAGTGATACTGTTCCTGACAGTGTCATCGAGTTTATCGCTGACGTGACCGCTGCTCCGCCTGTGAATGGCGATGTCCGCTATGCTTTGGATCTTCTCTTGTTTGCCGGGAACCTTGCAGATAACCAGGGTTCCGATACTGTGGAGCTCGACTACGTTAGGCGCATGCATGGGGAAGTCTACCACCAGATAACAAGCGAGGACATTCTTGACCTGCCTTATAATGAGAAGTTGGTGCTGCTTGCGGTTGCTAGAACGCTGAGGAGTAAGAAGTCTGCCTACGTCTCCTTCAAGGAAATCAACGACCAATGTGAGCTTGTTTCAGAGGAGCTGAATGTGAAGCTTGGGGACGTGGACTACGCAGTTCAAGACTTGGACGATAGGGGAATTATCGATATTCGTTCACTTGTCAGGATCGGGATAAGCGATATTCCGACTGAGGAGCTGATCAAGTACCTTGACAACCTCGTGGAGAGGGTTAGGAGTGACCTCAATGAAGGAAAGAGCTGATATCTATAGATTTGTCGAGGATTGTTTGGGAAGTGCGGGCAGGCTTCGCATACTGCGCTTCATGGCTTCAGGTGAAACACCCACCTATACTAAGTATAGCTTAGAGCAGCTTACTGATCTTAGCCCGGCCTACGTTAGGAAACATCTAAAGGTTCTTGTGGAAACGGGGTGGATTAAGGAGCTTAACTTTGGTTCTACTGTCTACGCTTTGAATCTTGATGATTTGAAGGTTAAGCTTTTAGTGGAGTATTTCGGGAAGGTCGGTTACCTGTAGCCTAACATTGTGAAATTCTCTATTATGGCCTGTATTTCTTCTCGCTAGGCCCTTCTAATGAATTAATTAAATCTCCAGAAGGTGTTTTGCTTATGAGAATATTTAGTGTGAAAGTAAACTATTCTTACTGATGAATTAAATTGACGGAAGAGCCTGAAGTCACTACCATCAGCGAAAAAGGCCAAATCGTCATCCCCCTGGTGATACGTAAGGAACTTGGAATAAAGCCGAAGACCAAATTCCTAGTCTACGGCAGAGGCGATACGGTTATCCTAAAGAAGCTAGAGCTCCCTGACTTGAAGAAGGAGTGGGACGACATCTTCCAGATGATGGATAAAAAGGAAATTAAGATCTCGGATAAAGAAGTCCAGAAAGAGATATCAGAAATCCGAAAAAAAGAATAATCGTTGAAATAGTCGGCTACTTTTTTACGACTTTCCACTCTTTTACCACTTCAGCTACTGCTGGAATTCCTTCCACATAGATTTCCATGGCTCGGTGTTGTCCCGTGTAGTGGATCAGTCGTGTGTGGCTTATTCTTCGCCCCACGCATCTTATCTTCTCTCCTTGAATGCGTTCCTGGCTCATAGGGGCTCTACTTCTCCTTCGTGCCACAGTGCTTTCAAGACATTATTGACGAGGCTGAGGTCGATTCGGAGGGCGTCGGCTATCTCGTCTGCGTGGATTCGTTCTTTTCCCTTCAGGTACTCTTGGACCTCCTTCTTTGCCTCTCTCTCGTTTATGTTTCGGAGGTTCACCACCTCCAACCCTTCTAAGTATTCCGCGTAGTGTTTTATGGCGTTGCGTATGGCCTCTGCCTTGTTGCAGCCCGTCTTCTCCATTATCTTCGCCAAGTCTCTCTGGCTTTCCCCGGTTAGCTTTAGAGGGTACACGTAGCCTTTAGCGTATTCAACCTTCAACGGAAATCACACAGTGTAATTTGGTGTAAGAGATATATATTCTTATATGTCCTGCCCATTCAGAAGCGCCTTCAAAAACTAAAACGGCCTCTGACTTCAAGACGCCCACCCACCTCTCCCTCTCTGGATCATACGTGGCCGCATAAAAGCAGCAGGGCCCAGTCTATTTCTTTGAGGAATTCAATATGTCGTCAGAACCAACATTCATAAGTGATTTGAAAGGTGTGGGGCCATCAACAGCCTCCAAGCTGAAGGAGGCGGGATTCACAACAATAGAGTTTATATCCGTCACACCTAAGAAAGAAATCATCGAAAAGACGGGAATTGGCGAGGATACAGCGACCAACCTCATACAGAATATGAGAGAAGTTCTGGGGCTGGAGCTTATGACTGCTCAGGAGCTCTTCGAGAAGCGACAACTGGCCAAGCGAATAACAACAGCAAGCAAGAACTTGGATAAGCTTCTTGGCGATGGCATAGAGACTCAGGCCATAACGGAGTTTGTAGGTGAGTACGGTACGGGTAAGAGTCAGATCTGTATGCAACTCTGTGTGACTGCTCAGCAGTCCTTTGAGCAGGGAGGGCTTGGTGGTAAGATTCTCTTCATAGATACTGAGGGAACGTTCGCACCGCAGAGGATTAACGATGTGGCTAAGGCGAGGGGGCTTGAGCCGAAGAAGATCCTTGAAAACATAATCTACGCACGATGCTACAACATTGACCATCAAATCCTCCTAGTTGATAAGGCCTCTAAAATAGTTGAGGAGGAGAAGGTAAAGCTAATTGTCGTCGATTCCCTTGTCAGCCACTTCCGAGGCGAATACGTAGGTCGGGAGATGCTCTCTGAGAGGCAGCAGAAGCTCAACCAACACATCCACAGACTGCTACGCTTAGCCGAGTTCTACAACTGCGCCGTGGTTATTACTAATCAGATTCAGTCGAATCCCACCCAAGTCTTTGGAGACCCGAACAGGCCAGCGGGAGGAAACATCGTCGCCCATGCCTCAACGCATCGTATCTACATACGGAAGGGAAAACTGAACACTCGCATAGCCCACGTTATCGACAGCCCATATCTCCCTGGAGATGAGACCAGATTCGCCATAACCGGGATGGGGATAGAAGACACTGAAGAGAACTAGCACGGCTACTGAGCGGTTTGACCACGGATGAACAAGGACTTCACCAGCGCCCTCAGGCTTCTTGAAGAGAAAGAAGCGAAAACCCCTCTCTCTACAGGCAGCCCAGAACTAGACAAGCTAGTTGGAAATGGCATAGAGTCTGGAGCTTTCTACCTCTTCTATGGTAATGTTGAGAGCGGAATAGACAGCTTCCTCCACCACCTCATGGCAGAAGCCCTAGACACAGGAGACGGAGAGGGTAGAGTAGTCTACCTGAACTGCGGAAACTACAGGGAAGAGAAGACGATCCTTAATATTCCGTATCTAGTGGATCTGTTCAAAGCTAGAAGATTGGATCCGAAGGAGTGCCTAGAGCGCATCTCGGTCTATTGTGCTTTTAGTGAGGAGCAGCAGGAACAGGTAGTCGAGGAAGTGAGGCAGACAATAGAATCTACAGGGGAAGTCAGGCTTCTCGTAGTCCACGACATTGCTAAGCTCTTTGCATCTCAGAGTGGAGGTGACAAGGAGGGGTATAAGCGGATTCCGATTCTCCAGAGGGCTGTTCTACGGGTTTGGCAGATGTGCGCTGAGCGTGGAGTGGCACTGGTTGCAAGCTGTAGGCCCGCTGCTGCTCGAAGGGGAGTAATGCCTAGGCCTGAGGGCGGGCGGTATCTTTCGCACGAGGCGAATGTGGTCGTTTACCTTGAGAGGGTGGGCGGATTGTTTCCTGCTCCGCAGGCGTATCTACTGAAGCACCCGGGGAAGCCGCATGGTCGAGCATTGTTGAGTATTGGAGGTGGGAAGGGTATGGGTAGGATAACTGTTCCATTCAAAATGAAGTTTGAGCAGGAGCTGGATTCTCTTAGAGGGTTTCGTGATGCGCTTAAGGACTTGGAGAAGCAGGTGGCCTATGACGAGATTATTAGAGCTTGTACGGCTGAACAGGGCGCTTTGGCAAACGCGGATATTCCCGCTGTCTTGGACGCTATGCTGTGGACGGGGTTGGTGGATAGTCGTAAGAGTATCGACCGCCTTTTAAGACGAGTTGACTCGTTGGAGGAGTCTGTTCGCATGCTCAAGTCCAAAATTTGTGTGGATAACAATGAAAACAGGTAGACTGGTGAGCTGTTTTGAAGGCAATTGGCTGGATTCTAGATGTCTACATCGGCGACAGGAATGCTGTTCTATGGGTGAAACTTGACAATGGGAAGACCGTCCGCTTAACAGACAGTTATCGACCGGACTTCTACGTGGAGCTCAAAGACGGTTTCAAGCCCGAGGATGTGTCTGAGACCATAGCTCTGCATCCCCATGTGCACAGAGTTAAGGTTGAAGAAAAGTACACATCGATCCTCCACAGGGAAAAGTCAAGGGTAATCCACGTCTTCACCTCTGACACATCAAGTTTTAGAGTCGTAAAGGATGATCTTGAGAGACTTAACTTTGTGAAATCGTGGTTCAACGTAGACCTCTACCATTTTCAGAGGTATCTATTCTCCAAGACGTTTGCACCCACCAGCAAAGTAGAGATAGAGTGGAGCGGTGAAGGAAAGCTGGAGAATGTAGCAGTGCTTAATGATTCCGCTGATGTATGTCCTCCGCCATTCTCTGCAATGGTATTTGAGGTCAGCGTTAGTAGTGAGAAGCTGACTCCAGATGTCAGAATAGATCACATAGAGAGAATATCTCTACATATCGGGGAGGGTGAGGCTGAAACTCTTGAAGGCGACGAGGCTACCATCCTCTCCAGATTCGCTTCCCGACTCAAAGAGTTGAATCCCGACTTCTTAGTGGCTAAGAGCTGCGAGGAAACCCTACGCTACATTTTTGAGAGAGCTAGAATTCTAGGTATGGTTCTCCAGCTTGGCCGAGAGTCAAATAAAAGTTATATTTCTAGAGAAATGGCGTCCGCTGTCAGAGGTAGGGCTATTGCGGATTTGGGTGACTTCCTTGAGTTCGGTGTTGCCGGTATTTGTGAGCTGTCGAGGTTTACGTTGGCTCCTCCCAGTTTCTCCGCTAAGTGGCCAGCTGGCAAGACCATTGATGCAAGGCAGAGCTATGAGGCTCTAAAGAAGGATATTCTGGTTCCTAAGAAGCGTGGCTTTCCCAGGTTTGTAATGACGGCTGATGAGATTGATAGTAAGGATAAGGGTGGCCTTCTCTTCAGCCCGGTTGTTGGCCTCCACGAGAATGTGGCTGAGCTAGACTTTGAGTCCACGTACCCAAACATAATCATTCTCCACAACATAAGCTACGAGACGGTGACGCCCACATCCGTGGATAAGACTAGGCAGGGGTTTCTAGGAGAAGTTGTGAAGATTGTTCTTGATCGTAGGCTTCGCTTCAAACACTTACGCAAGAAGTACCCGAAGGATAGCAGGGAGTATGAGTGGTGCGACCAGAGGCAGAAAGCCCTCAAGATGGTGCTGGTCTGCATCTACGGGTTCAGCGGATGCTTCGCCAACCGCTTCAACAACGTAGCTGCGTATAACGAGATCAACGCGACTTCCAGGAGGATTCTAGTCCAAGCGGTTAACATATGCATGGCCAGAGGCTTTGAGGTTCTCTACGGGAACGTGGACTCCCTCTTCATTAAACGCTTGGATGCTTCTAGAGAGGATTATGAGATGCTTTCGAAGACGATTCAAGAGGAGACAGGTCTTCCAATATCTGTTGATAACCATTACAGGTTTATCGTGTTCATGAGGCAGGAGACGCATCCGGACGTGGAGTGTATGAACCACTTCTTTGGCAAGTTGACTGATGGTGGATTCAACTGTAGGGGAATAGATCTTAGGAGGAGGGATTGCCCACCTTTTATTAAGAAGTTTCAGAAGAAGCTTATGGAAATCCTGTTCGACGCGGAGAACTGCAATGAAGTCGTTGAGAAGAGAGTGGCTGAAGCGAAGGCTTACACTCGGGAGACTTACAGCAAGGTTATGAGAGGAGAGGTTGACGCCAAGGAGCTGGTGATATCTAAGCGTGTTCATAAAGATGTGAGAGATTACAGGTCAATGTTTCCCCACGTGGTTGCAGCAAGACAAATGACTACACTTGGAAAAAAGCTAAAAGAGTTTTCTTCAGTTGACTTTGTCTTTATGAATTCGGAGCACAGGAATCCTTTGAGACGTGTTATTCCCTTGGTTATGGTTGATGATGGATGCAACTACTATGACCGGAAGAAGTACGGGAAACTTATCTTAGATGTAGCTGACACAATTCTCAAAACCTTGAATGTGAGGCATATCCAAGTTTTGAACCTTGACGCCTTGGTAGGGAACTGAGGCGTGGAATTATATGTTGGATTTGAAGAACCAGCTATTGCAAAGGCTTATCTCCATTTTGGTAATATGTATATTTGGAAAAAAGGAGAGCCTACCTGTTTTAAAGGATGAGCTGATAAAGAAATAGCGCGCGCGATAATTCGAGCGTTCTACAGTTTTAGACAAGAGGTACATTTCTTCTTCTTGAAAATAAGACCAGTGTCGGTAATACAATTCGCACAGAATCTCTTGCCACATAATTCGCAATTAATAGCTTGTTCAACCCAAATCTTTTTTCGGCATCCTGCACAATAAATTCGCTCGCTCCATTTTCTACCTGATGAGCCGAATACGAGATCTTCGTGTCGCTCCCTTTCTGGTTCATTCATTTCAACATACCAGATAGGTATTTGCATAAAATCGCTTCTTACGAAAGAGATATCATATCAGCGAGGAACAAATAACCTGTCATATGACCTGTTTCTATAATGCTGCTCGTAATGCCTCGTATTTCTGGTTATGATCTTGTCCAGCACTAATTCTCTTGCTTCGTGAAAGTCTCCAACCGTAGGCTGATGGATCTTTATTTGATACTTGTTCTCAGTCTTCACGATATAGTCAGTTTTAGAATATTGGTTGATCTCCTGAGTCAACTGAGTGTCGTTAGTTATCTGGCTAGTTACTGTGTCTAACATAATAACACCAGCGTCCTCGAACATTAGTGGAGGAGACCTCACCGACCCTCTGAAAATGAAATCAAAGAAGTAATATGGATGATAAACAAGTTCTAAGCTTCTTACTTTCGATTTTTCTAGGTTCCCGTAGTTGATCAATAAGGGCAATGCTTTCTTTACTGAATATGATGTTCCAGAAAGTTCTTCTTTTGACATCCTTTTGTTTTCATATTTCATCCACAATTTCATGAAATCTGTTTCAATATGTTGTATTTCATCCTTTGTTTGTGCGATGTTGAGAGACTCAACGTTTGAATTCAATCCACTATAAGTAAGGTTAGCTGATCCTGAAATCCCGTATTTGTTGTCTACTAGGTAGATTTTAGAGTGTATGAAATTGGGCTCATCATCGGACCTACCTTTGTCCAAGACCAATAGATTGAGATTTGGATTTTCAGAAGCTTTGAATATTTCAAGAGATTCAATGTTATAATCGACATTACTTGTAATTATCCTAACTTCGACACCTTTTTGCGACAAATGTGATAATCTCTTAGCATACTCCTTTCCTAGCCAAGGGCTTATTATCCAGAGGTATTCTTGGGCATTTTCCAAAACGGGTATTATCACAGAGCCAGCGTTAGGCCCAGAATAGGTTTTCATTCGCTATCCTCTAACTGGTTATTACTGTCCTTGCTCGTTTGAGTTGATAGTCAGTTTCGAATGATATTTCAATAGTTTCATACATATGCAATATGAATTCTAAATTCATTTATTGGTGCACGCTAGTGTAAATAGAAAGGCAATTTCTTAATTTTCTTACTAAGAACGATAACCTAACTAGAACTCACTAACGTTTTGCCTCAATTATCTATCTGAACTGCATATACTGATGCAATATGAGAAAGTAGTACGTCTAGCAGTATCCTCTTTTTCCAGTACTTCACATAGAATCTGCCCTGATGTGTGTATGTGTGTAATAGGAGTGTGTATAGATGAGTATAAGGGAATGTAAGAATGTGTGTAAATATTTGTTTATGGATAGTTGAATTAGTATAGGTTTGGGTTGGTTGGATTAAAATTTAATATAATAAAAGGGGGCACGTTGATTTCAAGCTGAATTTAGGTTTGATATTTTTCTGAGATGGCTAGCTAGTCGGCGTTGCTAGTAGAACATTTTCTGCTATTTTGTCCTGCTTTACCAGATTCCGTTCTTGATATCTATCAATGAAGAATTTACAGGCAACTCCACCATCTAGACACGTTGGGCACTTGTAACTTGTGAACCATTCCAAACCTTTTCTAAAGTCGCTGAACCTAAATGATTCCACCTTATCTTCCATCCAGTCATAGCGGACGGTATCAACCAGCTGTTTAAGTGCGCGCGCACTAAATCTGTAATACCGTGTCTTATTGTTTAAGTCCTTATACCCGAATTCAAAATCTGGACAGTGAACCTCGTAAATTTGATTTCTTATACAAAGAACCGCTTTGTCTATACCTCTTCGTTCCTCGAAATACGCGCAACTCCCACAGCACCGTATATTATCGTCGTTATTATCATTTTTCAATATGTACAACCTTCGAATAAAAAAACAAACAAATGAATGTATAAAAAGGTTTAGATACAGAAATAGATACAAAAATATGCATTAATATGATTCATTTGTCAATATGTTTTTTTATACACCGCTTTGATAATTACACCTTAGAAGCGTGCTAGCCCTCTTGATGATTTCTTTACAATAGATAGCGCACGGTTGTGAAAGTGAATGTGCATGACACAGACAGGTTTGCAGAAGACATCTTAAGCGCACTTAATCAAGAAACACATCCAGTCTAGCGGCTTAATTATCGAAACTCATTAACATAACAGTGGTCTAAAAGTAAACAGAGAATAAAAGTCCTTATCCTTGTGCGTGCTATCTAGAATCTTCCATTCATTTAATACTTCTAGTACATAAAACGTAAATAGTCATCCTAAACTATCTGAAACGCTTCCAGAAAAGCAACGCCGTGGGAAGAGAGGGGCTT
>JAUPKU010000261.1 GCA_030837285.1 Thermoproteota archaeon | reverse complement strand
TAGCTCTCCGTCGGCCTCAAAGAACAGAGGCCCAGGTTTTCCAAATGTGTTTATCCTTATTACTTGTTCTCCTCCTAGCTTGATAATGAACCTTGTATTATAATGGGGTTTTTGCCACCCACTCTGACTCACAGATACAACTATGACTGGAAGCTGCGTCCAGTATTCAGCACTAGTGTCTGTTGCTGATAGAAGCTTTACCATCCCCGCAAGGATTGCATCTTGTGACGGTATTAGAACTTGATCTTCTATTGACGCAGTGTACCACTCTAAGCGATCTAGAACGTGAAATGAGGGTTTATTCATTCCAGTACGCGCTAAAAATTTATTTACGGCCATTTCTATCTCCTGTAAGCATTTGGAAATTCAAGGCTATCTTTGACGTTACCATGTTTTTTGTAGTGTGTCAAGTATTTTTTTCAAATATGCGCATTTTTTTACTTTGGTAGAATTTAAAACGTTGCTCCTTTCCTGTTTGACAAAGGTTATAGGGATCAATGATATCAATCATGATGGGTTGTTTTTTATCTTTGCAAACTCTTTCTATCCTCCCTACAATCTGCCTCATATCATTTCGTTGAGTTGCTAACACTAAACAGGACAACCGGGGGATATCCGTCCCACGACTCATCATCCCATAACTACCTAATATTATTAGACAATTATCTGCGACTCTTTTATTTTCTGCTTTACTATTACTGCCAATATAAAATCCTATTTTTTCTTCAGAAACTTTATATGTATTTACAAGCCACTTTTTTATGCTATGTAGTTGGGATATTCTGTCACTTAGAATTACAGTAGGTCGTTCCTCTTGTATTGCTGCAGCACAGATATAGGAAGCTATCAGTTTATTTCTATCCTCATTCTTAGCTAGCATACTCATTAACATTCCCTTACTCTTTATTCTATCTTTGGAGTGAGGCAGCTTTCCAGATGAATTAGTGTAATTGACGAAGAGTACATCTGGAGTCATAGTGTTTGATTTTTCACATGTTATTTTCACTTCTACTAGATGATTTTGAAAGATTACATGTAGACCGTCTGCTCTTGTCTCAGATGCAGTCATTGCAATTCTATATTTTGAGTTAAACATGATGGCGGCAGGTGCAAACGTGTTTGGGGGCACAGAGCTATCACATTCGTCAAATAGAAGGACTCCAAAATATCTTCTAAATGGTTCCAGATCTATATATTTAACCACCGTGTGAATGAGTCCCACTACTATTTTCTTGCCTTCCCAATTAATTTTACCTCCCTGACAAATACCAATCTCTTCTTTTGTCAAATCAGTAGTCTTGAGAATACGCTCGATCCATTGATGAATAAGGTCTTTCTTAGGCACAATGATAAGCGCAGTTTTCCCTAAGATATGCAACATTTCGATTCCCATTTGAGTCTTCCCGGAACCTGGGGCCGCTCCCAGAAAGAACCCCGTTCTATTGTCCCTTAGGTGAGAATTAAACTCATCAATAGCTACCTGTTGGTAGTCCCAAAGTTTTATATTACAATTGAAAGGAGCAGGACTCCCTTCGTCTGTTCTATCAATGATATTCTTAGCGACTCTATTTCTATCCTTAAAAAAGTATCTTGGGAAATAAAAGTATGTATCATCTTCATTGTACATTGAAATTCTTTTTTCTTCATCATAACTATTAACTGCAATTAATTTTTGTCTATAGTAGGTTAAATCGGCTTTAGAGATATCTTTCTTGGGGACTATAAAGAAATTCATATCATAGGCGGTTTCAAATTTATGCATGTTACATCCTTGGGAAAAAATATGCCCGCTTGATTAGAGCGGGCTAGAGGAGTTTTAAGTTCCCGAAAAGGAGTAACATCTTATTATCTCCTCTTGGGTAAATTTAAAGCAAGTAAATAATACGTTTATTACTTTTTCTTAAGTGACAGCTTATTAAAAGTTTTAACGTTACGGATGCCAAACTCATTCAGCGCTATGCTGCCAACATATTTAGATATCTCAGTAACTGATGGTTTAAGCACTATGTTTAGAAGATCCATCTTTTTATTTTTCTTAATCCACTCTAGAAGCAGGTCTATGTTGATGTCATAGGTTGTGGTATCACTAAGATAGGCTGTTGCATAGTTACCTGCAATTTCGTGGGTGTCTTGCATGACCGCCTGCTCTTTTATTTTATCCTTGAGCTCGTCGAGCTCTTTCTTCAACTCCTTCAGTTGGTTATCAATTTTCCATGCTCTATCGACGAGGGTCTCAGTTACTTGGTTTACTGTAAGTTTCTCTCTTGATATTACTTTTGTTTTCATCTCTATCTCCCTGATTTGTTTAGGCATTGTAAGCATCTACCCGCAATGAATTCTACGTATCCATGTTTGAAGCAGAAATTATCTCTAGGTGTTTCTTTTATATGCCAGCCACTTCTTGGCAAGGTATATATTATTCCTTTGCTTTTTAACCAAGCTAGGCTAGTGTTTACTGCGCTGTCTGGTAACTTGGTGTATTCTTTTATCAACTTGCTAGATGCTCCTATTCCTTGTAGGCGCGCAGTCTTAGTGGATGAAATGTTTTCTATAGCAAGCAACACCAGCCTACGTTCGTTGTCAGCATTTGCACGTTCTTGCTTCCCCGGTCTCTCTTCTACTGCTTTAGCTGCCCGTGCATCTCGCTTTACTTCTTTTATCTCTTCTT
>JAUPKU010000260.1 GCA_030837285.1 Thermoproteota archaeon | reverse complement strand
TTGAAGAGTGTACTTGTAGCCGTTGCATGGCTCGCATCCAAGTATGCAGCTGAAGTTTTTAAGATGAAAAGGCAATACCTTATAGAGGCTGCTTAAGAGCTCAACAGCTTCCTTCGTCTTTCCCTTAGACGTGAATACGCTAGAATAGCCCTGGGCTACTTGACTGTACATGAGAGAAGCAAGGAGATCTCGAAGCTGCTCAGGACCCACTCGCTTAAGCAATCTATCTAAATCGTCTTTGAATAGCTTACGATTTAGACTATTTTCCAAGTCAACATCTATTGGAGTTAGGTTATAGTCCAGCGTGTTTTCAATGAAATAATCCTCGAAAAATTGGGGATCGTTAAATTGGTCAAGAGGACACAGAATCGTATGATTCCAGAAGCTAGGCCTCTTGAGATCATCGAGGGCAGACCTCAAATATGCGACGGCCATCAGCTTCGAATTATACAAGGGCGTGTAAGCTCGGCTTTGCGATGGAACTGACCTTGTTAGCTGACAGAGGCCTCTGAACAACTGTGTTGAAATCATCCCTGAAACACCAGAGGTGGCCACGGCATCCCAGCCTCTTCCTGGGAAGCTGGTGTAAATAAAATGTTGTAACTGCATGGTTATCCAATGTCTCGCAGAGTGTCTATGAGCATGTCATATCCGCGGTGATTGTAGAAGGGCCTTTGCGTCTTAGAGTCTATGAGTATCTTCTTTGGATTGTTAGGATCAGCCCAAACCCAGACTGGAATTACTATCAGCTTTTTGATGTCGAAGAATTGCAGAGCTGAATTCGTCTGAGAAAGATATATTCTCATGAAGTCGAGGACATTCTTTCTAACGGGTGTTCCATCTTTTTCTACTAACGGAAGCTTCCGAGAAACCTCCAGCCACTCCTTACAGACATCATACTTCGTCAGTAGAATGATTATCGCATTGGGAAGTAGTAGATCATTCTCCATTTTAAATTCGAAGATGTTTTGGATTATTGCATGGGCATTTACGTCGGGGTCCGTGCTCACACCTTTAGGCTCATGTTCAAGTCCTGGAATAGAATTGTTCGTCTGGGCCAGAGTCCTTGGAACACTAACTGGAATTATGAAGCTACTGGCGCTGAGAATCTTCTCATAAAGTGCCTTAAGCTCGTCGCTGGAGAGAATCTGCTCTCCTTTGAATGCGTCTTGCTCTTCAGCCTGTTTTACTATTCCAATCATCCGTCGAACGTCTTCTCCAGGAAGCTCAAAGAAGGGCACTCGCCTCCATTTGATTCCTAGACGCTCATAGAATTTCAGGTCAGCTACAGCCTCGTAAATGTTGCCCGATGGAGTCGGCTCTGGAAAGGTCCCATGTTCGATTAAACTTGTGTCAGATACGACGGTTTGATTCGCGTCGTATATCATATAGCGGAATTTGCTGTCTTCCTTGTTAGCCCGATCCTTACATTTGATGTTGAGGCAGTCGAGGATGACTGTTTTTCCAGAGCCTTTCGTGCTGACAAGGCTTGTCTCACTAATATTCCCCGACATCCTGGGTAATCGAATCCTGTCTAGAATAGCAGAAGCCAAAGATTTTTCACCTAGTCTTTCTTCTGCTGTTCTTCAGGAGGCATTGTCGGCACGTCTTCTGCTGGAACGTTCACCGTCTCCTGATTCACGAATCTGCTTCTAAGATTTGGGAAAAGGCCCAATCTCTTAGAGTCAGCTGCAACATTGTCCAAAGTCTTATTCTTCACTCTCTTCGAAAGTTTAATGTAGGTTACGAAGAGGATTATGCCTACTCCACCAACAATGATTAATTCTCCCCACCAAGAGCCTATAAAGAAGCCAACTACTCCAGCTCCAGCTAAGCCCACATAAAAGGAGACAGCTGCAAGTAAGCTTGGATTGATGATACAGCCAAGCTCGAAGACTGCGATGAACAAGGTGAGGATAAACCATACTTTGTACGATCTAACCTTTTGCTTACTCAAAGTCTCTTTTTACACTCTCCTATTCTCATTAACAGAGAATCATTAAAACAGAGTTTCTAGGGAGTAACGGTAGGCCCTTAAGGGCCTTTTCTCCCTTTTCCAATAATGGAGCTTTTACGCGCGCTTTTTACAGCATCCATTTGGAAGTATTATTCAGAGAAGGTACAGCTTCAAGTGTTTCCATTTTTGAAGCAGAGCCTTGCCTTCCTTGGTTAAACTCAGTCTTTTTCTTGTAGAGATGCCATGATATGAAATGTTTACTTCTATGAGCCCGTTCTCGGCTAGTTTATCTATGATTTTTGCGAAAGTAGAAGATCTAAGTGTTGTATGCAAGAGAACCTGGGCTTGCTTTGCTTCAGCGCCACCCTCTTTTTCAATGCTTTCAAGCACCATGAAAAGATGCTCTATGCCGCCACGTCTAATTATGAAGTGTCCCTCCGGTCTCCTCAATAGTACAGCATTTTGCCATGCCAAAATCAACCCAAATTAATTAATGGTTCAAGAAGGACCGTGCTTCTTCCTTGCAGAGCTGAAGCATATTCAAAACGCCTAGAGTGTTTAGAACACCGTTTCCCTTTCCGTCGCTGATTACTTCGCCCTGGTCAACTGGAATGCTAAATGAGCCAAGCGTGACGGAGCCCATCTGAAGCATTACGAGTTCTCTTTTGTCAGATTCAAATTTGATCGTGGACCTGTCCCTGACTACGCCTCGAATAATGGGTCTGAGTTCATTATTCTTTTTTTGACTGTATTTGAAGTCCCGTTCAGCCTTCTTTTCAGGCTTTCTTGCATGAGGTATACTATCATTCCTCCAAAAATTGATTAAAATGTTGATGGTTCCTAGCCCAGAATGCCACGCTAATCCCTCAGCCACTCGGGCTTGCTATTTGGAGGGCAGGCGGCTAAGAACAGAAAGATGGTTAACTTCTCTGTGGAAATTGGATTTAACTTTTCTTGTGGTGGGAACTCAGATTGTAAAGCCACATTTTACAGGGAAATTGTAAAAACAAATTGTCAAAAAAGATAGTTTGAAATAAAAATGATAATAAAAAAAGAGAAAAATGTTGAAGAACACATACGCGCGATCGATCGATTGATACAGCGATGAAGTTCATGGCTGCAATCATCAGCATCATAGCTATTCCCTCGGTTATTGGTGGACTCTTCGGGATGAACCTGATTGATGTTCCTTAGCCTTGGGAAATCTGGAAGGTCGCAGTGGTCAGTATTGTGATAACATTTTCACGGTTTAATTTCTTCTACAAGAAAGGGTGGTTAGCGCTCACCAAAACATAGACTAAGTAGCGAACTAGCTTCATAAGAAATACTCCAGGAATTAGTATTACTTGAACTGTTGAAAAACTCGGTGAAAGTAGATAAAATAGATTTGAATTAACGAATATCTTAAATCTACGATATTATGCTTGCTTTCTCTTATGAGCTACTGGTCCAAGAGTGCTGAAGAAGTCTTCCGGGAGTTCAGCTCCTTCAAGGATGGTCTTAGTGACAAAGAGGTTGACACGAGATTAAAGCAATATGGCTTCAACGACATCCCCAAGAGAAGAGAGAAAACCGTACTAAATCTCCTAATCTCGCAGCTAAAGGACTTACTGATAATAGCTCTTATCGTAGCCTCAATTGTTTCATTTTTCACTGGAGGAGAGATAGAGGGGATAACAATTCTTTCTATCGTAATTGTTAACGTCATTGTGGGTTTCGCTCAAGAGTACAAGTCAGAAAAGTCGTTGCAAAAGCTCGCAGTGCTCATAAAATACCGTGTAAAGGTTTTCAGAGATAACAGATTGTTAGAAGTAGACACGCGAAATATCGTTCCTGGCGATTTAATTCTTCTTGAAACCGGTGACCGAATTCCAGCCGACCTACGCTTAATCGAAATTGATGAACTCGAAATCGACGAATCCATCGTCACTGGGGAATCGTACCCCGTCCCTAAATCATCTGATCCAATTATGGCTGAAAAATTAGAGCCTCAGAAGATGGAGAATATGGCTTTCCCAGGAACACTGGTTGTGAATGGCAAGGGAAAAGGAATTGTTGTCTCAACGGGAATGAAAAGCACTCTTGGGCAGGTGGCTGGCATGCTGAAACTCACAGAACCTGTAACAAATTATGAAAAGGGCATAAAGAGCTTCAGCAAGTTCCTCATCAAAGGAATCCTCGTCGGAGTTACATTCATATTTATTATGAATGCATTGACTGGCAAGACATTCTTTGATTCTGCCCTATTCTCTCTTGCTTTAGCTGTTGGCATCATACCTGAATCACTGCCAATAATTATAACGATTGGGCTCTCCCGAGGTGCTATGTTGATGAGTAGAAGCGGTGTCATCGTGAAGAAACTTAATGTGATTGAAGACCTAGGTAATATGGATATAATCTGTTCAGACAAGACAGGAACGATTACCGAGAACAAAATTACCTTAACAGATTATATTGACTTAGATGGAAACAAAGATGCTGAACTGTTAAAATTGGTCTGTCATTGTGTCTCCATCGTGGAGGACGGTGAAAAGGCAACGGGGAACCCAATAGATGTCGCGATCTTTAATTACTGTAAGAAACAACCCCTTCTGGCTTCAACATGCGATCTAGCCGAATTAATTCCCTTCGACTATTCTCGTCGGAGAATGAGTATAATCGTTAGACAAGAGGGAAAATGTCTTCTTATTTGTAAAGGTGCACCGGAGAGCATGCTCCAAATCTGCTCAACAATGAAGGTGAGAGACGAGATTACTGAACTGGATAAAGACAAGGTTAATCGGCTGTATGAAGACTTGTCCAGAAAAGGCATAAGAGCCATTGGTCTTGGTTTAAAAGAAGTGGATGAGCAAGGGGATTACTCTAAAGCTGACGAACATGACCTGACCTTTATCGGTATGCTCTGTTTCTTCGATCCACTAAAGCAGACAGCTAAACAGTCTATTGATGAATTAAAAGAACTTGGAGTAGAGGTCAAGATTCTGACTGGAGACAGCCCTCTCGTAGCAAAGACGATCGCAGAAGAGGCGGGTATGTCTGTGGAGATGTTGACCGGAAAAGAAATCAATGATCTAAATGATGAAACGCTTCAGAAGACTGCTGAGAAGACCAATGTGTTCGCGAGACTGACCCCCGAACAGAAAACAAGAATCGTGCAAACCTTGAGGAAAAACGGTCATGTAATAGGGTTCTTGGGCGATGGGGTTAACGATGCTCCTGCACTGAAGGTTGCTGATGTGGGGATATCCGTTGATGGAGCAGTAGATATTGCTAAAGAGGCGGCGGACATCGTCTTGACTGAAAGCAGTCTGGAAATCATCAGAAAAGGAATTATTGAAGGCCGAACTACCTTCGGAAACACGACGAAATACATCCTCAATACCGTTTCTGCCAACCTAGGCAATATGGCATCGCTTGCTGTCGTCTCTGTGGTGTTAAACTTCCTTCCCATGCTGCCTTTTCAAGTCCTCTTGATCAATCTCATCAGTGATGGGCCCTTGCTCTCAATCTCCACGGATCGAGTGGATGAAGAAGAGCTTCGTAAACCCAGAAACTGGAATATTAAACTGATAAGTAAGTTCACCACATTCTTCGGAGGGATAAGTTCCATCTTCGATTTTACGACGATGGCTTTCCTCTTTGCAGTGATGGGCGGTAACGTTGCCTTGTTCAGGACAGGCTGGTTCGTAGAGTCAACCTTATCCGAAATAATAGTAACCTTCGCTATTAGGACGAGGAAGAGGTTCTATCAGAGCAAGCCAAGTAAAATACTTCTGGGTATGTCCATAATCTGTGGTTTTTTAACAGTGCTTTTACCCTACTCACCTCTGAACACGTTCTTCGAATTCTCTCCACCAGACATTCCCATTCTTCTCGCAATCTTCGGTATATTGGCCATGTATTTCTCAGCAGTTGAGCTGATAAAACACTTTTTCCACAAAAAATATTCGTAGAAAGAAGAAACGGTTTTATTTCTTAACAATCCACTATTTTTCTTGAATAGAAAAAAGGATACTTAATCTAGTGGATTAAGATAAGAGGAGATGGATTCCTGCCTAATTAGATAATTTTCTCATTGTGCCTTGGTATTTTTCCATGAACATATTTATATTCAGTTAGTAACTGTTCTACTCTTTCTCTGTATTCCTGCTCTGTATCAAAATACTCAACCCTGTAATATATAACTGAAGGAAATTCTTTTTTATGCAAATGGTCTGATAACTGAGTCTTTATTTTTCCTCTTCCATAGTAAATTGTATTTTTTCACTCATCTCCCAGTTCATAAACACCCAGCATATCCACATCAAATGAGACTGCACTTTTAGTGTAATGCCACCATGGACTCCAAACCAATATATCAACTTCTCATTGCGTATACGCGCTGTAGGTGTACAATAGTTGGGTGTATATGTAAAAGTGAGAATGTATGTGAGTATTTGTTTATGAATAGTTGAATTAGTGAGGTTTGGGATTAAATTTTTATAATGTTATTTTTAACACTTTTTGTATAAAATTATCTCAGAAATAAGCTTGGTTTAAGGCTAAATTTTAATTTTCCCTTTCATCTACTTTGCCAAATTTAGTAATGTTAAGGGATTTTCGCCCTATTTTTCGCGAATATGCCTTCACGACGTTTATCAGTCATCTTTCTGTTAGATACTCCTTGCTCCACTTTTTCTGAATGCTTCATCCGAATGTGGTTAGCTAGTTCTTCTTGACTAGTAAAATTCTTTCCACATACACTACACTCAAACCTTTTCTTGTCCTCCATCTCTCTTAACCTCTAT
>JAUPKU010000259.1 GCA_030837285.1 Thermoproteota archaeon | reverse complement strand
GTGATTCAGTATGGAAAGGGACTGTTATTCATCATGAATTTTTACACAGCTCTTCTATTGTTTTCTGAGATGAGCTATAGAGTTTAAAGTCGAAGTATCAAAGTGGTATTGATTATACGATAGAGAAAGTGTTGAGTTGGAGTTTTAGAGGTACCAGAAGAGTGCGAGGTAAAAATAAGGACTCCGGAAATTGTCTTTGGAAGGAATGCTAATCGTTCTTTTTCAACTCGTAATTTGCAGAAGTTAACAATCTAACAAAGAATACTTATGGAACCCCAAGGTAGAATATAGCCAATCTGAAAAAGGAAGCTTTATTTGAGGATGAAAGACACACCTGAGAAGAAGATTCTTTCCCCCCTGAAAACATTACTTCCAATATACACTACTTGTTTTTTGGGCGATGGAACCATAGGGATTCTAAGCATAGCAGTTCCAATCTACGCCAATCGTCTTGGAGCATCACCACTTATACTAGGATTAATAGGAGCGATTGTAGGCCTAACTTATACAATATCAGCCATGACCGTCAGTAGAGTATCAAGGAAGATTGGAAGGAGGAGTACACTTCTAATCGTCATTCTCCTCCAATCCATCATTTCTTTCGCTTACTCTCTATCAAGCAACTACTTTTTCATAATCATGATAAGCGCGTTTCAAGGAATAGCCTTCGGAGCATTCTGGCCGAATATGGAGAGTTTATTAGCGGATAAGATCCAATCCAATCATATAGACAAGGCAATAACAGGTTTTAACGTGTCTTGGAGCATTGGAACAATTATAGGTCCATTCCTAGGAGGAGCACTCATAGAGTATTTCTCGGCAAAAGCTGCATTCTATGTAGCCGCTGTTTTGCCACTCATCACTTGGCTATTAGTTGTAATAGTCCATCCTAAGAAGACCGTCAAGAGAAACGAAGAAGAAGTAAGTAAAACTCTTTCCAACGGTTTGGAATTACTAAATAAGCTGGCTATCACATACATGGCAGTCTTCCTCTTCGCCTTCAGTTTCAGAACAATTATCAGTTTATTCCCTGCCTTTGCAGGCTCACTAAATATATCACCATTAGAGACCGGCTCAATCATACTATTCCTTGGCTTAGCGCGTACAATACTATTCACTCAAAATCCAATGTTAGATAGACACTTCGAAAGAAGAACGATCATGATTATCGGCTCAGGGATGATAACACTCTCAGCCATCATTATAGCCACCGGGTCTACCATCTGGTACTTCATGCTAGGAATGATAGCTCTCGGTTTAGGTTATGGCATGAATTATTTTTCAGCAATCTCAACAATCTTAAGTGGAGATGAGGCAAACCGAGGAATCAGAACTGGACTATTTGAAGGAATGATTGGTCTCGGGGGTGTAGTAGGTCCAATGCTCGGAGGAATTCTATCCGAGATTGACATGAGGTTTCCGTATGCCAGCCTAGCCTTGATTACGCTTCTCTTTTTTACATATCAGTTGGCATACAGGTGGAAGCAAAAGAAAATATAGAATAGTCAGGAACCACCTACACCGAACCTCTTATGAAGAGAACTATTAAGTTGTCACTTCGATAACCCGTAGGATCATTGCAGGATAATTTATTTTAGAATTAAAACCAAATACTTTTTTATGATTTTATTTCCTAAGCTTAGTATATTGTCTCTAAAAATAAAACCTTACGAAGAAGATACTCGCAATACGCGCTGTCTATTTTGAGTTAATTTTATCTTTTTTTAGTGTGTACTTAAAGAAGGATATACACCCAATGAATATCACAGCACTCACTATCCAAACTAAAGTTCTAATTGATACTCTAGGGCATGCTAAATTATTATAAGCTAGTCCTGAAATTTAATTGATACTTGATTAGTAGGAGAATAATCTTTAATGAAGATAGTTCTGTTTGGCGCAGGCAAAATAGGCAGGTCTCTGGTAGGGAAGATATTCTCATCAGCAGGCCATGAAGTAGTCTTTGTAGACGTGATCGATGATGTAATCAACGCTTTAAATGAAAAGCACAGATACAAAGTTGAGATAAGAGAGGCTAAACTCGAGACAATAATGATAGAAAACGTACGCGCTGTAAATAGCAAGAATAGTGAGCAAGTGGCCTCTGAAATAGCAACTGCCGACCTAGTAGCAACCTGTGTTGGTGTAAACAACCTTCCAAACGTATATTCAAATATTGCTATGGGACTGCTTAAGCGGAGCGCGATGAGGAAGGGCCCCTTAGACATAATCATATTTGAGAATCTGAGGAACTCCTCGGCAATTTTCAGGCCTGGATTGAAGCAGTGTCTTCCAGTTGACTATCCAATGGACTCCCTTGTTGGACTGGTAGAAACTAGTACAGATAAGATGGCTGTAGACACACCTATTGGTATAAAAGAACAGGATCCTCTAACAGCATACACTGAAGCCTTTGAAACGGTATACGTAGACAAGAAAGCATTCAAAGGAACAATTCCAGAAGTGCGGAATCTAATTCCAACTGAAGACTTGGGCGCATATTTTGACCGCAAGTTTTTCACGCTTAACATGGGTCATGCGATAACAGCATATTTAGGATACCTTTTAGGCATAAGCACAATTTGGGAAGCCATAGACAATAATTACATTAGAAAAATTGTGGAATCTTCTATGCAAGAGTCTGGGCAGGCACTAATTAAAGAGTATCCAAAAGAGTTTGGTGAATCAAATCATCAAGAGTATATTGCTGGCTTGATTCGACGATTTGGTAATCCTGCACTTGGAGACACGGTCTTTCGAGTTGGCAGGGATGTACCTCGGAAGCTTTCCCGAAATGACAGACTTATAGGTGCTTTACTGTTAGATATGAAGTATAATATTAATGCTCCAAGCATTATCTTGGGTGTTGCAGCTGCGATGCTCTTCAGGGCTAAAGATGAAAAGGGAGAGCTTTCCAATGAGGACAAGCATTTCCAAGATGAATCTTATTCGAAAGGAGTGTTCTATGTGTTGACGAACATATGTCAACTTAACGTCAACAATCCCAAAGAAGACCAAGTAATAACAGAAATTAAAAGAGTGCACGACTCCCTCGTTAAGAACCCGAAAAATTGGGCTTAACCCGTGTACCGCTCAAGCACGCGCTCCTCTAAGATGTATTTGCTTCCTTCGTTACTCCACAATTATCTGAATGTTTAAATGGAATAAGCGATTCATTCGGATTCTGATACGAGCTTCTGGAGTTTTTGGAGGCTAGCTTTGAGTTTTGGATCTTCCTCCAGTTTCTTCTCGTTCTCGATTATAATCTTATCCATGCCATCCTTTTTGGCATCTTCAAAAATTACCTTAAATCTCTTGGCCAGTTCCTTCGTCTCATCAGTTTTCTTTCTTTCAATAGCGACTTTTGAATTGAAGCATATAAGCCGCGTCCACACAGGATAGATTCTCTCTCCTCTATCAGGTAGGTTTATGCGCCACTTCAAAGCCTCCTCAAGAGCGTCCAAGGCTTCACCAAGCCTTCCTAGACTTCCTAGGACGTTTCCGAGATTGTACCAGGCTCCAGCGTAATCTGTTTTAAGCGATAAAGCTTTAGCGTAGCTTTTTATAGCTTCGTTGAGTTTGCCCATCTTCTGCAGAGACATTCCTCGATTGTTCCATACTTCAAAGCTTTTTGGGTCAAGCTTCAATGCTTTGTCGTAGCTCTCCAGCGCTTCCTTAAACCTGTCTATTATGAACAAGACGTTACCACGATTGAACCAAGCTTTTGAGTCATCCCCTCGTAGCTTCAGTGCTTTGTCGAAACTCTCCAGCGCTTCCTTGAGTTTTCCCATCTTCTGCAGGATAATACCTCGGTTATTCCAAATCACAGGGATGTCACGCTCAATCTTAAGGGCTTCGTCAAAGCTTTCTAAAGCTTCATCGAGCTTGCCCATGCTATCCAAGGTGAGGCCTCGCTTATTCCAAGCCTCTACATTACTCAAATCTTTCTTAGAATCATTGTCATCTTCTTTCGAAGTCAATTCAGACTCATCCATCCTGAGGAGAAACCTGTATTGAGTTATACTGTGGAATTATTTGAGTTTTCTTCTAGATACATCACTGCGGATCATGTACCCCCGATGTTCGCGCGCGCGGGACTCGATGAATGCATTGAAGAAGCTAGATACGGATTTGATTCGCAACCTCATCGACATGGATGATAAAATTGACCGATTTAAATTATATGTATATCGACAGTTAAGAGCGGCCATTGAAAATCCCAAAGTTTTAAGGGAGGTAGGCATGTCTACGAGAATAGAATGTCTTGGGTACAGGCTGATAATACAGGCTATAGAGAGAATAGTTGGTTATGTCGTAGAAATCTCTGAGAATGACTTTATGCTCAAAAAGCCTTTGAAGTCAGAATTGATTGAACAGATTGATTCAATGAATGTTTTGGCAATTTCCATGTTTAATGAAGCAATGAAGACCTTTTTCAGTCGAGACTTTCAACTTGCTAATATCATAATTCAGAATGTGAGGCAATTAGCTTTATTTAGAAGAGACCTGATCAAGTCTGTCTTGAAAACAATGGATAGCGGAGAGGCGTCTTACCTCAGACTCATATTGAAGCGCGCACTACATAGCTGAAGTCGTATTGAACTCGAACGTAGACTAAGTAATTCGATCGAGCGTGTGATTTTGTGAGATAGAGCAGTATTAAAAATTAATCTTTTTCTTTCTACATAACACACTACTACTTACTATTCCCTCTCTTTTCTCTCTTTGAGGGTAAGACGGAAACAGACAGACAAAATTAATATTTAGTCTTTTTTTCTCTCCTGATAGACGCATGTGAGAGAATGAATAATATAGAACATTAAAACTAAAATTCATTTTTGCAAAGGCTTATTTGTAATAATTTGAATATTGTATAAATTAGAACTAGAGGAAAGGTTGATAGTATGACTGTTTTTACTGGTATGATTATCAAAATCATTTATTTCTTTGAGGCTTTGATAATTTGGGGAGTTTCCTTCTATTTTTTTAGTGGGAGTGGTATTCCCTCTTCAATATCCTCAATTTTATCGCTTTTAATATTTATCGTCTGTCTTGCCATATTCTTCCCAAAAATTAAGGATGTTTTAGGAGCGGTTGTCAGGGAAATTGGGAAATTGATGGGACATTCTTAAATCAGAAAGGATTATAGATTCAAATAAGTATAACAAATAAATCGAGTGATTCTAGTTGAAAATAGATTGTAATCGTATTACTGATCAGGATTTTGAAGAATCATGCTAGTGCGCGCGGTTTCATATATAAGAAAAAATAGATTGAGGTGATATTTTGGAAAAGAAAATTGTTAATGGGATATCATCGATCGATCAATTTTACAATCGCTCTAAATTGTCTCCAATAAATCAGCTATCTCTTTCCTTAACGCGTCTTTTGGTGCCGCGTAACCCCAATCTTTACGTTTGCCATTGATGTAGAGAGCGCGGATTAACCCATGATTTTTGAATATCTCGGGGTCATCTGCTCTGTGTGTATTCAATACGACTCTGCTTTCAAATTCAGATACGACATCTCTGATGTTAATGGCTTCCTGGCAAGTAGTTAGACAACTTGGAGACCAAAAATAATCTATTACCACTTTGCCAGGGATTGGGACATATTTATAGTTGATAGTGGGTTCCTTTGGGTCTTCGACTTCATCCCATTTCTTGATCCATATGTTTGTACTTGGAATTCTTTCAAAACCAAGCTTCTGAAAGAAGAGTGATGGCATAAACCAGAAATCACCGCTGTAAGCATAAACGGCTAAGCCTTTAAATTTCCTCTTTCTCGCCTCTTTCTCGCAGGCTTGCACAAGCGCCCTTCCAACTCCCGTACCTTGTAGCCGCTTGTAAACAAGCTGGTAATTTATAGTCAAACATGGAATAACCATGAGGTCTCTTCCTATCATGCCTGAACATGGAGACTTTATCGGAACCATGTGAATGAAGCCGAGAGGTTCTCCCTTCTCATTTATGGCGACTTCCGTCTTCATACCCCGTTTTGCAGCGTCTTTGAGCCATTGCAGGCGCATATCTGCTGCCTGCAAACATTCAGAATTCTCTTTCTCATCAGTATGTGTGCATAGTGAAACATACCTTAAATGCTCATCCTTCATGTTCATAACCACTATTGACATGAATCATCTACCTCTTTCAAATATTGACTGCTAATTTCAGATATTATGGTTTATACTCCAAATGATACAAACGCACGCAGCACACGCGGAAAATATTTTCAGCGCGAGCTAAATATTCACTTAAGCTGAGTAATAGCGTATCAATTAATGCAATAATATTTTTGAATTTGATATACTGATATCTATGTTCTAAACTTCTAGCCATAACAATATGTCCGTTCCATTCAACGTTCATATTTTTTATTGTTTGGTACGCTCTTTAAACGACTGCAAGATCTTCAGGTTTAAGAAATGATGGAAGGTCAACCTTTACATGTTCATTGGAATGCTTTGATTTACATTCTTAGATTAGATAACAAGTGATCCACTATAATATCAATTACTATAGTAATTCTAGAGGTGTTGAACCTGTTATTACTTCACTCATACTCATTTTACAATTCATATTGAATAAGAATCCTGCAATAATGTGTGCTTGAAAAAATAATATTAATTTCAGCATTATACGTATATAGGAATAGATAATGCAGATGTGAGCGCGCGCTAAAAGTAACTAGCCTCTAAATATGTTTAGAATTGGAAGAAGCATTTGAGGTGCCATAATATTATGGAAGATAATTTAAGCATCGTGTTTGTCGAAGGACATGAGGAGCTTTTAGACCTACTAAAACCTCTATGGAAAGAACTGAATAAAATACATATGACAAAATCAAGATACTTCAAAAAACAGTATGAAAATAAAAGTTTTGAAGCGAGAAAAAAACAACTTTTAAAGAAAAAAAGTCTGATCAGAATCGATTTGGTTAAAAAATCTGAATCTGACATATTTGTAGGATACTGTATCAGCAGTATAAACAAAGATAAAGAAGGTATGGTAGAATCTATTTACGTTAACGAAGGATATCGCAACAGGGGTATCGGAGACCAATTAATGGAGAGACATCTTGAGTGGATGGACAAGAATCGTGTCAAAGTAAAGAACATTACAATATTAGTAGGAAATGAAGACGTGCTTAATTTCTATAGAAAATATAATTTCTATCCAAAACTTGTCATGCTTGAACAAATACTCTAATTTTATCCATATTTAAATTCAAGCTCTCATTTTGAACTACGATAGAATTGATTAAAAAGATAGATAAGTGTTAGATAGCACTAAATTTCTAATCGAGAAATGCGTTTCTATATACTTGTTCCTAATTTGTTAGTAGCTACATTCGATCGCATGAACTCGCAAGTATCACCCATGTAAATTCTTGAGCTTAAGAAAATCTATTGATCAACCGTAAACTTATTTTATTTTAAAAAAATGTCGTAATTTTAATCGATCTGTATTTTCTTTTTGTCTTTTGTTTATTGAAATTAGTGATTTGCCGACAGAGAAGGACGGTCAATTAAAGCAGTAGGTCTTACATTCTGCGGTTGATTAAACTTAACAGCCATATCCTCTAAGCTTTCTCCCACTATCTTTGGATTCAAAGTACCAAGACCCTTTTTCTCCCCCTCCACCAGAAGGCGGAATGATTCTGGTTCAAACCCCATTAATCGCGCTGTCGTAGCATCTACGGATATAGCATTCCGTCCAACAATCAACGCATTAATTCTCCTCGGTCTTCCATGATATACTCCTTCTAAACCAACTATCGCGTCCACTACACATAGGTCTGGTCTTATTATTCCATCCATATCCAGAAGGACTTGATTGAAGTCTACTGATCCATCGGCTGGATGATAAGACATCTTATTCTTTCTTGGCAGAATGCCAAACAAGTTTTTGAGTGCGCCCGTGATGATTGTTACAGAATGGGTTTTCGCGACAGCCACTGAGACAAAATAGCCATTCTCAGTCAACAACTTATTCAATTCGAGGTCCTTGAAGTAGAGACCATTGTACTTAATATTAATCAGTGGTGGTTCACTGAGGTTGACAAGAGAAACGTCGAAGCCTAAGCTTACAAGTCTGTCTTCAAGCTCCTTGTAGCCAAACTGCATCCATAGACGTTCATCAACAAACTTGTCCATGCTATTGGACTCAACAATCTTGATTGATAGATCCTTATTTTCTTTCAAAGCGAGGCTGACTACTGCCTCAACCATCTTCGAACTAGTTACACTAAATTTCGTAGTAGACAAGGCTGAAGGACAGTGGATATTGGGTTTCACAATAAAAGGTGATCTTAGAGCGCCCAGTCCTCCGATAAGGTTAACTGCTTTATCAAAAGTTTCCAAACGTGAGCGTACACTTAAGTCCCCTGTATGCCTTACAAGTGCGACAACATCAGAAGCCATTTATCAGTACCTCCCTGTCGTTCTATAGTTCGAGTCTAGTATATCTTTTGCGATAGGACCCTCGATTGCTTTATGAATTCTATCAATGAGTTCTCCCCAAGAGAGTCTATCATAAGCCCAGAGAAGGATGTCATCAGTAAGATATTTCATGAACCGGAAAAATTTGATTTTAGTAAAGCCTTTCACTTCAAGATCGTCTTTCCAAGAATCCCAAATACCCTGAGCAAATGTTGTCACTGAATCCCAGACTTCAGGTGAGTCCAAGTTTACAGGCGTTTGATCACCTAATCTTACACGCCCCACCTCAACCCACATAGAAAGTACAAGATTCTTTAGAATTTCATCCTCTTTAGGAATCTTAAAGTTTTTATCCAACCCTAACATCACTATAGTCTCCAATCCAAACTTGCTTTTATCACTTTGTATTATAATATCAGGAACATGTGCCACTTTTAGGATAATTCTTTATTAAAAAATGCTCGCTAGCACAAGATAGAAAGCCAATTCCAGATTATGCTAGTACCTTTCAGTGCGCGCCCACTAGATTTCGATTTGTCAGTTATTATATCTATTACGTAGTTAATGTCTATTTAATGCTATAAATCATATTCAGTTACAGCTTATTACGGATAACATTATTGTTAGAGCATACTATAAAGCATCAAGAAGCGCTTTAGAAGGAAAAGTTGAATACAAAATGAACAAAAAAACTGGAAAATCATATGTATCAAGAAAATCATTCAAAGAAAAAAATCACGATTTAATTAAAAAAGAGGGGTGAACTTCCTCCTCGAATCATATTTTTAGTACATCAGTTGTTTATGGGAAGAGCATGGCCTTGACGCATTCTTGTTTGAGTCCCATCTCGAAGCCCTTAACAGCATCTGTAAGAGGTACCCTGTGGGTGATGAGTGGTTTCAAATCTACCCGCCCAAGCTCAAGAAGCTTAAGAATCCTGTAGTACGTCGCAATATCATAGATCCATGACATAATTATCTTTTGCCGCTGGAATTGCATTCTTGTGTAAACTGATCCTTCCATGACTACTGCGTCTTTGAGGTCAGCATCTGGATGGCCTATACCTATGTATTCTCCACTGTACGCGAGCATCTTGAATCCAGGTATTGCCTGAGTATACTTTCCTCCAATGCATTCTACAACAACATCAGCTCCTGCTCCTTTAGTTAATTCAGCAACTTTCTTCACGGGGTCTTCTTCTTGTACGTTGATGAGATAGTCCGCTCCCAACTGCTTGGCCAGTTTAAATCTTACAGGTACATCGCCGTTCGTTCCGGTCATAATCACTAATCCGGGAGTGACAAGTTTAGCTGCGATCAGAGCGCATATGCCTATTGTACCTGGTCCGAGGATCACGATTGTCTGCGAGGGCTTGAGGCTGGACTGTTCAATCACTGGATGATATCCCACTCCGAACGGCTCTACTAGCGCGCCGATTTCATAGGGCACGTTGTCCGGAAGCTTGAATAATGACTTGGCATCGAGAGACTGATACTCTGCCATGCCTCCGCCGTCTGAAACCGCCCTTCTTCCTTCTATGCATCCGAGTGGATTACCGGTGATGCACTGGTAGCATTTGCCACAGTTCTGCAGCGTCTTGTTTGCTGCTATGTGGTAGGTTACTCTGTCTCCTACTGCTACGTCGGTGACGCCTGCTCCTACTTCAACGACTTCTCCAGCCACTTCGTGTCCAACCGCTCTTCTGGTTCCAGGAGGCGCACCCGCCACCGGAGGAACAGTTTTTCTTACGTAACCGTGTAAATCGCTGCCGCAGATTCCAGCTGCTTTGACTTTGATTATTACCCAGCCGGGTTTCAATGTTGGATATGGTAGGTCGATGACTTCGACACCGACATCATCTATTTTGTGTACAACCGCTTTCATACAAATATCCCCATATGAACTAGTGTTTTGACCCTCCAAATAACACTTTCCATTGATTCAACAAGCAAAATATCAATGATAATCAATTATGAAAGATTATCTTTCAATTCAAGAATGATTGTTATTATTTCGATAATCCCAATTCATCTATTAGTACTATTTTAGCGCTCGCTCATGATCATACATGATTAGCCATTCGGAATTATCTTGTAGACTATTATTAATTTTTGACTATTTCTAATGAGAAGTCAATCAATTAATGAAACTTTCATAAAAGTGACAATCATAATAATTCTTCCTTAAACAGACTTTGACAATTATGTATTAAGCCACTTGCAAATTCTGGAGATAAAAACTTAATTCATCATTAGTGTTCTTGAGGAAGTGTAGACGACATTTTTTCTTTGTACTTTTCTTCCAGGTTTTCTAGCCACTGGGTCAAGGCGAATCTACTATTTGCATCTACTTCCGCGTCTATTTGTTGTTTACAAATAAATAAAGGGGTGTGTTAATTTACTAAAAATGTCTCATTCATATTTTATATTAAGTATCATGTAAGATATTCTATTGAAACTTGTGTTCCAGCAGATATCCCGTATTTAGAGCTTAAACCTTCATTGATTTCGACCACCCATTTAGTTAAGCCATCACTATAGTATCTTGTTAGCATGCTATCAGGAACCCCTGTTTCAATCTTGGCCTCAGCAATATTAAGTACCACCTTACTGTCGTTGATGAATATGATATCAAGTGGTATGAGTGTGTTCTTCATCCAGAAGGTTGCTTTCTCAGGAGCTGCGAAGACGAAGAGCATGCCTCTGTCATCTGGTAAGTCCGTTCTATTCATTAAGCCTCGTTCTTGTTGGCTTGGAGTTGAGGCGATCTCACAGGTAATGTTAAGGATGCTGCTTGTGGAATTCTTAAATTCGACTTTAGCTTGAGGGAGAGGGTTTTGGGTTCCATCCGAGGTAACCACTCTGACCCACATCGCGAATACTACTAGAAATACGATAATCAGAGTTATCGCACCGATAGTTTTCTTTTCCATTTAATTCAGCTACCACATTTGAAGAATTCATGAATTTATATATATGAAATACAAAGAATCATAGTTGTTAGGTTGACAAAGACTTATTAAAAATTCGTTTTTAAATCATTGAGTTAAGATGACAAGAATAGCAAAATCCCCCTAAGAAATTTTAGAGAAGAATGACACAAATCTTGCAGAGACAAGAAAAAGAGTCTATGAACTAGCCTTCTCTGAAGGAGCTTTACCCCATCAAAACGTAAGCCTTGATAGACATGGAGTTGGACACAAAACTTGTATCTGAAGGTGGTGTCAGAGCTCTAGCACAAACTGCTATAAAGAATGAGACATCGAAAAAGGAAGTCTTAGAAGCGATCAGAGTTGAGTATTGCATATATGGAGTTGATGTCTTGTACACTGCTTCAAAGGATTGGAAGGAGTTATCTAAGGGTTTTTCATTCATTTCCGATTTTTTTATAAAAATGGATTAATAATTCCGGTATGGAATAGAAGATAATTAGTAACCTCTCTTTGAATTCTATCATCTAGGATCACATGATTCCGAAATCCTGTGACTTGGAGTCTATAGATATTATTCCACATTTTTTGCATCTGTAAGCCTTGAGGCTGGGAATTCTTTCCAAAGTAGGAAATCCTGAAAGGGTTAGGGGCTCGCTT
>JAUPKU010000028.1 GCA_030837285.1 Thermoproteota archaeon | reverse complement strand
TTAATCTTATAGTGTCTAAAGGACATTTTGTTTTGAGGGTCAGCGGTGCTGGTGAGGCATCGAGTATGTCACACTTTTTCAGTACTGATTGCAGTCTAAAGCCCTATTTGTTTGTGAAGCTTTGTCTGCGTTATATGAACGTCTCTTCTTCTAGTTAGCCTGTATTGGTGGAAAAATAGATAATCCCTCAGAGGCGCCTAGGTGGGGCGCCATAGAAGTACCAAGAGATAATGGAGGATTAGAAAATGACTAGATGGCTCATCAAATAGAAGCTGACGCAACAATACTGGTCCTTGCCAATAGAGGAACGGAGGAAAGCCCTTGATAAGATCGGCGAGATTGCCAAAGCCATGCAAGATGCTGGAAAGATTAAGTTTTTGGGAAGACTTGTTAGTGGCTGTGAAGGATACGGGAAAAGCGATAGTTCTGAAATAGAGGTCCTTGAATACTGCATGAAAGTTCGACAATACATGTCCTACGAAGTCATCCCCCTCGTTCTCGCCGAACAAGCATCTGAAATCATAAAGAAGGTAAGAGCTTCGGCGAGATGTAGACCCGCCAACAGGTTGAAAGCAGATCAATCGAGAAAGAGATAGGAGGTGAAATTAGGTTATGAAAGTTCTTGTTTTGCACACTTATGATTCACCCAAGAGCTTCGAAGAAAGAAAGGCGATACATGATTATTTTGAAAAGAGCAAGCGAGATAGGTTCTCTGTTGAGATGTAAAAAAAGTACAACATTGAACAAACTACATGGACTGATGGAACAAGTACAATGTTTGGTATCCGTGAGTTCGATTGTCACGAGGATTATGCCAAGCGGATGGCTGACGAAGAACAACAGAAACGTATTGTTAACTTTAATCGATTAGTAAGCAATGTAAAGTTTTCGGTTTTGAGGCCATACGCTCGCGAAGTCGATTGGATCCTCGCTAGCATACAATAAACCCTGAAGCTATTTCCTCATTTTTTGGAACCTATGCGCAATAAAAGAGAGAGGAGGTGAAAATTAGAGTATGCTTATATTTTTAAGGAATAAAAAACAAGACTGAAGACTGCCCTCTTTTCAATGAAGAATCAAGGAAAGTCTATGAACAATATACCAAGAAGATAGACAGCTTATACAAGAAGTACGGAAAAAAGATGCTGTGGACTGGCAATATACGCTCAGAACATACATCGTACACAGCATACGAAGTGCCAAGTTTTTGAAGCCCTCTAGAAATTTAGACTGAAACCAGAGGCCGTAGCAACACTACGATATTATATTAACGAATGGAAATTGATAGATAGTACGGAAGAAAGCAAGAAGTACAAGAAATGCTTTAGAAAAAAAGAATAAAAACCAAAAACTAATTCCTCTTCCTTTTTTTAGACTTCATTTTAAGTGTTAAAGGTAAAATATATGTTATTTTTTAAACAAAAACCTAGCCTAATAAGACTTTCAAAAGGCGGGTTTGACATAAAGCGTCTTTCTATACTCTAGAAACTGGACAGAAGCCTTGATTCCCACTTTTTCCAATGCTAAGTATATGTCACCTACGTTCGTATCTTTCTCCGCACTCACCTTCACAAGGTAGACTCTGCTTCCCACCTTAGCCGTAAACGCTCTTCCAGAGGCAGATTCAAACACTTCAAAAGTCATGCGAAACGTATAGTTAATCCGCGCTTATAAGAGATTTAGAGAATACAGACTTATTGTTAGAGGAGAGTCATCGTCCTTTTTAGAATTAAAGGGGAACAGACAACAGAGATTCTCATCTGGTAGAAGAGAATTTTAGTAGGGAAGACATGTACAACCCTACTTGTTGTCCGTTTCCCAATTTCCTTTTTTAAAGTAATCAGTTAAGATTTATGCAAACATTATTCTAATTTTTTATGAAAAATAGGGGAATAAGCATGCTCATTTTTTAAGGAAAGATTATTCAGAAGAAGATTATTTGCCTTTGATATTTTTTCTTTGTTGAGGGGTCGTCTTTGTATTCTTCTTCTTCAGTCTTTTCAACCTAGTTCTTTTCATTTTCTCATCCCATTATTCTATGATTCATTTCAGCTTCTTATACCCTTTGGGTTTGGGATTAAATTTTAACCCAACCAACCACATGACGGGGTGGCTTCGCTTTGCTCCTCGTCATGCTTGGGCTTCTTAGGCTGTTCGAAATGATTTTGACTTAATTTGGATTCTTTACATCTAATCAAAATTAGCTTCAGTTAGCGTTGCTAGCTATGTTAACTATGTTATCGATGTTAACATGTAAGGGGTGGGAGCGGTGGTATATTATGGTATAGTACATGTTGTAGGTATAGGTATGTATAGGTGGTACAGGTCTAACCTACATCTCATATAACTCCTACACCAGCTACAACAGCTATATGCACACTAGAGGTAGTGACCAAATAAGCACTAGTGGTTGGACGCAATTTGAAAGCGCGCGATTATTGAGAGATATGAAGCAATAGGGAAATTAGATATTCCTAAGGCAATTACGAAAGAATTGAAATTGTATTATGATGACAATAGCGTGCGCTTTACTTAGTTATTATCCTATACTTGCATCCTAGTGGCTCTAATGCAGTATCGACTTTTTCTATTAGTTTGTTCAGCTCTCCCTTTTTGGGGTTTTTAAACCACTCAAAGTAAAAGTCGTATTCTCCTACCTTTTCCCCTGACTTACTGATAATTTTTCCACAACGTTCCTTAGGAATTTCGACCATCACGTTAGCGACAAAATAGGCTTCTTCGGTCGCGGCGTCGTAATAGTCAGAAGCAGGTATTGTGGATTCGATTACTGTGTCCCATATGCAGACCTCGGGCATATCTATAGCGATTTTTTCTAGAGCTTTTATGGCCTTGAGAACAGGTGGTCCGTAAATTTCGATATAACTTTTCATATTCTTCTCCTTTTTTTAAGTATGCACTATAGAAAAAATTAGTGACATCCTATTCTTAAGTTGTTGTAATTGTCAATTTATAACAACAGAGTATGCTTGCTAAAACATCAATCTGAAGTGCTCTCGAGGCGTAGCTGGAAAGTCAAAGCACGCGCTCAGCAAGTTACTGTTCTAGGGAGCATCTATTTCTCCAGAATGCTCTTCAAGTTGTTTAAGGATGACTCGACACCGAAAAGCTTGTCCCCGAACAATCCGTAAATTGAGTAAATAATCCGTAAACCCCAACAAACATGCATATGTGACTTCAGTTCGCTCGCGCCCCACGAAAAGCATGTGCTCTTTATCATTTCCTAGGTTTTCTTGAAGCCTATAGTCAAAGTAAACTTATCCGTTATTAGCCAAGTGACATTCGGATTCTCATTAATATATTTCTGGAGTGCTTTCAAACCCTTTTCGCGTGCGAAGGAAAATTTCTTCCAGGCAGGATTTTTTAGTATTTTTCGCTTTCGAATGCCTTCCACGGGATATCCACGGTCTTTTCCCGGTTGATCAGCTCCCCTATGTGCATCAGCAGCGGGAAATCGCTCGTTTTCGCCACGCCCCGCACTGCGAGAGCTTTAACCGCTTTCACAGTACGCCCGGCGATCACCACCGATTCCAGCGTAACGCCTGTAAGGGCCTCCATTGCCTTGTCGAACTCCATCCCCGTACCCAGCAGCGTCCCGATCTTTCTCGTTCTTCCGCCGAACACGGTTACGTACAGATCCCCGACACCAAGGTACAGATTGTCTGCGCCGCCTCCGCAGAGCTCCAGGAGCTCTGTCATCTCCTTCACGCTCTGCCCGAACAGCGCAGCCTGGGAGTTGTAATGCTCAATCTCTCTGCCCTCTTTGGCGTAGGACAGGCCGATGGCCAGCGTCACACCGAGGGCGTACGCGTTTTTCATGGCGACGGCACACTCCACGCCTCGCACGTCAGTGGAAAGGCTAATGCAGTAGAAAGGCGTCTCGAAGATGGCCTTCAGATTGCGCAGGGTTCTGATATCCCTACCGCAGAACGTTACATGAGATGGATCCCGGTCAGCCAGCTCGTAGCTGGTGCAGGGGCCTCCGATGGCGTTGAAGGAGATTTTTTTCTGTGTGCTCTGTTCGTAGATTTCCGGATACGACACCAGTGTTCCGTCCGGCATGTCGACCATGCCCTTCGTAACAGAGATCACTGGGATATCCTCCTGAAGCATAGGGATTACCGTACTCCGAAACCAGTCTAGCCCGAAGCTGCTGACCGCGCTGACGATAACGTCCGCTCCAGAGATCGCCTTCTCTGCGTTTTCAAAATACTCATACCTCACTCCCTCTGGGAGCCACCGTTTTAGTGTTTTATGGAAGCTGTTCTCCTTCAGCCCGGCAATCAACTCCCTGTCCAGCGGCGTCCCGACAAGGCGCACCTCATGCCCGTTGTATCTCAGTGGAACGGTCAGGGCGCTGCCCATCATTCCAGAACCGATGATCGTGACTACTCTCATAAAAGGATCCTCCATTATATTTTTAATTCTTATTTTATTAAATTTTTTGTCCCGCAGTTCATTGAAAGCCTACCCACGCGCGCTAGTTGCTTAAGGCGCTCTAAATAACAGGTTTGTATGTTTTTTAGGTTTTGGGTTTGGATTAAATATTAATCAAAAAAATAACTGATTCAAGGCAGAAATTAGACCTGAAAAATTTCTGAACTGGCTAGATAAAATTTTAGTTAAAAAAAGGGGAAAATTGTTGGCTCAGGTGCTTGTGTTACCTGAAATTTCCCGATTCAAATTTCATCAATGGATAAATTGCTTCTACTGGTAGTTCGGGGCACAACTTTGCTACGGCTGCTTGGATCGCTTCAAGGCTAGTCGCATCATATCGACAGAGTATTTTGACTGCTTTGCCCTCTGCATTAGCTTCAATCAAAGTTTCCACCCAGTAGGCTTCAGTCGTCATATTGGCTGCGATGTGCTTCATTAAAGGTACACATCTTTAAGGCGCATCGGCGATGGTAATGTCTGCTGAACTGCGAGAAACTTGGCATAAAAAAAGTCCTCTAATAAACAAGTAGGGTTTAGATGGACACAAGACTTGTTAATAGATCAATCGATTCATGTATCGTGATAGACCTCTTTACGCGTGCTTAGATCCTCTTTCTCCGTCGTCTTCCTCTCTAGAAAGTCTAGCAGCATCACGGACTACATCGCGTTTCTCCATTGTTAGGAAATATCAAGTCTTGTTCTACAAGGTCATGCGGATCCAATAAAGCATGAGGAACTCTACTGGCTTCTTCAATAGCTTTATGATAGAACTCTTCAGCATTCAAAAGAAGGGTTTGTTCTTCCTCGGTGAAGTCCAGGTTAAAGTCAAGCTTGAGCTTGTCATCATCTGGTTCTGGCTCCTGAAATTCCAACTTCTCAATGTACTTCCTCGGCTGATCTATTTTCAAATTACTTATTCTCTTTCACTTCCCTCCTACTTTGCAACGAGCTCATACAGTCCTTTAGTTACAATCATCTCATGAAAGTCCATATTCAAGTCACGCAGTAACCGAGGGCCCCGATCTTAGGCGCGCTGTTATCCGCGCTTAAGTACTCCCTAGAAGCCAAGCGGTAAATCTCCTTATGATTAGCCAATAGATCGCGGAGGAAGGCCTTACTATCAGGGATACCTAGTACGCCCTCCATCCACTTTTCGCGAGTCCGCCAATCATAATATATCAGCTTCTCGCTAACCTGGTACTTCTCCGCTAAAGATTGAACAACCTGGGAAAGAGAAAAGCCGTAACTGCGCTCCTTTGGCAGATCCAACATTCTCTCAACCAATTTTGTGTTCAAAGTCTCACCTTATTATCTAAATTATTTAGCCCAATGATGCTAGTTCCTAGAGGCTTCAATTCTGCCAGCGCACGCTAAAAGTATTTGTAAAAATACTCTTTCAACATGGTTTCCCTGGCTTTTAGATTTAAATGTCACCTATGTTGATATCTCACTTGACATTAATCGCCAGAGAAAAGTTAATTTTTCAATTCTTTTTTTATCAGAGCGAAAGGAAGTTAGTAGGAAAAGAATCCATAAACTTTAAATTTAGGAAAAGCATGAGGCTTGGACAGGGTTTTTCTGACCATAAGACTCACGACGAGAACTACTAGCAAGGAAGCAATACTAGTTTTAGAGGATGGTACACTAGTCAGGGGCGCAGGCTTCGGAGCTTTAAAAAAAATTTGTGGCGAAGTAGTTTTTAATACAGGTATGGTTGGTTACCCTGAATCTATAACTGACCCTTCATATAAGGGACAAATCCTGATGCAGACATATCCGTTAGTAGGAAATTATGGTGTTTTTCCCGATCACTTTGAGTCCGACCATCCCCAAATTGAGGGTTATATTATTCACGAATTATGCAGACAACCCAACCATTGGTCATCCATAATAACACTTGATGACTGGCTAGAAGAAAGTGGAGTGCCTGGCATTGAAGGCGTAGATACACGTATGCTAACGAAGAAAATCCGAATAAGCGGAACTATGTTAGGAATACTATGGACATATGAGAAGGAAAATGAGCCTAACATTAGTAAGTTGAAGGACGAGGTTAAGAACATTCTGGACCCTAATAAAAGAGAATTAGCATACGAAGTTGCTACTGATAAGGTAAAGAGGTTCGATATTGGGAGCGAAAAAAATATTGTTTTAATAGATTGTGGAGTCAAGTCGAGTATTATCAAGAATATTATGAGTAGAGGATTTAATGTAATTCAAGTTCCTCCTAAGACTTCCGCTAGTCAAATAATAGATATGAATCCGTTGGGAGTAGTTTTATCAAATGGCCCCGGAGACCCTAAGATGTATAGTGAAGTTATTCAAACGACACGTCAGATAGTTGACGAGAAAGTTCCAATTTTTGGAATCTGTCTTGGATGTCAAATTCTAGCACTATCATTAGGTGGTGACACTTACAAACTGAAGTTTGGGCATAGAGGACAGAATCACCCTTGTATAGATTTAGAAACTGGAAGATGTTACATCACGAGTCAGAACCATGGTTACGCAGTGGACGAGGAATCTACTAAGAGAATTGGATTCAATATAACTCTGATCAACGCGAATGACAAAACTGTTGAAGGAATAGTACATCGGAGTCTTCCGTTGATGGCAGTTCAGTTCCATCCTGAGTCTTCCCCAGGTCCACATGATACAAATTTTCTCTTCGACCAATTTTTGAATAAACTTAACAAGAATGGAGGCTTTCCACATGCCTAAATTCACAGACATCAAGAAAGCCCTAGTCATAGGTAGCGGCGGTATAGTCATTGCTCAAGCTGCTGAATTCGACTACAGTGGCTCTCAGTGTTTGAAAGCTCTACGCGAGGAGGGAATAGAAACAGTCCTAGTCAACCCAAACGTTGCCACGATTCAAACCAGTATTAGGATGGCAGATAAAGTCTATCTCGAGCCTTGTACACCCGACATAATCGAGGAGATAATTGAGAAGGAGAAGCCAGATGGAATCCTCCTAGGCTTTGGTGGACAGACCGCTATTAACGTAGGCGTTCAACTTGCCAGAAAAGGAGTATACGAGAGAAACAGAATCAAGGTACTGGGTAGCTCAATAAGGGCGATTGATGTAACTGAGGATCGGCTCTTGTTCAAGAGGGCCATGGAGGAAGCTAACGTCCCTATTCCAAAGAGCAATGCAGCCTACAGCGTTGAGGATTCATTAAGAATAGCTAAGGATGTTGGTTACCCAATAATCGTTCGAACTGCCTATATGCTCGGAGGAGGAGGCTCTGGCATCGCATACAATGATGTGCAATTGAAACAGGTTGTTGAGCGCGCGATGGAATGGAGTATGGAACGCCAAGTCCTAATTGAACAGTATCTACAACACTGGAAAGAGATAGAATATGAAGTTATGCGCGATTATTCGAATAATACTATCATTATCGCAACTTTAGAGGGCTTTGACCCATTAGGTATACACACGGGAGATAAGATAGTTGTCTCGCCAACTCAGACGTTAACGAATAGAGAATACCAAATCCTTAGGGACGCATCTATTCGAGTAATTAGAACGATTGGCATCATTGGCGAATGTAATATTCAGTTTGGCCTTGATCCGAAGAGTGAGAAATATGTCGCTATTGAGGTTAATCCTAGAATGTCTAGATCAAGCGCGCTAGCCTCAAAGGCTACGGGTTATCCTCTAGCGTATGTTGCTACTAAACTGGCATTGGGATATAATCTTCCTGAACTAACCAACAAAGTGACTGGAATAACTTCAGCTTGCTTTGAACCTTCCCTAGATTATATTGTCATGAAGATGCCCCGATGGGATTTCCAGAAGTTCCCCGGACCTGTTGACAGACATATTGGGTCAATGATGAAGTCTGTGGGAGAGACCATGTCCATAGCAAGAAGCTTTGAAGAGGCTATTCAGAAGGCTGTTAGGGGATTAGATATTGGGAAGATCGGGCTAATTGGAAATCCGGAAGAAGATCAATATGAGTCACTAGATCGACTAAGAGACTCTCTAACTCATCCAACTGACGAAAGACTCTTCAAAATTCCCAAGGCAATTAAGCAGGGAATGTCAATAGATGAAATTCACGAGTTAACAGGTATTGACAAGTGGTTCCTCTTCAAGATCATGAATCTAATCGATATAGAAAAGAAACTGTCAATACTCTCACTAAAATCTGATGAAAAAATTCTAACGAATAATATCAAAGAGGCTAAGAGACTCGGGTTCTCCGATAAGCAAATTGCAAAATACTTCAAGACCGACGAACTTACTATTAGGGAATTAAGGAAAAAAATCGGAGTAAGACCTAGTTTTAAGATTGTTGATACAATGGCTGCCGAGTGGGCTTCTAAGACTAATTACAGTTACCTTACATATGGAGATGAAGAAGATGATGTCAGCTTCAAAGATGAAAACAAGAAAGTAATTGTACTTGGTTCCGGTTGTATCAGGATTGGAAGTAGCGTAGAATTTGACTATTGCACGATGCATACAGTCTGGTCGATGAAGGAAGAAGGAATAGACGAAGTTATAGTGGTTAACAATAATCCTGAGACGGTCTCCACTGACTATGATATGTCGGATAAACTCTACTTTGAAGAGATCACATTGGAGAGAGTGTTGGACCTCGTTGAGAAGGAGAAGCCTCTCGGAGTTGTAGTGAGTGTTGGTGGACAGACGCCTAATAATTTGGCTATACAACTTGCAAAACAAGGGGTCAATATACTTGGTACCTCTGCTGAGAGCATCGACAGGGCGGAGGATCGCTCGAAATTTAGCGGTCTCTTAGATGATCTTGGCATTTCACAACCAACATGGAGTAGTCTCACTTCATTGGAGGACTTGAAGACCTTTGGAGCTAAGTATGGTTATCCCATCTTGGTACGTCCTTCCTATGTCTTGTCAGGTGCTGCTATGAGAGTGGCTAAAGATGAGGAGGAGCTCATAGATTTTGTTGGATTAGCAACGCGGGTTTCGCCAGATTATCCTATAGTCGTTAGCAAGTTCATTTCTAACGCCAAAGAGGTAGAAGTGGACGCTGTTAGCGATGGAGAAGACGTTTTAATCGGAGCAATTATCGAGCATATTGAACTAGCCGGAACCCATAGTGGAGATGCCTCTATGGTCATCCCACCTCAGACACTAACCAATACCATAAGTGAGAAAATTAGAGATTATACTGAACGAGTAGCTAAAGCATTAAATATTAAAGGGCCATTCAACATCCAATTTCTTGTAAAAGGAGACTTACTCTTCATTATTGAATGCAACCTAAGGGCAAGCAGAAGTGCCCCATACACTAGTAAGGCTACGGGAGTGCCTTTAATCTGGCTTGGGGCTAAGATTATGCTTGGGAAAAAACTGAAGGAACTCACTCTTCTAGAGACACCTTTAGTCAGACATGTTATGGTTAAAGCTCCAACGTTTTCTTTTATGCGACTCCGAGGATCAGACCCAATATTGGGTGTGGAGATGTCTTCCACAGGAGAAGTAGCCTGCGCTGATTATGATTTTGCGGGTGCTTACATTAAAGCCTTGACCGCCTCAAATCTCAACATTCCTAAACCTGACAAACCAGTCTTAATCACGGTTAGAGAGGAAGATAGAGACTATGCTATTGAAATTGCTAGAAAACTAGAGCAGATGAAGTATGATGTCTTCGCTACTAGAGGAACTGCTGAAGCCATTGAAAGCGCTGGAATAGATGACATAACAATCTTCAGAAAGGTCCATGAAGCTGGACCTGGCGAGGACATCTTAGACTACCTCATGAATAGAAGAATTGGACTTGTTATCAACAGCCCCATACCCGCAAGGAGAGAGAGCCTTGATGACGAGTATGCTATTAGAAGAACCGCTGTTGAGTTCCTTATACCAGTAATCACTCGAATGGAGACAGCTCTGGCTCTTGTTGACTCTTTGGAGAAAAACAGCCACAATTCAGCACCTAGAATCCTAATCTTGGGTGAATTACTGAGACATTCACCTCTATCCAAATACATTTGAAATCTACTTGTACAAATTTCCCATTCAGAAATAAAGGTGGAGTTCACCTTCACAAGAGTAAGTTAAGCTCTTCAGATGAAAAGGATAACATTTAATCTAGGGTGCGCTGTTGACGTCAAAGACGAAGGATTAAGGCGAATTTTGAAGTGAAGAAAACAATCCTTGTAAGTATGATTATTCTAATCATCTTACCTCTCGGTTTTCTTAACTTTCCGGTTTCCATTGCTAATTCTGGTGAGGCCGCGAGAACCTACATTTTCTCTTCATCTGTAGTCTATATAAATCGTTATAACAGCAGCTTGTCACTAGGCGAGGAGTATCGACTCTTCAACCTTTTTATGAACACAAGTTGGCAGACAGTATACTTGCTGAATTCCAGTCATTCATTTAAGATAGATAGAGACTTTGATGGCAATCTCGTAATCATGCTATCTACGCCATCAATGTCAAGCGGAGAAAATTTGAGCATGAAAGTCTCACTCAAGATTGTTACCAAACAGAGAAGTCCTCCTTCACTTAGTCTTTCTGCGTCAGGACCTCTCCAGAATATTTCATCTGAATTTCAGAATTATACTGGAAAGGCTGGGAGCTGGCTGACTGATAATCATACTTTGAAAGATTTAGCTTATGAAATTAAAGGCGACAAAACAAACATCTTAGAAATCGTGACTTCTTTTACGGATTGGATTGGAAATAATATTTTAGCGAAGAGCTCTGATGTCCCTCTGTATCCCACCGAGACTTTTGACCTCAGACAGGGTGACTGTGACGATCAAGCTAATCTACTTATAACCCTTTGCAGAATAGTCGGAATACCAGCTTATCTCCAAGTTGGTTTACTTGAGAAGTCTACCCAAGAAAAAGAAACATTTTGGAATGGACATGTCACTTATTCCACAATTCACGTGGGATATCATGGTTGGGCGATGGTCTATGTTTCACCTTGGGGCTGGCTCCCTTTCGACATGACCTTAGGTTGGAAGAAGATTGATCCTCTTGCAGTTGTAAAGTCAGCTTGGATCTATCGCTCAACTTCCGCCCAGATAATGGACATCACAAAGACAGATTGGGCGGGGGAAGGAAGAGCTGAGAAAGAAAACGTTTCCAGAAGCCAGCTATACATGTTATTCGAAGATTCTCTCGTTGAAGAACAGCTTGGATCTTGGATTGGAAGCTTATATCAGAATTGGCAGATACTCACTATTACTATAATCATTATCCTTACGATAGCGGTCTACTGGATTAGAAGATATTTCATACGCTAAACTTCAAAAATGAAAGAAAAAATTGATTCATAAATTATCTATTGATTTTAGGGAAAGCTGAGTGTTAGATTATTCGTGTCACCACAACAAGGGCATTTTACTGAAAACCTTGGAATAGAAATTCTTTTTTATGTGCATTTATTTGGACAACCATTTATTTCTTTGATTATCAAATATTTTACTGTCTTCTACATTATCGCACATGCGATATTTCAGAGATATAGGTTGTGAAAGGTTTGATAAAAAGAAAATCCTTTAGAAAAATCGTATGAAATATGGGCTGTTGCTGTAATATTACATTCACACTATTTTTATTAAGACGTTTACCTTGCACGTGCGATGGCGATTGATTGATAGGAAAAAAGATAAGGAAGTTTACAGGAGATAACACCAGCGGGCCGGTAGTTCAGTGGTATGAACGCCGCCCTCGCACGGCGGATGTCAGGGGTTCAAATCCCCTCCGGTCCACTTGCATTTAGCACGCGCTATCCACACTATTTCAGATAGTCTTTTTAATATCATTTGAGAACGCTAATTAGTTGGTAACAATAACTAAGAAGATGGTGTTTAGCAATGAAAGCAGCTTTACTATATGAAAAAGACGACCTAAGGATAGTAGACATACCAATACCTACCGTAGGGCCTAAAGATATTCTGATGAAGGTCCGAGCTGCGAAAGTTTGTCCAACGGACATCAGAAAGTACCGACTCGGATTAAAAGACCATAGTGTAAGAAGCCTACCTATGAACCTCTGCCACGAATGGACTGGAGACGTTGTGGAAGTAGGCGCGGAGGTACCTAACATAAAGAAGGGAATGCGTTGCCTAGGCCTGGGAATGGCGGGAAACGCCGAGTACGCTAAGATAGATCAGCACTTCTTTGAGGCAAACAACTTCCGCTTAGTGGAACTCCCAGACAGCATCCCATACGAGGTGGGCACTTTCATACTTCCACTATCCGAGAACATGCACAGTATACTTGACCAAGCGCAATGCAAGTTCGGAGACACAATACTAATCGCGGGCGCTGGAAGCATGGGCCTGATGCAGACTAATGTGGCGAAGTGGACTGGAGCAACGGTCATCGTTTCGGATATCAATGAGTCTAGGCTGGAGGTTGCTAAGGAATTCGGAGCAGATTACGTCATCAATCCAGCCAAGGAGAATCCTGTCGAAGCCGTACGTAAGATCACTGGGGGGAGCATGGCTGATTGCGCCGTATCCACGTTGGGAAATCCAGTTGTTATTAAGCAGGCGATAGATGTGACGAGAAACTCGGCGAGGATAGTCATATTTGGAGGAGCGCCTCCGGGTACGATAATGCAGTTTGATCCCAACGATATTCATTATACGGAGAAGATCCTCGTAGGATCCGAGGGACCTGGACTGCCACCTAACAGGCACATTGAGAGAAGGGCTCACGCGGTTCAGCACATCCTGAAGAAGAGAATCCCCCTTGAGAAGATCATGACAATCATGCCGTTGATGGACATAGTTAAAACCTATGAGATGATAGAGAAACAACAAATACACACGGCAGTCCTAATACCCCAATAAGACGCGGACGTTGTCTATATGAGGTCTAAGCGCGCGCGGATTTTTTCTTATGCTGCTTCAGGACCTCAAAATCGGCCCTTTTTCACAAGTGTCAAGGACTGGGCGAAAACCATAGAAATCTGCAAATCAATGTTCTCCAACGAACACACAATCTACTACGACAAGATATATGACGTCAACAACGTACTCAACTCTCCACAACCCTTTCAGAAACCTATCAATCATGGTGGGTGGGACTGGAGAAAAAGTAACTCTTAAAATAACCGCTAGGCACACTGACATAAGCCACATAAATGCCGCTAACGTAGACGCATTCGAACACAAACTCGCTATCCTTAAACAGCACTGCAAAACAGTAGGAAGAGACTACACTAAAATTAGAAAAGCCACATCAATGAACATGCCGGACTTAAAGGAGACAAAGGCCCTAGAAAAACTAGTCAACGACATCGAAGAGTACAAGAAGAGAGGCGTAGGTCTAATCACCCTCAGGCTCCCAGTCTCAATAACATCCAAGCATTCTCAAAGAAGATACTGTCACGGTTCTAAACTCATCTACAAATCATTGAAATAGGCGGAGAAACCAGAAAAGCTGCCAAGCTTACAGGGAAGTATTAATCAATCGACAATCCGAGAATACTACGAGCAGCACGCGCTGCAATGAGGAACTACGAATATCGTGGATGACAAGGGGCTATGACTGCCAAAACCTTTTTAGTAATATGACTCTAGTAGTATGTATGCTAGGTGAGTCCAGCTTTTATCCTGAATTGTTGGGTAGGTGAGATCGTGGTAGAAATAGTATTCCTAGGGACCGGTGGTGGTCGCTTTCGTCACATTCAGTCAAAGGCGTTGGACTGGAGGTATCAGATTCATCTTAGATAAGTTTCAGGCACACTTGGATCCCGGGCCAGGCGCTATTGTGCGCTCTGTTGACGCGAAGCTTGATCCTCGGAAAGTCAATGTTCTGCTTGTTTCACACAGTCATCCAGATCATTACGGAGATGCTGAAACCTTTATTGAGGCTATGACTGAGGGAACAACAAGGAAGAAGGGAACCCTTGTTGCATCTCACAGTGTCTTGTTTGGAAATGATGCATGCGAAGCATCAATCTCAAAATATCATCAGAGAATCATTGGAAGAGTAATTGAAGCAAAACCTGGAGATTCATTTGATATTGGAGAATTGAAAGTTAGGACAACACGGGCTCTTCATAGTGACCCTGAAGCTGTGGGCTACTGTTTTAACGTACCAGAAGCTGGAATAATTGGATACACTTCCGACACGGAGTTCTTCCATGAAATGGAGGATTACTATGAAGGAGTTAGACTTCTTATCCTCTGTGTTATGAGACCAAGCGGATCACCCTGGCAAGGACATATGACTACCGATGATGCCATAGAGATAATAAAACTTGTAAAACCAGAAGCAGCAATATTCACGCATTTTGGACTAAAGATGCTAATGAATAACCCTGAAAAACAGGCAAAGAGCGTAGAGGAAAAGACTGGAATTCCAGTGAAAGCTGCATTCGATGGTATGAGAGTAACAATGAATAGTAAAGAAATCTTCTATTCTATGAGAAATACTTGAAAAGAGAAAGCCGATAGTTGATTAAACGTAACTTGGAAATTCATTAATCGAGATTCTTAAATTTAGGAATGACGATTCAACTTGCAATGGTCGGATAAGAGTGAGTACCCAGATAAATAATCAAGATGAAGAGAAGACTTTACCCAAACAGTACAAACCACAGACAGTGGAATCACATTGGCAAAGCTTCTGGCTAGAAAGAAATGTTTACGAGTCAACTTACAGATTTGACAAGAATGATAAGAAGAAACCTGTCTTTGTAATTGACACCCCGCCTCCATTCACTTCCGGAGAATTGCATATTGGACACGCATACTGGAACATTATCAATGACACGCTGGCTCGTTACAAAAGGATGCGAGGCTACAACGTTCTACTCCCTCAGGGATGGGATTGCCAAGGATTACCGACTGAATTAAAAGTCCAGAAGAAATGGAGAATCCCAAAGGAGAATAGAGATCTCTTCAGAGAGAAGTGCGTTGAATGGACTTTGCAGATGATTGAGAGTATGAAAAAGACAATGATCAAATTAGGCTACAGGCCTGACTGGGAGCAATTTGAATATCGAACAATGGACTCATCCTATTGGCGAAATGTTCAGCAGACACTCCTTGACTTTCACGAGAAAGATCTGATTTATAGAAATGCGTTCCCAGTTCATTGGTGCCCTAATTGTGAAACTGCTCTAGCCCAAGCTGAATTGGGTTACGTCGATCAGCAAGGTAGCCTCTATTACATTAGGTTTTCATACAATGGTGGTTATATTGAGATTGCCACAACAAGACCAGAACTTCTCTCAGCATGTCAAGCTTTGGCTGTTCATCCGGAAGATGAAAGATATAAGCATATGATAGGAAAAAGGGCAGAGACCCCCCTCTTTAACAAGGCCGTGCCCATCCTCGCAGATCCTCAAGTAGATAAGGAATTCGGAACAGGCATTGTTATGATATGCACTTTCGGTGATGAGCAGGATATAAAATGGCAACAGAAGTATGATTTACCAATAATTGAGGCTATAGATGAGCGAGGCAGACTCATTAACTCAGGAAAATATACAAGACTGAAGATTATCGAGGCTAGAAAGGCCGTCGTGTCCGACTTAAAAGAAACTGGATTGATATCTAAAGAAGAAGAGATCTCACACAAAGTCCTATGCCATACTGAGCGATCTGACTGCATGACACCAGTGGAATTCCTAGTTAAGACACAGTTCTTCATTAAGATCAGACCTTTCAAGGAAGAAGTCAAAGAAGCCTGTAAGAGAATGACTTGGCTTCCAGAGTATATGCTTCAGAGACTTATTGACTGGGTCAATAGCATTGAATGGGACTGGCTTATA
>JAUPKU010000027.1 GCA_030837285.1 Thermoproteota archaeon | reverse complement strand
CTCTTTTCTCCATTGTCGCACGATAGTTCTCCTCAATCTCTGTTCCAACATAGTTTGGAAACATCTTCCAAAGGTTTTGCCCAATCCAATCCTTAGGCTCCATACCAACTGCAGAAGTAATTTGTTTGTTAGCGTAGACAAAATCCCAGTTCTTATCAAGAACATAGAAGCCCTCTTGTAGGCTCTCTAGAATCTCGTTAAGCTTGTTATAGCTTAGCTTAAGCTCTTCCGTTCGGTCCTCAACCAGCTCCTCCAATTGCGTGGTATACTCCTTATTCTTTGCTTCCAGCCTCTTGCGTTCGGTGATGTCTGATCCGTAGATGTTGACGTAACCAGATTCGACTACTGGATTAAAGGAGTATGAAAACATCTTGTCTTCAAGAGTCTCCTCGGTCTCTTTCATCTTGCCTGAATCTAGAACATCCGTGACTATCTGTCGCCAGTTCTCAGGAGCAAGCTGTCCAATTGAGCAGAATGATGAACCCAGTAGTGATTTGCAAGCATTATTGCTATAGAGAATGATGCCATCATTCCCTATTCGGAGAACAGGATAAGGATTCTCAGAAGGAAACTTTGCAACACTACTAACTTCCTCTTCAAGTTTCTTACGCTCGGTGATATCTTCTCTTATGATTGCGAAGTATCCTTTCTCGACACTGTACACGGTCATTGCGAGCCATTTCTGAGTTCGCGGTACATAGAGTTCGAATTTCTCAGGTTCCCCACCTAGAGCCACTTTGCCATAAAGAGCTATCCTCTCCGCCAACTCAGTAGTCATCCTACCGTAGACCTCAGTTGCCTTTTTCCCAATGATTTCCCGTTCAGACAGACCCGTTAGGCGCTTGTAGGCCTTGTTAACCTCTAGCGTGACAAAGTCAGCTGGTTTACCTTCCTCATCGAATATCATCTTTTGGTAGCTAAATCCATCAACCATATTCGAAAATAAAGCATCAAACTGCCTTTTGTCACGCCTGAACGCCTCAGCCCATCTTTCTGAAAGGTTGTCTATAGCCTCCACTCCAACTGTGGGCTGCAGAAGAGCCACAAGGAAGAAGATGCTCCCCGAATACTGTGCAATCCTGCCGATCCAGCCGAAGCTATCGGCTAGTTGGATTTGAAGTGTAAGACTGAGAAAACCTATAGCGAACAAGCCCAGGGCTAGAGAATACCAGTATTGAGACTCAGCCTTTGACTCTGAATAACGCCAATAAAATAGTATGCAGCTGGAAGCAAACAGGTAGATTATTGCGCTTACAACTATCTGGCGGATTAACGTTGGGCCTTCTGGAGTTAGGAAGACCGGCATGAACCCTGCGAAAGTTACCGCTGTTAAGGCAATAATGAGTATAGCAACTCCCAAGTAGGTCGCTGTTAATGCTGTCTTGCGTTTGGAGGGGTCGCTGGACTTAATTGTACTTAAACTCACCAGTGCACTTGTGACCTGCGCCGCCGAAGAAACTAAGTAGCTAATATTATGTATGGTTGTGCCATAATTTGACAGAAGGTATCCTCCAATCAATGACGCAAACCCATTTGTGAGAACAGCTGCCCCCAGTATGAGAACGCTGAGGTTTCCCTGGCGAAGATAGCTCTTCGCAGATACCACAGCAACAGTAATTCCTATTCCGGTTAGAAAGATGGTGTGGAGTATCAGTATTAGGCCTGGTGGACTAAAGATAAACGCCTCACCTAAGTCAAAGGCAGACACAGCTGCAATCGCAACAAGGAGGACTAAGGGTAAGACTACGCCAAAACGCCTGAAAGCTTTCGACTGGATCGATCGATCGGTCTCAAAGAAGGAAGGCCTTGTGCTGTTCAAGAAAACAACCTTAAAAATGATTGATTTGACCAGTTACTTATGCCTTTGTGATTCAGAGTTAAGACTTAATGTCAGAATGTGTTTCCCACCCACTCACATAGGGTAAGCTCTTCATCTGATTGTAGGAGAGAGAAGAGACAGACTGATGTTGGAGAAAAAGGCAGTTGTGAACAAAAGCGAGTGCTCAATCATCATAAGACTCTAAAGTGAATTCACTTTCTCCTTTTTTCTAGTCTATAGCCCTGACTGATTTAACACCTTTGGAGCATCTTAAGGCTATATCCCTGTTCGGCCCATGAGGATGCTATAGAGTATTAGTACCGTTAGGAAAAAGGATAGCGTAACATAGAAATATTATACTCCTGTCCCAATTCATCAATACGATTGTGCATTATGGGCATACCCCTTTCAGATTCAAGAACTCGGTTTCGCGCGCGCTTTAGTTTGGTGCACCAGTAAAGTTTCGGGTTGAGGAAAAATAGATAAACCTCAACCCCATCCTTGGTTTTCTGGTTCATGACCATCGTCTATGAACAATTATACAATAATGTAACCTTTCATATAGGCATGTGTGATTGTGATACTACTATTACAGCTGTTTTTATTTTTCATAAGTAAGCTGCTAAAAAATAATAAATTAGAAAGTAACACGCACTTTGTTCTGGAATCACAGAATTTTATATAACATAAGTTGGGTATCCAACCTGGTGAATAATACTCGATACAGTACACCTTTAGTTTTGGATATATGAAAGCGCTCGCCAAAATGGTTGAAATAGTGCGTGTTAACAAAAAGCAACCATTCATGATTAAAGCGTGCTTTTTCAAAGCTAAAAAAGATCTTTTCAAGAAAATTAGGACCTAAAAACTTTAAAGCATAAGATATACATAGTGCGTGCTTTCTTGATAGTTAGCTTCAATGGGGAGTGCATTTATGAAAAGAACGGAAGCCAGAGCACACATTAAGATTATATTCATCCCATTAAGTAATTCCCATAGTCAAATTGAGAATGAAAAGACTTAAACAGACGATTGTAAATCGTCAAGAATCACAATATGTTTAGACCTGTCATATCGAATTTAGGTTTTCTCCTGCAAATGGCTGGTATTTTCAATATTTTACCTGTCTGTATCGGCTTATACTTTGGTGAAGATAAAGCTACAATATCCATATTCATCACGATATTCGCGTTTTTCGCGTCCGGATTCCTTTTCAACTCGTTTTGTGAACGACGTGAACTCGATTTCAAATCATCATGCACCCTCCTCGTTATTGTCTTTGCAGTACTGAGCCTCATCGGAGCGATCCCCTACTTTTACCTAAACATTTTTCAGCCCCAAACAAACGTGTTTGACTTATTCACAAACAGCTATTTTCAGAGCATGTCGGCATTTTCAGCCACAGGTTTTACGCTATTGCCAAATGTTGACGCGCTTCCCCGTTCACTCGTACTGTACATGTCATTAAGCCAATGGGTTGGGGGAATAGGCATCATTTTTGTACTGCTAGTCTTCTTTTATCCCGCCAGAAAGCTGGAACATCTCGGACAAGCAATCAGCGCCGTAAATCTGAAAGACATTAGATCTAGTTTTTATAGTGTAGTGAATATCTACACAATTTATACGATTGTATTCTCTGGCTTCCTGATGTTGCTGGGATTAGACTTTGTAAAAGCCGTATCATTCACAATGAGTGGCTTGGCAACAGGAGGCCTCGCACCAGTTACAGACACAGCTGCCGTATTGAATGCGCCTATTGGATTTGTAATTTCTTTGACGTTACTGTTTGGAGCCGTGAACATTAATGTTCATAGAAAACTGTTATCGGGAAAATTCAGAAAGCTATTTGATTCTGAACTCGTTGTCTTTCTGGGAGTAATCATAGTCTCTTCTTTCCTGTTAACTTTAATTCAACAGATTAATCTAGCTGATTCTTTTTTCCATATTATTAGTGGCTCATCCACAACCGGCTATGGTTACCTTAATCTGGCTAATTTCAATGACAATTCAAAGATCCTCTTCATCTTAATCATGTTCATAGGAGCCTGTACTTCATCCACGGGTGGGGGAATCAAAATATTCAGGTTAATCGTATTCTTGAAATCAATCCCGTGGGCAATACGTAAATTATTAGGCTACCCCGTCGCCAACTTCCATGTTGGTAATGAAAATTTCGAAGACGGAATCATTCTTGTTCTATCCTACATAGCACTGTCAATTATTATATTAACAACTTCGGCTTTCATTTTCACTTTTAATGGATTTTCCTTTATTGACTCGTTTTTTGAAGTGACATCTGCTATCGGAGGTGTAGGATTTAGCGTGGGCATAGCCAGTCTCTCTTTATCTGCTCCCCTTAAATGGGTTTTAAGCTTGATAATGCTGATTGGCAGAGTTGAAATAATAGTGTTTTTGACAGCTTTTATTAATTTTCCCATCCACTATCTAAAGAATACTGCAAAGAGTGTAATTACTAAAATCCAAAATATACGCATATACACTACAGAATTCATTAAGCAGATAAAAACTCAAGTGGGTCACAAACGTACACCTTAGCTTTGCTCGCGCTATTTCTTTTTGTGCGTGTTTTTGTGTTTGCATGTGTGTAGAGAGTGAGTGTGAGAGAGTGTGGAAGAGGGGAGTGAGTATAGTAGAGAATGGGCTTGGGTTTGGTGATTAAAATTTAATTTTTCCTTCCCCTATGAGGCTTGTTTAGCTAGAATCACCTAGTGTTTTTCTTCTTTTTCTTCATGATGATTTTTATTTAAGGGGTATTATTTTGATAAAAGTCAAAAAATAGATACATTGCAATCTCTAATCTTTTTTCTTTGAATATAGTTGCCATAGCACACCCTTTAATCCTACCAGTGTTAATATGACTAGAAAAATATTGAAATAATTCAAATCTTTTCTGAGGACAATGTCAAAACAATTTAAAAACAATGAAAAAAGATGACGAAGAAAGAATGCAAAAGATAGCTACCAAGAACTATTTCTTTATAAAAATACTTCGACGTAAGAACTTTTCTTGTTGGACAGCATATAATATCATATTTTGATGCAGAGCAGGACAAAGAAGATTTATAATAAATATCGAGGCTAACGAGTTAATGATTTCTCTTCAAGAGTTCTTTGAATCAATAATTGATGTTCCAAGAATGAAAGTAGGCAAAAAACAGAGCCTTAATTCACTGATTTGTAAAGAAACGTCACTATTCGCAAGACGCCTGAAAGACGAATCAAAATCATGGATTCCGAGACTACCTGAAATTACATTAAATTGAGCACGCGCTTTTTATTTTTTTTTTTACTGATTCTTTTAGAATATAGTTATACAAAACATTTTAGGCTATACACATATTATTTAACTATTATTATTTTTATTAGTAATTCTTATATATATTTGAAAACTAATAATTAAATGATTAGGCGTATAAATCGATGGAAGAACTTGTGGTAAAGGGGGAAGTGGCTTTGAAGGTAGCAGACGCGCTCACTTCGACCACTACCAGAATACTGCAATTACTCTCAAAGGAAAAATTGGATATTTCAACTACAGCTAAAAGATTGGGGATGAGCGAAGGGTATATCAGTGAACAGGCGCGTATCTTGGAAGAATTAGGGCTCATAAAAGTAAACTATGAAAAGGGAAAAAAAGGAATACGAAAAATATGTCAATTACAGGTATCAAAAATAACATTTTTAATTGAATCTGACTGAAAATAGCCTAATATCAGATTTCAATAATAATTTTCGATTAGTAATTAGAGCCCGTGTGAAATAATATATTCCAAGTTTTGTAATTGTTTTTGAAAACCTTTAGATCGGGTGATGATTAAAAAAATTATGATAATCATTACAGCAAGAACAATTCGGCTTATTATCTGTGGGTTTTCATATTGCCTAAGCGCCGCTACTTGAGAGGTTAATATGAAGATATAATTTCCGAAGAGCCAAACTAATACTGCTACACCTATATTCACCATTTACTATCCATCCAGATTTGGTACTTCTTCGGCATTATACTATACATATTACAAGTTACCTTTAAATATTTCATATATGCTATTCTTATTGCCTTAGCGCGTGCGTCTCCTGCTTTTATCTCCCTCCCAGAATCAACCATTAAAGAGGAAACCCTTACAGAACTGCTTAGAAACCAATACAGAACATTTTACGTAATGAGAAGGGAAAATGAAATTTAATCCAAAAAAACG
>JAUPKU010000258.1 GCA_030837285.1 Thermoproteota archaeon | reverse complement strand
TTTTTGGAGGTATGGTATTTTAGTTTTCTCACAACATATTAAGTATTTATGTACTTAAATAAATATCCTTATAATCTTGTAAGTATATATCGTCTTATAGGAGTAAGTAAATCTAAGGCGAAAAAGGAATGGCAACAAGAATGAAAACGACAATGCAGGGCAGAGGACGATTTGCTTATTGGAAGAACATCTAACACGTGCGAATCGTGCAGAAAATAATTAAAAAAATAGGATCGAGGGTGGTTGAGATGGGTCGAATAAGTGCGGACATTCCAGACGAGTTGGAAAAAAAACTTAGATTTAAGACAATAGAGAGATTTGGTGGCAAAAAAGGCGACTTATCTAGAGCTGTCGAAGAAGCAGTAAGAACATGGATCATCAAAAGAATAAGTCGAAGAGAAATAGAGAGCAAATTCGCTCTTTAATGTAAATACACAAGGGTTGATGTGAGGTAGAATGATATTCATTACATTGTGGAAGTGTAGGCAGAAAGCTACGAAGGAAATGCTTGCTGTATCAGTGAAACTTGCTGAGCGGTTGCCCAAGGAGGGCATCAATATAATAGCCAACTACTGGACATTAGGCAAGTGTGACCTAGTTACCGTAGCCGAAGCAGAAGATGAGAAGACGTTCATGAAGGCTCTTCTGCGATATGGTGACATATTCTCAACCGAGACCCTAGTTGCATTGAGCAGAGAAGACGCATTAAAGCTGATTTAGTAACAATAGACAATTGGATGGTGATAGAATGGCGAAATGTCCAAGTTGTGGTGCTCAGTTGATTCGCGATGTGATGGGAAAGGGGCGCAAAGCAAAGATGTTCAAGAATTATCGATGTTCTAAATGTGACAGCAGCGCGTACTCTAAATAATCTATGTATGTTAAAGAACATTTGATATTTTTAAGGAGTGTAAAATGAATGGTTAACAGTCCGAAAAGCGCAAAAGCACAAAAGAAACTTCAAAATATAGCACTGCATAAACAAATGAAAAAAGCTAAAGAAGATAAAAGAAAAGAGAGAAGAAAAATGTCGCTTCCCACAGCACATGCCAAAGGGAAAAAAAAGTAAACTAAATAGCATATAACGCACATTAAGAAAATAGGGAAAAGAAGGCTAATTTCCGGGGAGTGACATCAATAAGTGCTTGTTCTCTAAATTTCTTGTTTAGATGCATTTATTATTCCTCTTGCATGATTTTTGGCATCGTTGAATCTATCTCCCAAAAGGAGTACATTGTTAAGGTAGGAAGCAAGACGTACTTATTGAAGTTGGAGTCAGAAAAAAACAGGAGTGTCGAAGACATATACGAGGTATTGTAAAATGAATTCAAGACCTCTATTCAGCTTCTGAGACTCAATTTGCCATCTCTTATCCAACTCGATCGATTGAAATAGGCTATTCAATCAAGCGTGCTGGAGCAATGATATGATCCAAGTTTCGCCTATACTATTTCTTTTTATTATCTTGAATGCGTTCTCATTGATATTCTTCGGAATAGACAAAATGAGGAGCATCAGAGGAAGGTGGAGGATTCCAGAGTCGAGACTTATATTCGTGGCATTTTTCGGACCATTCGGAGCCTATGCAGGTATGCTGCTCTTCAGACATAAAATTCGTAAGGCTAAATTTCTTTTAGTCCCGATTTTCCTGCTCATCCAATTATGTTTGATAGTATATTTTCGACTCAGGTGAAGCACAGATAGCAATATATCTATCGCTTTCTTCGTTTAATAGAAAGGACAACTCCCCAGTAATAACCAAAGCTACTCCTCCAACGATTACGACATCAAGCATCAAATTACTACTTGAATCAAAGCTTATAGAAACTGCCTTTGTTGTACAGCGATAATTGGGTCGCTCCTAACAGCCGTTGTTTTACTAAACATCAAGATGGAGAAACATGTTACAGCCCAGTTCGGAGCAACCAATAATGAAAAACATGCTAGCGTGCGGAAGTCTAAGAGATAGATAGATTAATATGGTTTTTGGGGGTTGATGATCTTTGTCGCTGTTCCTCTGTCTGGAACTGGTGCTTGGACTAGTATCATTATTACAAGTGTACAAGATTTAATAAAAGAAGGTTTTCATTCAATAGCTCCAGGTGTGGTGGAGGTAGCAGTTATTATAACAGTGCTTGTAGTAATTTTTAACAAGATTCTGTAAATTAATTGATGATTTATTTAATTTGCTTGAATTGCCAGCTCGACTTAATAACTTAGATGAGTAAAGTGTTAGTTTAAACAGATAACTTTAAAAAGATTATATAACATTGTTATAGCAGTTATATGGGAACTGAATATCCACACAGAGGACTAGTTTATCTTATTGACGCAGTATGAAGCAAGCAATTCATTCCCAAAATAACTGAAAAATTCTAGACTAAGTGCTTATAAAAAATGATTTACTGTTTTTTAGCGCTAGTGCCGGAGCTGGAAAAAAATCTTAGTGACATTCAAAATTGTTGTTAAGGAAAAATTCAATAAAAAATGAATAAATAACTTTTATTTATTGTTTGAAAAACTGAAAAAGGAAAAATGGAGATTGATCATCGATCAATGAGAATTAGTATGAACCAATCTTATTTTTGGGAAAACGAATCAAGAAATTAACATGTAAAAAAAATTAGTGCCATGTCGAATTGGAAGCTATTGTAGTCTAGTTCCACATTTTGTACAGAATCGTATTGCCTTCTCTTGGTATATTTCGTTTTGATAATTACAATTTTTACAAAGACCAGTTGTAGTTGAGTCAGATAGAGTGGGAAAAGTTGTGCGAGGCTGTTCTTTTAGTTTTATTAGGATGAGATCTCCTATAGCAGCTATTTTATTGCATTCGATGTTAATGTCATTGCCCTTGTCAGCTGTAACTATCAAAGAAAATGATATATCTTTAACATTACCAATTATCATCGCGTTAGAATCAATTACCCGTTTTCCAGTTATATCGTCTCGGGTAAGGTATTTTACATTAGAATCAATAGCTTGCTTTACAACCATATTATCTGGAGAAGATTTCCTTGCCATCTATAACAACTCCCAATAGTTAACACGAATTAACTAAGTCTATATTTTTAAAATATGTATTTGATTTATGAAGTCTGAATCTATCTAACAAAGGTCTCTAAAGCTGGCACGAGTACACGTGAGAGCATATGCTAATTACTCTTTTCTTTATAATTATTTGATAATAATTATTATCAGTACAAGTCATAAGATCAGGGTGTGCGAACCTGTTTTTAAGACGAAAGCCAATAGAGTATTACCCTCTTATACCTAGTTGATTTACCCTGTTTTATTCAATGGGTCGACGACCAATCAAATGGGAATAAAAAATCAGTTTAGATTCATGAAATCTTGATTCATAAATGTTACAAAATTCTATAATCGGTTGATTAATTACATTAGTTTACTTCTTGTATTATGTAGCTCATGCTATCGATCGATCTAAGGGAAAATGAAGAATGAATCAACAAAAAGGATAGTAACTTTGGAGTCAAAGCTTCATAAGCGTAAGCATTTCAGGTCAGAGATTTATTATTATCTTTGGAATGCCAAAGAAAATAGATTTAACAATCCCGTGCCATACCACTTCACTTTTCCAATAACATTCCCTAACCTCATTCTGAAAGCAAGGTATCTAGAAGATGCTAGAGCAAAGATTGAAATAATAATTAGGAACGTAAAAGGAAAAGACAGATTCGAGTACAATGAGAAAAGGCTTCAATGGGCATGTAGTAAAATGGAGATAATGCATTAGCTTCTGTTGTATGATAATTTAATGGTAGCCATTAGCATGAGCTTCAGGCAACTCCGCCATTGCCATAGACACAGCTACCAAACAATTTTTTAAATTAATTTCAAACATGGAATGGAAATACTAAATAATATTTGTGGAGATTTGAGTGAAGAAGAAGTGAAAAAGAGCATGGATACCGAATTGTTTAAAATCCAGATTTATTCTGAGCGCTCCTATTCAATGTTTGCAACAAGACTTTTATATTCCATAATAACGCTAGTTGGGTTTTTACATACTTTTATAAACACTCTATTATAGCCAAAGGATTTCTGATGTTGTGTTCATTTCTAAAGTAATAATTTTAGTCACGGTACTTCTTTTATATTCAAGAATAATTAAAAAAACCTATGAAAAAGACTTTCAAAAGATTGCAAACGTGATTAAAACGGTAAATGAAGAAAAAAGTTTACCCGAATTAGAAAAATTAAAAACCTGGAAAGGCTAGCACCTACAGCAGGTGCTAGCGGAACCCTGGTTTATTCTTCAAAAAATTCATTTTCAACAATCTATCAAAAACTCATTGGTCAATTACTAAAAGAACATAAATCAATTTACGTGATTAAGAACTAAAAAAAGGGAAGATATTATTTCTTATTTGTTTCATAGGTTACTTCTTGTGAATGACAATATTTTCGCCACCGAATAGTATTTGATTCAAGGGAGAGACTTGTCACCTTCATTTAATTCATCTCTCTAGAAGAAAATATTCCTTGGATGTACTATTATCTGTTATCAGTGGAATTGCAGAGTAGCTTGTACTGTATCATTAGCCTCCGCTGGCGTTCTCTCTCAAGTTTTATCTGTTCGTTAGCACACGCAAATGCAAAACAAGCTCATAGAATATTCTTATGGCGTTTCGGAGGTTTTCAACGTTCATTCTAAAGTAAAAAATAAGAATATTACCATCTTCTTTCCATTATAAGCAAACTGCTTGACAGAAAAAGTCAAATGGCAAAGGATGCGTTTAATCTGGGCAATTCTTCTATATATTGCATTCCCCTTTGCCATTCTCTATCCATTTCTTGATGGTTACATATTCAGACCTGTGTCGATTGGCACCATTGTTCCTTTCGATTATTCAAACAGTCTCTTATTCACTTCAAGTATTCTTTTTGGTTTTACATCGCTCATAATAGTCAGCAAAGAGTGGGTTGACAATAGAGTCTAGGCTGTTCTGGTGCCTCCTTTAGCATTAATAGTTTTATCAGGAGTCGCAATTGGCAACCTTGCTCTTGGTAATATGAGAAGCCTAGATGTATTGTTGTTTAGTTCCACTTCATTTAAGGCAAATGTTGTAAGCACTGGATTTGTCGTTGGTTACGTAACACAAATATTATCAAAGTAGAATGAAAAACGATGAATAACAACTGTTGCAGTGAACTTGCACCTGCTCGAGGGTTGGAAAAGCATAGACTATAATGCATATTCTTCAAGTGCAATAGCACGCGCTCAGGACAGAGAGCAAACTTCTAGATTATGTGGTTAAGCTCTGCGTTGGTAAGGATTGCATTTGTGAAGTCTACGTTGCTAAGGACTGCATTGAGAAGGTTAGCATTGCTGAGATTAGCATTACTGAGGTTCGCATTTGAAAGGTCTGCGCTTCCAAGATTCGCATTAATAAGCATTGCACCACTTAGATTCGCATTGACAAGGATTGCACTCCTAAGGTTTGCGCCACTCAGAGTTGCACCTGTAAGGTTTGCATTGCTGAGATTTACGTTTGTAAGGGTTGCACTTCTAAAGTTTGCACCTATGAGATCCGCATTGGTAAGGGTTACCCCACTGAGGACTGCACTTCTAAGATCTGCATTGGTAAGGTTTGCGCCACTGAGGACTGCATCACTTAGGATTGCGCTAGTAAGGATAGCATCACTGAGGATTGCATTGGTAAAATCTGAGTTTCTAAGGATTGCATTGGTAAGGTCTGCACCACTAAGATTTGCTTTGATAAGGATTGCATCGCTGAGGATTGCATTGTGAAGATCTGCTTTGGTAAGGATGGAACCCGTGAGGTTTGTACCGCTGAGGGTTGCACTTCCGAGGTCTGCACCTGTGAGATCCGCGTTGGTAAGGTTTGCGCCACTGAGGACTGCATCACTGAGAACCGCCATTCTAAGATCTGCATCGGTAAGGATTGCATCTCTAAGGATTGCATCACTAAAGATTGCATTAGTAAGGTCTGCACCACTAAAGATTGCATTAGTAAGGTCCACATAGCTAAGGTCTGGCTTTACAGAAGGATTCTCTTGTCTCCACTGATTCCAAACCGTTACTCCTTTTCCCAATAATATGTCGAGGTGAAGCTTATTCGCCAAAATAGCACACCCTCCTCGTTTCCAAAGCATTCTCACAATTATTGAATTCTACTAAAATAAAGCAAATAATTAATTAGTTAATTAAGTTCTCTGTCCACGAATCAGCAGGACAATTAAAGTATGTGTTCATTCATTGAGAGAAGAGAAGGAGAGGGCGTCGTAGAGTCAGATAGAAAGCAAAAGAAAGAAAGAACGTGGATGCATATTTGGTTTTGGGAATTTTGAATTAAATGAAACAATGGAAAAAGAGCTGAAGGTTTTCTACGGGATTAATGCCAATAAACGCGGGTGGAATAAGAAGCCTATCATCTGGATGATCCTGAAATCCTTTTAAGCAATTTCCTCCCAATTATAACATAAGTTATATGAGATGATGTGTCTGAAAGTGTGTCCGTACGACACAAGCGCGAATCTGCATTAGAGGACAGCCCTCATATACACTCCGTTAATAAAATTTTTTGAATACCCTCCCGAGCAGAATACTTTAACCATCAGATTATAATCTAGTATGAGTGAGTATGAGATATGCATTTTACTAAATGCGAGTTATGTGACTTGGAGACCGGTGAAAAATGCATTTTCGCCACGGTCAAACGAGTTATCAATGGCAAAGAACACTTTTTCTGCTCAGAACGACATGCTGAAGCTTTTAAAAAAAAAATCAAAGGATACAACCATTAAACCTAAAAAAAACAACAGTCAACTAATACTATTATTTCCACACGCTTAACTCGAAGTCCTCTAGACTTCTTTTTACTGAAGACTATAGCAACTGTTTTTCCATATTAGAGAGTTAGTTGAAAAAATGCTCAAAATCTAGCGCCTGTAGCCATCTAGTAGGTTAATAGGGTTTCCGTTTCTTCAAGAACCCAATTGAGGGCCTGTTTCGACGCATGCCATGCAATATCATCCTTTTCAAGATATGGCCCCTGGGTCAATCGCTCTTTCATGAGTTTATCTAATCGCTCTCTGATCACTTTTTCCGATCTCAAATCTATCATTCATCTCTTTCTTCGTTGTATTCAGGCTGTTTACTCTTATTTCTTTAAAAAAAGCATCACTTAATCCATCCAAATGCCTCATATATCTATGATACAATATGCTACTCTTTCTGATTAAAAAAAATTATATAATTCGTCTATTTCTAAAATTGTTACTATTGACGGAAAGTCTCGGACGGTAAAATAAATAAAGAAAAAAGGTATGTACTAATATCCCATTCCGCCCATTCCGCCCATGCCTCCTTGGGGTGGCATAGGTGGAGCTACGCTTTTTGCAGCAGCGATTACGTCGTCGATTCTCAGTATCATTGATGCTACTTCCACAGCGGATTTTATCGCCTGTTCTTTGACGCTTAGAGGTTCTATAACGCCCTCTTTCATCATGTCAGTGACTTCTCCCTTGAAAGCGTCAACGCCCATCCATAATCCTTTAGGCTTATCATGCGCTGCTCTTAAAGAAACTAGAATGTCTATTACGTTTAGACCTGCGTTCTCAGCAAGGGTGGAGGGGATGATCTCCAGGGAATTGGCAAAGTCTTCTATAGCAAGTTGCTCTCTACCACCAATCTTCGGTGCATACGCTCGGAGTTGTTTGGACACTTCTTCTTCGATGGCGCCTCCGCCAGCGACGATCTTGTTCTGCTTAACAAGGTCAATTATCACGCATAGAGCGTCGTTTAGTGATCTCTCTGCCTCATCAACCAGTCTCTCTATTCCGCCTCGAATCAATATTGATAATGCTTTCGGGTCCTTGCATCCTTCCACGAACACTAGTTTATCGTCACCAATCTTTCGCTCTTCAACAAGGTCAGACAAGCCTAAGTCGCTCTCTTTGAGTTCTTTCGGGTTTGAAGTGATTTTGCCTCCAGTAGCCTTCGCGAGCTTCTCCATATCTGACGTCTTTATCCTCCTAGCTGCTAGAATACCCTTCTTCGCTAGGAAGTGCTGTGCCATATCATCTATTCCTTTTTGGCAAAGGACAACGTTTGCGCCAGATTTAACGATCTCTTCAACCATCACGTTAATCATGTTTGTCTCTTCGTCAAGGAAAGCCTTCATCTGGCTGGGGTCACGGATCATTATCTCAGCAGTCATTTCAGGCTCCTCTATTTCTAATGCACTGTCAATCAGCGCAATCTTCGCCTTCATAACCTTTTTTGGCATATCTGGGTGGACAACTTCCTTGTCAATGATGATGCCTTTGATCAATTGAGTATCGAGCATACTTTTTCCAGGTTTCTTGATTATTTGAATATTGTCTTTGTCTGCAGTCATCTTCCCATCTTTCTTCTCGGCAATCTGCTTCACCGCGTCTATTGCGATGTCAGAAAAATGATCTCGCATGCCGCCAATGACTTTACCTCTCATCGAGGTTATAGCTGCTTTCTTTAACATCTCTCTATCTTCAAGACTGATGTCGATAGCTAACTTCCTCAAGATCGAGATGGCTTCAAGAGCTGCCTTCCTGTAGCCTGAAACAATTACTGTCGGATGAATATTCTTTTCCAGCATCGCCTCAGCGCTTTTCAGGAGCTCACCAGCTAAGATTGCGGCGGAAGTGGTTCCATCTCCGACTTCCTTATCTTGAGTCTCCGCTACCTCAACAATCATTTTTGCGGCGGGATGCTGAACATCAATCGCCTTTAAAATTTCATGACCATCATTACTTATGGTAACGTCGCCCATGCTGTCGATCATCATCTTGTCCATGCCTCTGGGTCCGAGCGTAGCCTTAACTACATTGGCTATCACTTTGGCTGCAGCGATGTTACCAAGAATGGCGTCTTTTCCGCCTCTTCTACTTGTTCCTTCTTTCAAAATCAATACTGGTTGACCATTAATGTTGGCAAATGTTCCTTGTGACATGTTAACAACCTCTTCATAACTTATTTTGAATTTACAATTCCATTTTCTAATTATTGTGGGATTATTTCTCTCAACTTTTATTTTATATTTCTTATTACCGATGTTTGTAGCATTGTCATTTTTATATGTTGTCGTTTCTCTCGGTCTTAGATTTGCTTATCATCATAAGCTGTTATGTCCCTACTATCTTATAAGCATACTTATATAAGCTATTAAGCTCCAAATTTAACAATAAAGTGAACTACACGCCGCTTTCGCGGCGAGCATCCTTTTGACTGTTAATACGTTCTCAGATATCTTTGTTTACTACTTGCTGATAGCACCAACATTACTTCAAGGATAGAGTTTGAAGTATTTGTTTACGTATTCATCTTGCCGCTACCACGGCAGGTATTCTGCTAGATTTTTATAAAGAAAAAACATAGACAGCAGTTAGCTAATTAACCCGCGCAAGTCCAATGATTCATAACGCTTATCAAGAATAGAACCTTTGTAGCTTGTGAGCGACAGCTTCCGTTTGATGTTCAGACTGGAGTGATTTTGTTGAGTAAACCGCGTAACGTGCATGCCCTCCTAAAAGATGAGACAAGGCGGAAGATAATTCACATGCTAGGAGAGCATGAGAGAGTTGGCTTCAAAGAATTTCGAGCAGATCTAAAGGTTGGCGTCGGCACTCTCTACTATCATTTAGACGTCCTATAAGAGTATGTAGTTCAGGATAAGAACAGAAAGTATCTTCTAAACGAGAAAGGCAATCTTCTCCACAAGGCATTAACCGAAGGAACAAACCCAACAGCCCTATCTGTGGACAACAGTTTCCATGATAAAGGATTTCGATGGCTCTCCTTGACCCCAGTCTATAACAATATAGATAGCTCTATGAAATGGATGATTCTACCAGTTCTCGTCTTAACTATAGGTGCTGCGGGATCTGGACTTGCAGGGCTGGAACCACTTCTTCTCTTCTATTCTCCGGTAGCTAGTGGTTTTTGAATTTTGCAGCTGCTGTGAGGTTAGATTGTCTGCCTGTAGGAGATGGTTGTAGTATGGCGACTGTAAAGTGAAGTGCTCTGTCAGCTCGTCGAATCTAACGACTTATATTTTGCTGAGATCATTGTTATACTACCATAGGAACATTGGCTTACTCCCATTCTTGGGGAACTCAACGGTTATTACTCCTGAATTGAGTGACATCCATCCTGCGTTTGTGCTACTTTGAACCATCGAGGTCCTCAAGGCATCGGCTGAAACGGCATTGGTAGATATAGAAATGATTCCTTGTAACATCAGTGGAATTATTAGTGCTGCTAGAAAGAATGTCTTTTTGAACAATCTTGCATGCATCGTTTTCACCTTGGTCTAGATTGCTTCTGGATGGGATTTAAGCCGATTGTTTCTAGAAAACTAGAACTTCGTCTTAGAACACTTCTAGAACTCATAATCCCCAGATAAATTTAAGACGAAAATCTCTTGAATTCGTCCAATCTTTTATTACCTTATTTGACGAAGGCTTTGAGTGATTAGTTACAAGAATTCCTAGCTAGTTATTTAGCATAGGCTAATTCTCGGAAGGCTTGTAATCAAAAGTTTAATTCCATTCCAACATTTCTAACATCATAGTGCTTGTGAGTGAGAGTGAACAAGGGTTACATTTAAAGAAAATCGGAGAATTATAAATTATGAAAACTGTAATTGGAAGCTTCTATACAATAACTGGATGCCTTGAAAGGACACTTAGAGAAGTCGATGCATCTTCTTGGGAGGCACTTAACCCAATTCAGGCAAGGTTCCTTCGAATCTTTGAAGCCTGCAGAAGTGACGTAGAAAAGATAAGAGAGATCGAGTACGAAGTCGGTGTTGGAACAGTTGACCCAGTTAATACTTTCCTAAAGAGGAAGAACATCAAAATCCAGTTGGATCAAATCAAGCCAAAAGATGTTGCTATAGCAAGTGTGCTTGATCTGCTAATCGAATGGGTTTCTGAAGGCAAGAAGTCGATGATTATGAGAGAAAGAAAGGATTACCCTGCAGTACTACTGAACAGGGGAGTCCTTGTGTCGAACGTGAAAGACTTTGTAAATCCTGTTGCCAAAATCACAAGTAAAACAGAAGACAAAGTTTATATTACAATTCTACCAGAGCAGCCGACGAGCCCGTTCCAAATCTTTGAACTCGCGTGCAAACTTATTGAAAACCAAGAATCCACTAAAACATTGGAATTCAATGGAGTAAAGTTTCCAATGATAAATTTGGATAAACAACCAACCATTGAGTGGATAATAGGAATAAGAGCCAACGATTGGACCATAGGCCAAGCACTTCAGCAGATAAAGTTGAAGTTAAATGAGAAAGGCGCTCACGTTAAAGAAGCCGTGGCAGTGACTGCTAGAGCAAGCCTAATCAGTAAATTGCAACAACCTCTAACTATCGACAAACCATTCTTACTAGTTTTTCATCGACCAAGTCTTAAACGTCCGCTATTTTCAGCATTCCTCTCTGAAGATTGCTGGCAGAATCCCGGAAGCTTAGACATGTAATGAGTAAGAAGACACGAGCGCTAATCCTAACTGAGGTGTATTCGAAAATCAATCTATTGGCCGCTAGCAACCCAAGTTGAGAAAGGAGCACACAAGAATACTAGTTAAAAGCTTTTAATTTAATTGAATTTATCAGTTTCCTTATCAAAACAAGTTTTACAAAGCTAACCTACACCCGAGATACGATCAATAACCTTCTTTCTATAATGAACCAAAAGGTCATCAATGTTTTTTCAATTACATTGGAAGATTCTATGATTGATAGATTTCTTGGACCCATCAAAATTCCTTTTAATCCTACCATTCCTTCCGGTGCAAGAGCAGTATGCTAAAGCTAGGACTATATCATCTTTATAGGTCAGTTCATATTCGCACAGTTTTAAGACTTTCTTATTTTTTCGAGTACTCCTGAGGCCTATATATTCCACAATAATCTTTTGGGCCAAAATTAAAGGAGATAGAATCTCTACGATAATTCTGACACCATTTTCTATGATTACAGAAATTTTGTAAAACGAAGCCAATTGATTCAAAGAGCTCATAATTTTTCCGAGTTATTCTTAGCACGCGAGCACTGAAAGGATTGTGAAAAAGAATATAAAAAATTTAACGGAGACTAAAGTTGATTGTCCATATACCGAAGAACACACTGTATCTTAATTCACAGTAAGATAGGATACATGCTAGGTAGCCAACATGCTTATAAAAGTTGAGCAAAACTATTGTTTCTAGGGTGTTATGAATGGCCTTACTTTCAGCTTTCTTAACTACTTTACTGCTATGGTTTGTTCGCGCTTTTATTTCCAGCACCATCTGCTTGACAATGGGGATTATTGCAATTCGGGGTCTAACCCGTTTAACAACAAAGATCTCTGAATTTCAGACTATCAAAGGAGATCCAGTCGGCACAAGCCTTTTTGTAAGTGGCTTTCTGGTTTTCGCTGGGCTTGTCGTGTATGGGTCGATGATAAATCCCTTCTTTTTGAGCCAGTCCGTGCTAATCGGCTCTTATTTCAATCTTCAGCGTCTCGGTGTTGTAGTTCTGAGTTTCCTTGTAAGTTTCCTCTTCGGATGGCTATTCTACTTTATTTTTGCCAGGCTTACACCTTTCGGAGTCAATCTGAATGATGTAAATAAATCTCCGATTGCAGTTGGCATTTACCTTTTTGGCTACGAAGTGTTCCTTGGATTGATTGTTTTTGGAAGCTTAATGATACCTTTGGCCTAGAAGAGGGAGAGGCATGATCTGGTCGCGAATCCTCATAGCAGGATTGATCATATTCCTAGCTTGCTCTTCACTAAACGTAGTTTATGGCATACCTAGTGGAGGCGTTTATCCTCCTAAGTTCACTTTGATTCAGGGAGATTGGTATGACAGTTGGGGATATGACAGGAACAATGCTGAAGGCAGTGATGGATACCTTCCAAATATCGCTTACGAATCACTTGGCACAAACAAAGAACTAGCGTATAACATAGGATTACAGTTTAAAGCCAATTATCCATCTAGAACAGAAAGAGCTGAAAAGATCCTTCAATACGTTCAGAGATGGACGGATTATGGATACGACGAGGATAGTGAAGCAGTCATTCATATAGCAGGGACACATCAAGGAGAGTGGGCTTGGAACGCGGATGAAATGGTACACATGTTTAACCAAACCACCGGGACAATAGCCATTGGGGATTGTGAAGACATGTCATTCCTTTGTACAACCATCTATGTGGCTGCAGGTTTCGACGTAGTTTTGGTCTCACCAGTTGGACATGTAGCCTTGATGATTTGGCTTCCAGAATATGATAATGCCAATATCTATTGGGACATAGGTGATGGAAGAGGCGAAGGTTGGATTTGGGTTGAAGCAACCGGTGGAGATAACACCTTGGGCTGGACTCCCTCAGACTTCAATGACGGCAACTTTGAAGTATACCCGCTGGTTACAGGGATATCCACTGTCAATTATAGTCCTCAGAACCCACAAGCTGAAGATAATGTGACAATAACAGCTTCAGTGACAAGTCAAAACAATCAAATAAGCCAAGTACAATTGCACTATTCAGTAGATGGCAGCACATCGAAGACAATTACAATGACAATGCAAGGATTAACATACAAGGCGACTATACCACGACAAAATGATGGAGCAGTTGTGAGTTTCTACATCATTGTTACATATACTGGAGGAGATACTTTTGAATCTAGTGAATTCTCCTATACAGTAGGAGGAGGATTTGGGCTTCCTGATTTGAAGATTCCAGGTTTCCCAGTTGAATCAATAATCATTGGATTGATAATTGGAATTATGACACTATATTTCCTCTCCAGAAAAAGATCTGGATTATCCATAATGAATACGTCTACACACTAGGAAGATCTCCTTCAACATGTCGCATTGAATACAAAGTCGCCAAACTCTGGCAACAGGCGTTCAGTAATTAGAATAAGCGATAAGACTCCTAAGACTCCTAGTAGAAGGCTAAGTGGATAATGTGCCAGAGACCAAGGGAGCATCTTAAAATAGACTAGACTGAACTCAAGAGCTATTCGCAGCACATTAGAAATATAAAGAAGGGTGGAGATGATCACAAGGGAGAGGAGCTTCTTTTTCATTGGCGCGTTAGGAATGGGGATTATTAATCCAAAGAAGACTGCTATAACTTGCACGCCAGTACAGTCTTTCACAACCTTGATATCAGCGAGAAAAACGTTTTCGCCCACCACATGCGTCTCAACGCGTATTCCAATTGAGTTTAGCACCAAAGCTGTATAGTCGGCTGTTGCTTTTTCAAGAAAGAGATAATTAGGAATGTAGTATATTACCAAAATAATGCTGGTGACTGCGACTATATAAAAGATAATCTTTCGGGGGCAGTGTCTTTTGGTCTCAAGGATTGTGCTGCTAGGCATTCTACTATTATGTATGGGAACCACCTTATATTTGTTAAACCTTGCTGAAGTTGGACAGATTTGCAT
>JAUPKU010000257.1 GCA_030837285.1 Thermoproteota archaeon | reverse complement strand
TCTCGAACTTGAACACTTCGAAGAACCTTCATGTACTATTCTTTTGGAATTATTGGTATCTAAAGCAGAAGCATATATTAAAGTTGCATCACAGCCTGTTTGATTTACTTATGTATTCCCTTAGCAGGTGGTTTTTAGTGATTAAGGCGTGTTGCCTTGGCCCTAAATTATTGTTCTTGTTTTTTATGTTTTTGTACAGTTAGTTTCTCCTGAATTTACAACCGATTTCCATAGCTCTAGGCGAATGAAGCATTAACCATCTGGCGCACGCGCTCGAGCTTGTCTATTAATGGTTTTTAGCCTTGAAAACCATAAGACTTAATTTGACTTAATCCTTCACCATATTCCAAATAGTCAGATTTGTTGATTTGAAGAGGCGATATTGATTATGACTGACAATCTAATTGAATTACTCGCTGATTTGCAGGAGGAGGAAACCATTAGAGTGGTACGGAAAAGACTTGAAGCAGGGGAGGATCCTCTCAAGATTTTAGAGGACGCTCGTAAAAGTATGGAGATAGTTGGTAAACGTTTTGCTGATAGCGAGTACTTCTTACCTGATCTAATATATTCCGGGGAGATTCTTAAGAGGATATCTGAAATTACGAAGACGAATGTTTCTAATGCATCCCCGCCTAAAAAATTGGGAAAATATGTTATAGGAACGGTAGCTGGAGACATTCATGATATTGGTAAGAACATAGTAGTCTTCATGCTTGATATTCATGGCTTTGAAGTCTATGATTTGGGTGTTGATGTTCCACCTCAGAGGTTTGTGGAGAAGATAATGGAGGTTAAGCCTCAAGTTGTTGGACTTAGTGGGCTTTTAACCGTGGCCTTCAATTCGATGAAGGAGACCGTGGACGCTATTAAGGCAGCCGGCCTGCGGGACAGTGTGAAGATTATGGTTGGCGGCTCTCAAGTGGACGAGCGAGTTAGAGAGTACTCAGGAGCAGATGCCTATGCTGCAGACGCTATGGAAGCTGTTTCCCTAGCCAAAAAATGGATCGAATCTAAATAAGTAAAAAAAGACTGCCTAGAAAATTTATTGATACACTTCTTTAGGTGCATAATCCCGTCTTATTGTCTACCTAATCCAACGGTTGGTTAGCACGCACTAAGACTGGCTGAAGACTTAACATTTCAGATTGTTCTATAAGGTTATAGATATGTTTAATTATGTCTGCAATTAACTTTTAAAGGATTTTTAACGCTAACGGATCATGTTTTTGGGAGGAGGAAAATCGATCTGAAGCTCAATCTGAAGCCTCGATTCTCTGGTGTTATTGGCTTCGTAAAAGGGCATTTCCCTAAACTCGAGAAGAGAAGTTTTTTCTTCTTTGCTTGTATGATCTTAGTTGTCATTTTGGCTGTTGGTGTTCGCATTCAACCAGCAAATTGGGGCTTCAATCTATCTGAGTTCGACTCGTATTATCATTATTATGTCACTCAACATATTGCTGACAATGGCTTCTTTTCATGGCTGAACTGGCATATATCCGATATGTGGTATCCCTTTGGAAGAGACGTGGCAGCTTCAAGTTTTGCAGGTTTCCCAATGGCTGGAGCGGCCCTTTACTTCATAATTTCCTCCCTTGGGTTTAACATATCTGTTATGGATGCCACAATAATCTTTCCAGTAGTTATGGCGACTTTAACATGTATAGTAGCCTATTTCTTAGGTAGGGAAGTGGGAGGAAGCACCGTCGGACTCCTTGCAGCTCTCTTCCTTGCATTAAGTCCAGCTTACATCGGTAGAACTACTCTAGGTTTCTACAAGGATGAGACAGTCGGCGTCTTCAGTCTCGTGCTTACGTCTCTCTTCTACTTACGCTCATTGAAGCAGGACAAGTGGCAGACTAGCCTTGCATACGCTATAGGTGGAGGTGCTAGCATGGGGTACGTCTTCGCCTCTAGTGGGGAGTCAATATATATTCTGTCACTGATGGTTCTCTTCACATTTATAATCTTCATAACAAAGACTTTTGGTCGCCATATTCTTCTTTCCTATGGCGCACTTATCTCTGTTGGGCTCTCATTCGCTGTCTTCGTTCCAAAATTAGGTTTTGGTTATCTCAGAACTTTTCAAAGTATCGCAGCCATAGGCGTCCTGCTGCTACTAGTTATATTCGAGATATCAAACCACCTAAGTGAGCAGCGTCGGAAGAATTTTTTGGTCCTGATTATTGCAGGACTAAGTGTAGCAGTAGTAGTTCTTGGGTTGATAGGCTTTATTTCATTTCCGATAGGAAGGATTCTGGGAGTTATATGGCCTTTTGAGCGAATCAGTAACGTTATTGTACAATCTGTCCAAGAGCATCAGCCTGCATCGTGGAGTACCTTCTTCTACCAGTTTGGATTTCTAGTCTTCTTGGTACCTCTTGGCATAATGTTCGCCTTACAGAAGCCCACTCGCGAGAAGATCTTCATTCTAACCTATGCGATGACGATGTTGTACTTTGCCTCATCCTATGTCCGCCTATCTGTGCCATTAGCTCCTGCCCTATGTGTCTTGGGTGCCTTTGCGTTAGTAGAAATCCTAAAATCCTTCATAGATATTGCTACTCAGAGATCCTTTACTAGAAGGAGGATAAGGCTCTCCCCCAAAGTTGGAAAAGGATTCAGCTTAGTCCTCATAAGCTGCCTATTCGTGCTAACTTTAATTCCTCTGGTTCTACAGGGAATTGACAGCGGCTACTCGCCAACTACAATATCAGCTTCAAGTCTCCCATTCCGTGCTAGCGTCCCTGACTGGATAGAAGCACTCAGCTGGATCAAAGAAAATACACCACAAAACTCTGTAATCCTAAGTTGGTGGGACTATGGATACTGGATTACTGTAGCTGGCCAGAGGATATCCTTAGTGGATAATGCCACTATAAACACTACACAGATTGCCCGAGTAGGGCAATTCTTTATGTCAAATGAAACTCAAGCATTAGATCTTTTAATGGGAAAGCTTAACGGCGTAAATTACAATGCAAGTTACGTCGTAGTCTTCACTACCCTCGGATTGGGAAGCAGTGGTCCTAATCTGTACGGCGACGAGGTCAAGTGGCGGTGGATGGCCCAAATCGCTGGTTTAAATGACACAGCACTTGAAGATACCTCTCTCACCAGCCAAATTGCTACATACTGGGAACAAAGTATATCATCTTCCACCTCAAACTATCAATCTTTAGTTCAATGGTATCAACAATTTGCGAAATACCCGCTACCGAAGAGTGACACAGTCCTTACAAAGATGATGGTTTATGGAACGTTTGGGATAGACGCTCCGACGAATTTCCAACTTGTATTCTCCTCTTCAGGAATGGGTGGGCAAGCAGCACCCATGGTTTTCGTCTACAAAGTCTTATACCCGACTGAAGGAGGATAGGCATAGGTACGTTCACCCTCCCTTTTTGAATTGCTCAAATTCTACTGCCTTTATAGTTAAGTGGAGAGAGAATTCTTTCTTGATTTTCTTCTGAGAATATGTGATTATAAGATTTAAATACGAAAGGAATAGACAACTTTTTAGCTACTAAAGATTCGAATCTACTTATTGCTTGAACGCCTGAATCTTTATCAAATCGTCTAGAATTATTAGCAAATTACCTGATGGGAACTGATGGGAATGGCGGAGAACGAGAATGGCTTGCTGCATATTATTGATCCGTGGTACAAGTCTTTGGAGAATCCTGAAGAGTCTCAGAGACACACCTTCTCGGATTTGATCGCTGGGTATTCAAAAACTCGTTACGGAAAGAATTTCCACGCAGGTGAAGTTAGTGATGTCTCTGATTTTAGGAGACTCTTTCCCACCTTAGCATATAAAACCCTTAATCCCTACCTGAATGATGTAATGAGGGGTGACTTCGAATCTATTCTCTCTGAGCCGCTTATTTGCTGGGTAATGACCAGAGGGTCAACAGGTACCGCGAAGGTTTTGCCAGTGACGAAGACACATCTTGAACAGATTTTCTCATGCGGCTCTAGAGCTTTAATCAATTATGTTCTTAGAAAACATGATTCTGATATCTTATCTGGCAAAGTCTTAAACTTCAACCTTCCATCGAACGTCCACACTCTTACAATTAGTGGACAGTCTACTATGAATTATGGTTACAGTTCAGGTACTTATGCAAGGCTTAATCCCGTCTTCAACAATTTCACCCTTCTTCCAAGGCAAGAAGAAATAGACGCTCTTGGGTCTGGTATAACCAAGAGCGACTGGGAGAGAAGATTCGAGCTAGTGTATCAACGAGCTTTAAACGAGAATGTAACTGCTGCAATCGGAGTTGCCCCAGTAATTCAATCATTTGCCCGTTACGTTGTGATGAAGCACGCGAAAAAACCGGGAGAGCTGTGGCATCTACACGCACTTTTCTGCACTAGCGTACGGAACATACCGTTCAGATATGCTACGAACCTTAGGAAACATTTTGGTCAAGTTCCAGTGGTGGAAATATATAGTGCTACTGAGGGGGTATTCGCACAGCAGATAGACGATTTACCTTATGTTACTCCAAATTATGATAAATACTTCTTCGAGGTTGAAACAAGCAGAGGAACAAAGATGCTCTATGAGCTTAAGAGGGGTGAGTGGGGAAGACTAATAGTCTCTTCTTGCATGTTTCCAAGATATGATATAGGCGATTTGATCGAAGCAGCTGGGAAAAACTATTTCCGCGTTTTTGGTAGAAGAAAAACCTTAACTATTCTTGAACACAGACTCTATAGACTATTTTTCGGGTGGCTCCTTTAAGTCGGAGGATTTTTCTTTCTAGCCATTCTAGCGAGAGCGCTGATTATGATTACTAAACCTATTACGATGAAGAAGATAGGTCCTGTGTATTGCCATAGGTTGTAACCCAGTATTTGGAGATAAGATATTACACCTAGAGCTATTAAGATTAAGCCCCCTATTAGTGGTCCAATGAATGGATGCTCTCTTTTCTCGTATTTTTCTCCTTTTTCTTGTTTTTCATTTTTTTCATTTTTCTCTTGTCTCCGCCTATCCCTTCCCCAATCAGTCGGGGTTCCAGGTGCTGTTGCTTTAAGCGGAGCACCACACTTAGGACAAAAAGTCATTTCTTCATTAATTTCTGATCCACACTTTGGACAATAAGGCATTAATCCACCAGCCATTAATTTTTATATTATGCCGGGGACTATTTATATGTTGGTTGATTAGAAGATTAATTGAAGGGACATGTTTGCGTCGAGATACTGACACGATTCTAAATCATGAAGGAATCATAAGCGCAATTTCTATCGGGTTCTTCCTTATTTTAGCCGGAGCGATTTTTATCTCAACACCTGACTTGGTCAGTAAGATAGTGGCTTTTTTCAATAACTTCACCACAATTCGTTTCCCTAATACAATAGATGTTTTTCTTCCTGTTCCAGTGTCTTTGCGTGAGCATTTAGTACTCTATAATGCAGCTGGAGAGTTCAGTTTGATTTTTGGCATATTTCAAATCTTGATTTTAATACTCCGATTTGTTTTCCATTCCCCTCTACATCGAAAAGCGGAAACAGTTTCAGATATAATTTTCTGGCTTGGCATTAGCTATCTTATTAGCCTATACCTAACTCCGCAGATTACAATAGTGGTGTGGTTCATATTCTGGAGCATGGTCCTAATGTTAGTTGGAGTGTCTCTAATTGTAAGAGCAATAATGTTAGCTATTCTACGGCGATAGGGTCACCAGAGTATACAGACTTGAAGTACTTAGAAGCTTTTATTTATCGTTTGCCTTTCATGGCGGCTTTTTGTTGACTATATCTGTATGTTAGTGTTTCCATCGCAGAATTTGTAGATATATTCAACAGCTGTTTTAGATGCTTGATAGAGTGTTTCAATATTGATTCCTGGTACACCACATACCATCAGAATTATATCTTTGGTAGCCATAGTCACTTTCGTGTCCTCCGCGTCCCTGTGGGGATAGACAGCTATCGGCTTCTCACTGTCGGAGACAACTACTTCTCCTCCTTGGAAGATCATTGGCTTGTCCATTCCAATCCCTACGAATTTCTCGCCTACCTTAGAGGGATGCATGATTAGTTCACTTTTCATTTTTTTAATGTCGAAGACTGCAAGGGCGATCTCAGTTTCTATTGAGGCGAGGCTATATGCGTCTACAAGAGTGTTTATGGTTGGTATTGTGCCTCCTCCTAGGATTCTTCGTATGAGCGCCTCAGTGGCAGGGCGATTCTTTGTAGGATCTACTCCTATTCTCCAGAAGAAGTCACGATAAAATCTGAATGTTGGTAGATCCTTCAACGATTCTAAGTCGTATTTTTCTTTTACATTCTTTCTAACTTCATTCTTGAAGGTCTCAAGATCAGGGCTCCGCTTCTGAATGTGGACATCAGACAATTTATAAATTAGAGCTTGCAAGCCTGGGAAGCGTGCATTTAGTGATGGGTCAATCTTAAGAATCATTGCTTTTTCGTCTTCACGGCGTGATTCTTATCTGTTCCAGCCCATTCGTCCAATCTGTGTGTTGTGGTAATCTCTTCTTTGAAGTTTCTTTCTGGAAACTCTTTCTGGAATCTTCTTAGAGGAGTGTTGAAGTAAGGGTGCTTGAGGGCAATCATGGCGTCTTCTAGAAGTCGGGCGTCTTCCTCAGAGTCGATTGCTATGAACTTTATCCTCGAGTTTTGCTTTAGCCAGTTAACTGCGTCTTTAGTTTCCAATCCTCTTAGGAAGCATAGCTTGTTGATGAGAGTGTGAGACTCCCGATTACCGTTGATCAAATCGTTCCTAATTCTTGTGAACAAGTTTCCTGAAGAGCCGATATACTGCAACTTTTCCTCAAAGAATATCATGTATACTCCGGGGAGGTTCTTTGTTGGCTTGGCATTGGCTAAAGGAGTCTCTCTCGATCCCTCTAGCCTATCCTTGTTGAACTTCAACCTTTCGGATAAGCTGTTTAGATCACTTTCTGGCTTCAAAAAGACCAACTTTTCTAGTTCAATATCAGATGATGACTAAATGATTTAATATTTGCCACTCGTTTTGATTAAAGTTTTCATGTACAAGTTCTGCATGTACCTGGAAAGAGTCAAAAATAGAATCATTTCTAGAAGTGGCTGTGAAATTTTTAATCTTTTTGATTTTGTTTTGTCTTTGCCGTGGTTGTGATGTTGTTTCTCTCTCAAGTTTATTTTTTAGCTTGTTTGCTTTGTTCTGATGTCTTGGGCGTGCTGCTTGTGGTCTTCAGCGTCTTTAACTCTCTGAGGCTGAGGCTCTTTATTTTCGGAGGGTAGGGGGATTGATAGGCTGTTTTTGGCCTTTATTTTTGGATTAAAGCGTTTTGTGATTTTCTTGAATCATGAAAAAAGCTCCGAAAAAGAATTTGAAATCGTGGGATCAGGTATGAAAACGGAACATTATTCATTACGAAATGTAACATAGTTCTTCTATTGTTTTCTAAGATGATTCATATAGCGTGATATTGTCTTTTTTTGGTTTCATGATTGTTTTACCTCATTCTCTAAAGGCATTAGTGTCAACTGTTCAAGAGATATGGAGAAAAACCTGGTTTTCTGAAGAATTTGATAGATTGATGAAATTAGTTCCGCTAAAAAGTGAAGATGTCATCAGTAGAAATCCACATCCTTTTTTCTAAGGCGCTGTTCCAGTAGGAATTTTATTGTGCATGCGATAGTTTTTGTTTAGATATAAAATAATGTTTTCATAATGTATCTTGTAATCTCCTCAAGAGATGAGCTTCTCCTGCAGTGCACCTGTTATTTACATACTAGGTGAAGTATCTAACGAAAGACTTTAAAGAGGATAGAGTAACTTTCTCTGAGGATGTAGGTTGTTGACTTGAAACCAGCAGAATTAGTCTCTCGTTCTCCTTGGCTAGCTCACTTCAATACTGCTGCCTGCAACGGTTGTGATATTGAAGTTTTAGCCATGTTATGCCCCCAATATGATCCTGAGAGATTCGGTGTAAAGCTTACTCCGAGTATAAGGCGTGCAGATATACTTGTTGCGACTGGAGCTGTTAATAAGAAATCAGCTGTGAGACTTAAGAGACTGTACGAGCAGATGGCTGAACCGAAATTTGTCGTAGCTGTTGGGGCTTGTGCTATCAGTGGTGGAGTATTCTCAAAATCATACAACTTGTATGCGGGAGTTGACAGGTCTGTACCAGTCGTAGCCTATGTTCCGGGTTGCCCACCAAAGCCAGAAGCTATTCTAGATGGCCTTGTAAAAGTCATAGCTAAACTTAGGAAGGCAAAGTAGAATGTCAATGCCATTGACCAGAGTGAAAGAAAGTTTGACTGGAATGGTAAGAACTATTGAAGAAGTTGCTCCACAGCGGATTAATATTAATGCTGAACCTAGAGATGTGAAATCAATCTTTAGGAAACTCCTAGAAGATTTCAAAAATGATTTCTACTTAGATTTTGTTGCAGCTGTTGATTATGTAGAAGACAAACAATTTGAAGTTAATTATGTTGTTTGGGTATACAGCTTAAAGACAATTTTATCTATTAGATTCAGGCTTCCTAAGGAAAACCCGAACCTGGATACCATAAGTGATCTGATTCCCTCTGCAATCAACCATGAAAAGGAAGCTTACGACCTGATGGGTATTACCTTCTCTGGAAATTCCGAGTTGAAAAGAGGATTTTTTGTAGCCGAGGGGATAAATGAATTTCCTCTTGTAAAGAACGAGGTGAAAAAAGCTTGAGTGGTTCAAAATACATCGAGATACCAATTGGACCACAGCATCCAGCGTTGCATGAGCCTATTTTGTTCAGGGTAAAAGTTGAAGGGGAAAAAATTGTAGATGTCATACCATCCACAGGCTACAACCATCGAGGCATAGAGAGGCTATGTGAAGACAACACCTTCCTAAGAGACGTCTTCTTAGCTGGCAGAGTCTGCGGAATATGCAATGTCATTCATACAACCTGTTACTCTGAATGCATAGAGAGAGTAGGCAACATAGATGTACCGCCAAGAGCAAAATATCTGAGAACAATTCTCAATGAACTGGAGAGAATTCACAGTCATATGCTTTTGTTCGCTATATTGGGAGAACTCATCGGTTTCCAAACTCTCTTCATGCTGGTGATGAGAGATAGAGAATCAATATTGACTCTAAAGGAACTTATTGCAGGAAACAGAATTCAAGCAGACTACGTGATGCCCGGGGGAGTCCGAAAAGACTTGACCCCAGAAAAGATTCAGCAGATAAAGAAAGCCCTTGACCAAGTTAGAGCGAGAATAAAATATTACAAGAAAGTTTTCGAAAATGATTCCATTATTAAAAAAAGGCTCTCTGGAGTCGGTATCTTGGACGTACAAGATGTCTATAGGTACGGATTTGTAGGGCCAATTGCGAGAGCCTCGGGAGTAAAGAGTGATGTTCGCTGTGAAGACTACTATGCTGCATATAATGATATTCCATTCAACGTTATTACTAGAAATGAATGTGATTCTTGGAGCAGAATGATGGTGAGGGTCGATGAGTTATTCGAATCAGTGAACATAGTGGAGTATGCTGTCGACCATCTGCCTGAGGGCCCAATAGGACCTAAAGCTATGATAAGAACTGTCAAAGCTGGGGAAGCGATTGCTAGAGTGGAAGCACCAAGAGGAGAACTGGTTTATTATATAATAAGTAAGGGTGGAGACAAACCGTATAGGGTAAAGATCAGAACGCCCAGCTTCAATAATATTCTGAATTGTCAGGTAATGTTTAAAGACGCTAATCTCGCCGACCTCCCAGCCATACTAGTCAGCTTAGATCCCTGCATATCTTGCATGGAAAGACTGGTTGTGGTAGAGGAGAATGGTCGAGCAGAAATGAAATCGCTAGTCGATTTGGCGAGGTGACAAGAGACGCTTAAGCTGCTTTCAGAGGTTCTGAGAAATCTATTCAAGAAACCAGCCACATATAACTTTCCACTTGAAGATAGGCCGGCTCAGCAGGATTACAGAGGGATGCAAGTAGTAGACATTGCGAAATGTATTAGTTGTAGACTTTGTGCTTTTGACTGCCCCGCGTACGCCATTGAAATGACGCTCAACCCAGCTGCTGAGAAATATAAATATTATCCAGTTGTAGATTTTGGGAAATGCGTCTTCTGCTATCAGTGCGTTAGGGTTTGTCCAACTCAAGCTTATGTAACAAGTAATATGTATAATCTGGCGTCTTTTGCTAGAGAAAAAATAATAAAGGATGTTCTTAAGAAAGACATTGAATCTTGAGGTGGAGATGGCAAAAATCTATGGACACACAAGTTTTTACCTTCATCATGATTATTCTGCCAATCTACCTTGTCTCGCTTCTGCTTTATCTCATAAGAGCATTCAAAGGCCCCACTATTTCTGATAGTGTTTTATCGATAGACGCGTTTTCTTTTGCGGCAATAGCCGTAATGGGAATACTCTCATTATTCTTCAAATCCCTTGTTTTGGTGTCAATAGCAATATTATTGTCTGTATGGACCTATGCACTTGACGTCTTCGTTTCAAAGTATCTTGAGAAGAAGGAGATGGGCGAGTGACTTGATTGATCTCATTCTTACTATAATAGGGGAAATCTTGATTGCCGTAGGCGTATTTTGCAGTCTTGTTGCTTCTATAGGGATGCTTAGATTTCCAAACTTCTTTGTCAGATTGCACGCTGCTACTGTGGGAAGCATGGGTGGAAGTTTCTTGCCAATTATAGGAGCTGGGCTTATTGCTTTAGGCTCAGATTTCCCAGATAAGTGGATGTTTTTTGGTGGCCTAATTGTGGCGGCAATCATAGTTATGTTGGTTTCACCAGCTGGGTCTCATGCTCTAGCCAGGGCTACTCATAGGGCAAGAGTTGCTCCAGTAGAACCGAAGGTTACGGATCATCTGAAAGAAGATGAGGACGAGAAAGAGGGAGAGAAAGACTAGTTGTACGAATTAATTTTAATAGATGTCTTTCTAGCGGTGATATCAACAGTCGCGCTAATCTTCACATTTTTAACAATCATGCAAAAGGATCTTGTCAAAGCAGCTATCTATTCTTCAATTGAAAGTGCGTCGTATTTGCTGGTGTTCTTCTTACTTATGAGCCCAGATTTGGCCGGAGCTTACGTTGCGATTGGAATCGGAATCTACCCTGCCGTCGTTTTCTTTCTCATAAAAAAAACTGAGAGGTACGAAGATAAATGAATACAAAAACTGTAATCTCTCTTCTAGTAATCATCTCTTCTTTATTGGCGATATCTTATGCTATAGCCGATCAAGCGACTGGCGTAATACCACAGACTGGGCTTAGGAATCTAGCTTCTTTCTATCTTGAGAATACTTTGAATCCATCCAACAAATCTTACTGGACTGCCAGCCCGGAAGCCACCTCTGCTATAGTCTGGGATTACCGAGGTTTCGACACTTTCTTTGAGACTTCAGTGTTTTATCTAGCGATCGTGGGATGTACGCTTGTATTTGAATTGTATGAGCCTCCAAAAAGCAAAACTACGAAGCAGACTGAACTCGGTCTAACAATAATTGTGAAAGTTATCACAAAAATTGTTGGTATATTGATTGTCTGTGTTTCCGCGTCAATAGCGCTTCATGGACAACTGACGCCTGGAGGAGGATTTCAAGGAGGAGCGGCATTAGCTGTTCTGCCAATTTTATTCATCATTACTATGTCAAGATTCGCACTTGATAGAAAAGTCAACGATACTTCGATGATTATCATAAGAGCCCTCGGTCTTTGTGGGATAGGCATAACAGTAATCTTGCCTTTATTCCTAGGCTTCATCACAAACAACAACGCTTACATAATACAGAATCAAATGAAACCAGATGCCCTTGTTAGTCTGCCATCAACTATCGCTGATAAAATGATGGGCGGTTCACTGTGGATGCTTAATGTGTCTGAATACATAGCAGTAGGAGCAGGATTCACTTTAGCATTCTTGCTCTTATCACTTCCAGAGCGTTCGTTCAAAAAGATTCTAGAGGAAGAAAAATATGCCACTTATTGAGACATTCCTAGCAGCATACATTATGCTGACTTCCGTCGCTACCCTAATAATATCCTTGTATGGGGTATTCTATAAGCCACATCTGACCAAAAAAATCATATCCATAACAATTTTCGGAGACGCTGTCAACATTTTTTCAGCCATAGTAGGATTCAGGTACATCTATCCAGTTGCTCCTCCAATTCTCTTAACCGAAAATCCAACAGCACAGGACCTAACCAACTTCTTGGAAGTGGCAGTAGATCCAGTTCCGCAGGCGCTGGTCTTAACAGCCATAGTCATTGGAATGGCAGTTGTCTCCTTCATGGTTTTCTTGGCCTTGAATGTATTCAGGATTTATCATACTTTAGATACCCGGAAAATTGCTGAGCAAAGGAAGAGATCAGAAGAATGAATTTAAAGAAGTCCATAGTACCGATCTTCTTGGCTTTTGTGGTATATGTCGTATTCTCTGGTTCACTATCTATTTACGATATTTCAACTGGGATAGTAGTGGCGATAGTTGCAGGCCTGTTGTTTTCTGAGATACTTGTTAAAAACGTGTCGAAATCTCTTAGTCTGATGCGCTTAGGCCATCTGATCAGGTATGCTTTCTACTACTTCTTTGTTGCTGAAGTACAGGCTCACTTGGACGTGATCAAGCGAATATTGAATCCGAAAATGCCGATAAATCCAGGGATAGTTAGAGTGCCGTATGAAGTTTCATCGGATTATGCTATTGTAGGCGTAGCCGGTTCGATAATAAACACTCCAGGTACTGTAGTCATCGACATAGACGAGGAAAAGAAATTGTATTATGTACACTGGATCGATGTTTCCACACAAGAGCCGGGGAAGTGTCGCCAAGCGATATGCGAGAGTTTCGAGAAATATCTAACGAAGGTTTTCGACTGAGGCGATTGAAATGTCTATGAACCCAATATTTCCAGGCTTAACGACGACAACGCTGCTTATTTCCTGCTTCGTGTTACCTTTATTCAGTTTTGCAGTTAAGAAAAGAAGGAAATTTTTAGATGCCTATGTGCTTATCTTCACGTTCTTCGCTGAATTGCTTGCTATAATTACGTTCTACAATGTATTTTTTGTTCTTAGTGAACCGATGGTGTATAAATTCGGCGGATGGGTTCCACCCATCGGGATAATCTATGAAGTGGATAAGCTCAACTCTCTGTTTGGCTTAATGACAGCCACTATTGTGTTTCTTATGGTAGCTTACAGTACCATGTACATGAAACGTGACCGAATTGAATGGTTCTATACGCTACTGCTAAGTCTTGAGACCGGATTGCTCGGCATGATCTATACAGGTGACGCGTTCAACCTCTTTGTAATGCTAGAAGTCACGAATATCTCTATGTATTGTCTAACCGCTTTCTATCGCGCAAGAGGCGAAGTTGTTGATTCAGCCTTGAAGTATGCGATGCTGGGGGCTGTAACCTCAAGTTTCTACTTTGTAGCACTCATCTTTTTCTACGCGTCTTACGGAACTCTGAATATGGCGGATTTAAGTTCTAAAGCTAGTGGTTTGTCTTTTCCATTCACAGGTACTCCCTATGGAAACATCTTCGTTGGCACAGCAATAGCGGTAGCCTTTACTCTCTGGACTTTCACTTTTAAGGCTGGTTTGTTCCCTAATCACTTCTGGGTTCCAGACGTCAACTCGGCAGCGCCAGCGCCTGTTGCTGCCCTTTCGGGTCTAGTGGTAAGTAATGGTGCATACGTGACGATTAGATTCCTATACACTATATTCGGGGGGACTAACCTTTTCCCTGCATTATTTGATTCTATAAAACTGATTCTAATTATTATCGGTTCGTTTTCGGCCATATTTGCATCACTTCTGATGCTGTTGCAAAAAGATGTTAAGAGGCTGGTTGGATGTAGCACAATTTTCCACATGGGTTTGATTTTCATGGGTATCGGTTTGGGTACGGATTTAGCACTTAAGGCTGCTATCTTTCATATAATAAATCATGCTGTTGGAAAGGCTCTGCTCTTCACCTCGATAGGCTCTCTTGCAGCATATGCAGGCTCAAAACGTATAGATAGACTGGGAAGCGTTGGCAGATACGCACCTACAACGTTTACTGCACTTATGGTAGGAGTCTTAGTGATAGAGGGGTTACCGCCATTTAATGGTTTCATGAGTAAATTTATGCTCTATTCCGCTTTCCTTGAGGTGGGATTAGCCCCAGTTGCGATCATAATAATTGTTTCTACAGCGATTGCCTTGATGGCTTGGATGAGAGTCCTGTTCAGCGCATGGTTTAAGAAGCCTGATCAAAAAATTGAGAAGGTCAGAGAATTCCCAACGGTCATAATACCTGTGATTCTGGTCGTCATTTGCATCGTTCTAGGACTGCTTACACCTACAATAGACAGCGCTATCTTGACTCCAACAGTCTCCTCACTGAAGAACGTAGATTCCTATATCCAAGCTGCGTTGAGCTCGATTGGAGGGTAGTTGATTAGATGGACCTAACATCAACTCTTTTCCAGACTTTAGTCGCCTCTGGTGTAATGTTCATTATATCAATAGCAATAATGTTAATAGTTAGTTTTCCTGGTGTCAAATCCGATCAACCTGCTGGCGACAAAAATGAGCCTTACCTAGGCGGCGAGAAGCAACCCTTTAGTGAAGAATCAATTGATTCGAATAATCTCTTTTTATCGATAGTAAATCAGTCGCTCAGAAAAGTCTACGTCAATATAATCGATAGATTGAATACTTACTCGATGGGCGAGTGGATGTTCGGAATGAGTCTTTGGCTTACTTTTCTTATTGTCTTTCTACTAACTGTGGTGGTTATCCTATGATTGCTGTACAGGTCATCTTAGAATTTCTTACAACCATCTTCATATTCCCTGGATTCCTCTTCACACTAGTGGCTTCTCTACTCAATCAATGGTACGTAAGAAAAGTTGTCGCAAAAATGCAGAATAGGGTTGGACCGCGATTTGCTGGACCCTTTGGAATACTGCAGCCTTTCTATGACTTTTACAAGTTAATGCGCAAGGAAGAGATAACCCCTAATTATGGCAACGCCAGGTTATTTGGCCTTTTCATGGGCATTGGAATTGGAAGTAACATCGCCATCCTAATGTTTTTCCCTATATCTCCTTTTAGATTTCACGGTCCTTTCGATATAGTTGTATTCGCATATTTGGGTCTGTGGACCACAATAGCGATTGCCCTCGCATCCTTGATTTTTCCCAATATTTTTTCCTCGATTGGTGTATCGCGTTTGATATCGCTGATGCTTGTTTACGAACCTACCTGGATTCTCTCCGTCTTGACTCCTTCCGCAATCGTCTCAAAATATAGCAGCATTCCATTCTCCATTCTTGAGACAATAACGAATTTTTCCGTGATATTGTCCAATCCTCTCTACCTAGTCTTAACGGCAATTTCGTTCATTACCGCTGTTGCAAGCCTTCAGTGTAGACTTGGTTTACAGCCATTTGACATTTTTGAAGCAGACACGGAAATAATAGCCGGAGCATTCACAGAATTCAGCGGCAATAAGATGGCTCTTTCAACCTTACTACATGATATTGAGACCTTCACTGGTGCCACATTGTTGGTGTTCATTTTCTTAGGAGGACCTTTTCCCTTCTTTCTCAATACTGCAGAAGGTGTACTATTGATAATCTTGAAGTTCTTGGCCGTCATATTCTTACTAACAGTAATAAGAGCTTCCTCAGCGAGGTACAGGCTGGATCAGGCTATAGGCTTCTTCAAATATCCGCTGCTTCTAGCACTTGCAGCCCTAATAGTTGCAAGTATAGTCTGATACATTCAAAAACTTGGACAATGCAAAGTGGAATAGCCACACTAGCTAGGATAAAATTAATAAGTTGCTAGCAGTGGGATAATGCTTTTGTGATAATAAAAAGGTAGATGTGAGACATGGACATTTCAACTTTGTTTCTGTTGATAGCGACTTCGGGCATAGTTGCAATTGCTTACATCGGATATCTTACTTGGAGAATCTTGAAAGAAGACGAGGGAACCAAAGAGATAAAGGAAATTTCTGGTTACATCAGGGAAGGCTCTAATGCTTACATGAAAAGGCAGTACTCGTTGATTGCAGCGATCATCGCGGTAATTGCCATCATCATCGCTGTTTTTGTCGGTCCATTAGTTGGCATAGCTTACGGAATTGGCGGTCTTTGTTCGTCTCTTACAGGATTCACTGGGATATTTATCGCGGTTAGATCCAACTCAAGAACCGCGAATGCTGCCCGAACAAAAGGATTGGGAAAGGCGCTGGACGTAGCTTTCAAGGGAGGCAGTGTGTTAGCATTCAGTGTAGTTGGAATAGGCGTTTTAGGTATAACCAGTCTCTTCCTCTTGTTCGGTGGCTACGATATGAGTAAAGCCGTTGATGTCGCAAACACGATTATAGGATTCAGTTTCGGAGCAAGCACTGTGGCTTTATTTGCTAGAGTTGGAGGAGGCATATACACGAAGGCTGCAGATGTAGGTACAGATCTTGTTGGGAAAGTCGAAAAAGGCATACCGGAAGATGATCCGAGAAACCCAGGTGTTATTGCAGACAATGTAGGGGATAATGTTGGCGACGTAGCCGGAATGGGTGCCGATCTATTCGAGTCTTACGTTGGAGCAATAGTATCCTCGATGATACTGGGGGCTATTCTTTACCAACTTCCTGGAGGGATCTCAAAAGTCGAATGGGTGCTTCTGCCCTTAATAGTCTCTGCCGTAGGAATATTCGCTTCTATAATAACTGGATTTACGATTAGAGGAGACCCGGCGACAGCCTTAACTCGGGCTACAATAATCTCGACGGTGATCACTGCAGTAATATCATATTTTGTAATGACTAATCTTCTTGGAAGCGCCTGGTTTGAGCCGTTCGTATCAATTTTATGCGGTCTTATTGTAGGAGTTATCATAGGCGAGACCTCAGACTACTTTACATCCAATAGATATTCTCCGACAAAGCGGGTGGCAATCGCGGATCAAGGAGGGCCAGCTCTTGGCATACTCACTGGTTTTTCATTGGGTATGTACAGTGTCTTCATACCGATAGTCTTCATTGCTGTGGGAGAGCTAATTGCCTACTCAGTCGGTGGATTGTATGGTGTCGCAATCTCAGCAGTTGGTATGCTTTCAATATCGGGAACTGTTGTGGCAGCTGATGCATACGGGCCGATTACAGACAATGCGGCAGGGATAGCCGAGCAAGCGAAGCTTCCAGGAGAAGTGAGGGACATTTGCGACAAGCTGGATTCTGTGGGAAACACGATGAAGTCTGTGTGCAAGGGATTCGCAATTGGATCTGCGGCTCTAACGGCAATAGCCTTCTTGGTAACGATGACACAGATTCCAGCATTCACCCAGTATATAAGCGAGGTTGGGAGTCTAGACAGGATTTTGAGCATTCTAAATCCAAAACTGTTCGCGGGATTATTGATAGGATCAGCGTTTCCAGCATTCTTCACGGGTGTGGTGGTTCTAGCAGTCAGTAATGGAGCAAACAAACTGGTGGATGAGATCAGGAGGCAGTTCCGTGAGATAAAAGGCATAATGGAAGGGACGGCAAAACCGGACTACGCTCAGTGCGTCACAATCATAACCACAAACGCGATAAAGAGTCTCGTGCTGCCGGGAATAATCGCAATCATAGCACCGCTCATTATAGGTTTCCTTATTGGGCCGGACGCCCTTTTGGGCATGTCTGCTGGGGCAATAATTACTGGGTTACTCCTCGGTCTGTTTCAGGGAAACGTTGGGAATACGTGGGACAATGCTAAGAAGTACGTTGAAGCAGGTAACTTGGGTGGGAAGGGAAGCCCAACTCACGCTGCTGCGGTGATAGGCGATACTGTTGGTGATCCGTTTAAGGACTCTTCGGGACCGGGATTGAACATCTTCATCAAGTTGATGACTATTACGGCGCTTGTATTCATGCCTCTGATAATCCAATATTTCATATAGTCGCTGGAATTAGCTTCCTTTTTCTTTTTTTACTTTTTCTTAGAAAGCGATGTTTCTTTTCTGGTTTGTATGTAATTGTGTGGTTTGGGAATGGTGCATACTGTCTCTGTCTCTGTGTACCTGAGGTTGAGGCTCTTTATTTTCGGAGGGTAGGGGATTGGTAGGCTATTTCTGGTTTTTATTTTTGGAATAAAGCGTTTTGTGATTTTCTTGAATCATGAAAAAGCTCCAAAAAAAGAATTTGAAATCGTGGGATCAGGTATGAAAACGAGATCTTATTCATTATGATTTTTTAAAAGTCTCTTGATAGTATGAGCATTTAAAGCAGGTACTAGCAATTCATCAACTAGTGGATTAGGATTTATATAAGCAGAACCAAGTAGCTGACTATAATCCTCCAATGATGTCAGCGATAGGCTAGTAGCTAGCACGGGCTGTAGACAATATTTCACTATAAATTATCCATTGCTGAATGCGGCATCACCCAAGATGGAAAAGCGACGAAGACTAGCGCATACGAAACTAAAAGAAAGAGAAGATTTAGAGAGCCTCCTAACCCTCTCTATGTCATTTATGCCTGAGGCAAAACTTGTATCTCATATACCGCACTGTTCAATGAGGCGCCTAGATTCCATTTGATAGTAACGAAGTCGGCTACTACAGATGCAGCACCCTGTTCAATGTATGCCGTGCCTTTGCTAACCCCATCCGCAAAGAGTTCAACGGTGTAT
>JAUPKU010000256.1 GCA_030837285.1 Thermoproteota archaeon | reverse complement strand
GCAAGATTAATTTGATAAAAACTTGGCATATCGGAAAAACCAATGTCCAAATTCTTTTTTAAAGTATCAACTAAAATCTTCTCATTTACTTTATCATTAACCTTCTTGATGTAAATTGTTATGTTGGTTTTTGTCTTCTGAACTACCTGGTACTGGTATATCTCCTTCTCCAATCTGAATGCTCCCAGCGTTTCAATAAACCTCATTGGCGAAACAATCTTATCATCTGGAAAGACAAGAAATGAGTTCCTTCTTCCCTCAACTAGCTTCATCAAAGGCAAATTTACGCCACATGCGCATTCGTCTTCGGTTTGTATTCCGATGTCCTCAACATTATATCTTATTATGGGAAAAGCGTAATTGAATAAGCTAGTATAGACAATCTCTCCCTTCTCCTCAGGACAGACTTCGCTTCCATCTTGATCCACGAATTGGGTTATTACTGAGTCACAGTCAAGATGATAACCTTGCCGTTTTATACATTGCCAAGCTGATCGATCTATCTCAGTGCACCCAAACTGGTCGAAATAAGGAGCTGAAAATACTTTTTCCAAGTAATCAATCGAGTCCTTATCCACCAATTCTCCCGAGCCAAAAATCATTCGAGGCTGAATATTGACATCACCTCTTCTCTGCTTTTCTCGACCAAGGAGAACCAGTGAATTCGGAAATCCATCGAGAATTTCCGGGTTAATTTTACTAATCATCTCATACTGAAAAATTTTTGGAAATGTTACGGGCACAATATTTCTGAAGTATATACCAAAAATCCTTTCAAGCCAATTTTTTCCTGAAGAATACTGAGGGTCAATCAATGCAACCCATTTATCTCTTGGTCTTTGTCCGCAACTTATATTTGCTCTCAAATAAATCGCTTTACGCCAAGCATCCTCACTTTTACTGATATAGATGGTAAATGGTTTACCAGTTGAACCGCCAGTACTCAAGGATTTGAGTTTGAATGGATCGTACTCTTTTGAAATTAGATCTTTGAGAGGGTATTTCTTCATCATAGTCTTGTTAATTATTGGTATCTTGTAAAGATCTCTCATTCCCCTTATATCGCTGGGATGAATTCCTTTAGACTTAAAGAGTCTTCTATAGAATGCAACATTCTCAAAGGCGTTTTGCACAATATGTCTAAGATGTTCGTCTTGAAATTTGATAAGATCAAGTTTTTTCCATTTTAATCTTCTCAGACCCTTAAATAGGAACTTTAAGGTCAATGGTCGACTAGACATTTTCGTCCCAAATACATTTCTCCAAAAATATAAGTAGTTTGCTTTTTAAATATGGATGGTTCACTGTACCATAAACTTTTTTGATTTTTTGGGTCTATATTAGAAGAAGATTGTATTAGTCTTCAGCTTTAATTTTTTATTATGGATCTTCTTGAAGATTTTCAAATGAGATTATGAGGCCCGCATAAATACATCGAACTTAGGGTTAGAGTAAACTTTCATATAAAACGAATTTGATGTTAGATTGTCTTGAAGTCGGGTGTAGTTATTATCAGTAAAAGATGATGAGTATCTCATTGAAATCACAAAGTAATAATTTATACGGAGTACAATGATTTCAGTCTTTGAAAGATTTATATCAGAAAAATCGACTAACTCAAGACCTCGCGATATGTTTACGTATGATGCAAACTGCTGATCTGTTCCCATACTGACGTTCATTTGAGAAAAATCTACATATCCTCCCATAAAGCTCAGACCATCATTGGAAGAAGGCGTAAACGTGTTGTAGGCTTCCTTGCTATAAGATATTATTGGGAAAGTGCAGACGAGAAGCAGAATGAACCCAAAGCTAAAGGCAGTTTTAATTCTTACGCCCTTAACCGACGATGCAAGGTATGTCGATATACAGGCTGAGCCTAACAGCAAGAAAAATAGTAATCCCCTTCCAAGTAGAAATCGTTCTCCCGAAGAAAGAAAAAGCAGGAATCCCATTCCAGCAGATACAATAGCGGTGAAAGCTAATGCAAGTTGCTTAGGCACCTCAACATCTATGCTTGTTGATCTTTTTCGTAAGAATTGAATGAAATTGCTCAAGAATATTACACTGATAATTGAAAGGAAAATACCGTAGATTGTTAGGCCAACGTCAGTGATTTGTGAGTAAATAAATTGTTTTTCTCCTCCAAAAGTCCACTCGACTCCATTGAGCAAATTAGACAAGAAGCCTAATGTGAGTACTTTACTTATAGAAAATTCAACCGCAGGATAATTCGGTGCAGCCTGAGAAAGCGTCCAGAAGAACCAGAATATCACCAAGAAGCTGAATAAGAAGGCGAAGCGTAAAAATGATCCAACCTTCTCTGATGTTGGAGATGCTGTGTTTCTGAATAACAGACTAACTATCATAGAAGCAAAAAAGTAAATCCCAAGAAAAATGGGTGAAAGAGGATGCGTTGTTACAATTACTGGAATAAAGAAGATATTAAAGATAAAAGCCTTTGTACTTTTATATGTCAAGAGAATCAATGATACAAGAACAAGGACTGTCCCCATTGCAAATGGAGAAACATGCGGCTCAAGGTAATGTAATGCAGGAAGTGCCAACAACATCGAGAGAAATGAAACCTTCGGATTAAAAATTCTGGATATGAAGAAATAAGCAAGGGTTGAGATTAAGCCTATGCAAATAGGAGGAAAGATATACAAGGTGTAAGTGAAAATGTTGACTCCGAAAATTCGCTCGACGCCATATGTTATAAGAAAGGAGAAAGGGTAGCTTTTTGAATATTGAGTTAGATGAATTAACGTAGAATTTACATCCGCTAGTATCTTAGGCATATAGCTGGCTACGCCGCCATGCCACAGACTGTCTGGACTCCATGAAAAACCACCCAGTAAAAATGGAGTATAATAAAACATTAATGAAAGTTGAGCAAGTAGAAGAACATGTAGCAATCTTTGATTGCCAAATTGTCTTAGAACAAAGAAACATAACACTGCAAAGACTATGAGTATAACCCAAAAACCTGGAAACAGCAAGTTTATCATAGCAAGAGGATCTACGCCAGAGATGTTCTGATAGTGACCTGTTGTAGCCAGAATCAACCATAACCAAGAAATAAACAAAGAAAATGCAACAAGAGCCACATTTTGAGGTGTACTCAGGAACTTGATTAGAACCTCCTTTTTCAAGCTGGACTGAAGCCATGCCTGCATCTTAAATCTCTGCCTTTAAATCAGAAAAAACGGAATTTAGCTTTCCAGTCTTAGGCATTGGAATTTCATCAACAAATGATATTTTAAACTCCACTTCATCGCCTTTTACTTCTAAATAGCTCTTAAGGTGGGAAACAAATTCCGATGCTAGAATTGATGGTTCAATAGGATAACGGTGCATCTTCATCTCGATTTCAAAGTAGTCAATCTTCTTCTGATGAATACGGTACATGTCTATATCAGCGTAGTACTTGAAGCGGTTTATCGCGAAATTAAAGATAAAAGGAGATAAAACACGACCACCTGGAAGAGTTAAAAACGAGTCTTTTCGCCCTTCCACAATCTTCATCAAAGGAAGAGTAACACCACATGAACACGTATCGTCCGTAGGAACTCCAACGTCTCCTATCGCATATCTGATAATGGGCATTGTAAAGTTGAAGAGGCTTGTATAGACGATTTCTCCCCGTTCTCCTTCTGAGACAGGATTACCCTCCTTATCTAAAAACTCTGTAATAACACTATCAACATCCATGTGGTAGCTCTCTCTATTCAAACACTGCCAAGCTGTCCTATCTAATTCTGCACAGCCAAACTGATCGCAATAAGGAGCTTTAAAAACGTCTTCGATATAGTGCCTAGACTCATAATCAATAAATTCAGCATTTCCAAAGACTATCCGAGGGTTAATTGTCTTTAAACCTCTACGCTTAACCTCCTTAGCTAACAACACCAGTGAAGCTGAATAACCGTCTAAAATATCAGGCTTTGCAGCTTCCACTTGTCTGATTTTCTGGTCTGTCGATTCAAATAGGGATACGACCGTTTGAGAGAAAAGACCAAATTTCCTCTGAAGGTTTGTAACATCATGAAAATGGGTTGGAGCTGTTAATACTACCCAGTGGTCACGTAATCTCTGACCACATTTAATGTTGGCTCTCATATAGATTGATTTACGCCAAGCATCCTCTGAACTATTGATATATACTTCGAATGGAGTGCCGGTTGATCCGCTGGTTCGGACTTTTTTCAATTTATGAATATCCATTCCCGAAGAGACTGTTAATTCTGGTGGTTGTTTCTTAAATATACTCTTTTGATTTATTGGAAGCTTTTGAAGGTCGGAGATTTCATTGATTGAGTCAAGGTCTACTTTCGCTTCTTTGAAGAGATTATGGTAGTATGGAACATTCTCGTAAGCATGTTTGATTATAGCTCGGAGCCGTTTTCTTT
>JAUPKU010000255.1 GCA_030837285.1 Thermoproteota archaeon | reverse complement strand
GTAGAGTAGAATGATTTCGTAAAGTATTTTTCAAGGTCGAAGGCTTTTGTTATGACTTTAGTTACACCTGAAGTGTCGCTGCAGATTATTAGTTTGTAACTCCTATTCAGATTCTCAAGCAAGCTTATGCAGCCTTCTCTTAGTGTTAGTTCTGACATGTAAACTTCGTAGGCTTCTTTCTTCATTCTCTGTGGGTTCTCTACATTATAGGTTAGAGAGACCATTTCTTCGAATGTTATCTTTCCTGTTTGAGTTTCATACCATTTGAGAGGTGGCGCGTTTTCTCTCTTCTTGAGCTTTAAATCTTCGTCAAAGATTTTATTCCATAGATGATAGTTGCCGCCAATTAGGGTTCCGTTTACATCGAAGGCTACTACTTGAATCTTTTTTAGCACTGCTTGGATTCACCATTGTTGTTTTGAAATGATTGATAATTGAACATTCGATGTTACATATTTCCTTTTTCTATAAGCTAAAAAAGGAACAAGATCAATCAATCTAGATAATAATGAGATATTGTTTCTCCTTCGCCTTTCAAGTATGATAGAAAGCTATCAGTTATTTGTAGAGCGGAGTCAAAATGTGAAGAACCCAATTATGGTTGAGAAAGGAATAAATCGCGCCTAGAGTAAGGAGATTGATGATCGGCTTTAGAACATAGTGGAGGCTTCTGCTATTCCAAAAAGAAATCAAGACGAAGGCGAGTCTGCGATAATAAGACTATCATGGAATAGGAATGACCTAGAAGAAGTGAAGATGGCTGAAGCAAAGTTCAAAGAGTATGTTCGAAGTGGTTGGCTAGCATATTACCTGAATGTGGATAAGGAGAAGGTACAGATCTTTTCATTTAATCCAGACCTTGAAGAAGTTTTTCTTATCCCACTTGTGGAAGGTGGCTAGAATGTGCAGCCTAGGATACAATTGAATAAGCAGCTATGAAAGATTTTATAGATTGTGACGTTTTACATTTGATAGACTTTGCTAAGTTATCATGGTGAAAACAGTATTTCGGGGTCTGCGATACAGTTAATAGGATTCCCCAGAGATTATTGTTGTCGGTGTAATACGATGGCAGAGCAAACGGCAAAGATTCTAAGAGTCGATATGAATAGTGGAAAGATGGAGAGAGACACCCTTGACGAGAAAGTATTGAGAAAGTACCTTGGAGGAACCAGTCTAGGAGCCAAATTCTTATACGATGAAGTGCTTCCTGGAACAGGCTGGTCTGATCCGGAGAACATATTTGTAGTCGCAGCAGGTCCACTCAACGCAACAGGTATCAGTGGTTCGGGATCTATTTCAATTGTCTCCAAAGGGCCACTGACTAATGGCGCTGGATGCAGTCAGACAAACGGCTATTTTGGCGCTTTTCTGAGGCTCTGTGGCCTCAATGGGATAATCTTCAAAGGAAAGGCGAATAACCTCAAGTACTTGTACGTTGACTCTGAAGGCGAAGAGCTCAGGGACGCTGACTGGCTAGCCGGCGTGGACACTTACAAGACTACTGACCTTATCAAGCATGAGCACGACAGTAAAGAACGTGACATGGCTGTCTTATCAATTGGACCGGCTGGAGAGAACCTGGTCAAGTTTGCAGGAGTCTTCGTTGACAATGGGCACTCAGCATCTCACAACGGGTTAGGCGCGGTTATGGGTTCGAAGAAGCTTAAAGCGGTGGGCGTTCGGCGGGGGAAGCAGCAGGTTTCTGTTAAAAATCCTGATAGGATTAGAGAGATCGGTAAGGAATTGATAGAGAACGTGAAGAAGACTGCGACATGGCAGTATGAGTTTGGAACACTCAGTCTGATGCATCGACTAATGGGCGGGAACAGGCTTCCTGTCAAGAATTACACGACTAGCACGTGGAAGATAGATGAGGGCAAGTGGAAGAAGTTCGGGGCTGAGGAGGTAAGAAAGTATGCTATCAAGAGGAATTCCTGCTGGGCTTGTCAGATTCATCACTGTGACATATTAAGGATTACTGACGGTCCCTATGCTGGCGAGTTGTTGGAGGAGCCTGAATACGAGCAGATAGCAGCTTGGTCATCAGCAATTGGACAAGAAGACATGTCGGCTTCTCTGATGCTGAGTAAGGAAGTTGACAGACTGGGCATAGATACGAATGAGTCGGGGTGGGTAGCTGGATTTGCTATGGAATGCTATGAAAAAGGCCTTCTCACAAAAGAAAAGACAAATGGATTAGACTTATCTTGGGGAAATCCTGAAACTGCTAGATTGCTGCTTAATTTAATTGCCAAACGAGAGGGTATAGGGGACTTTCTTGCCGAAGGTGTCATGCGAGCTTCGAAGAGCATGGGTGGAGAAGCAGTGAACTGTGCTATCTGTACAATGAAGGGAAATACTCCTCGCGGTCATGACCACCGCAATGGACCTGCTGAAATGTTTGACACCAGCATATCTAACACAGGTACCCTTGAGACTGCTGGAGGCCCGATAACCGTTAGCGAAAACCCCACTTGGGAAGAGATTGTTAACGCCAACGTCCATAATAAGGGTGCTATGATTCTTGAAGACTCAATGGTGACATGTCGATTTAACACAAGGACGAATGTTCAACTTCTATGTGAAGCCCTAAGTGCCTTAACAGGCTGGGATTTCTCATACGAAGAAGGCATGCAAGTAGGGCTACGAGCTGTTAACCTTCTAAGAGCTTTCAATATTAGACATGGAGTGGGTGGACGAGAGGCTGAGAGACCTTCGCCAAGATACGGTTCTGCTCCTGACTCAGGTCCTTGGAAGGGAAAGAGCATGCTCCCAGTTTGGGATAAGATGCTTGACAACTATTACACGGGGATGGGCTGGGATCAGACAGGTGTACCTCTACCGGAGACGCTCAAGAGACTTGGATTAGAAAACGTCGCTAGGGACTTGACCTAATCGATTAAAATAAGACTCAGACTTTTTATTATTTTTTTTTATTTTCTTATATCAAGTTTTTTAAATTCCCT
>JAUPKU010000254.1 GCA_030837285.1 Thermoproteota archaeon | reverse complement strand
TTAGAAATCTGTATATAGAAGATTCTTATTGTGAATTCGGTCTAATGATGGTTATTTGGGTGATCTCAAAACATCTAAAAGTTTTCAAAACAATTTTAGAGAGAATTCGGTTATCATCGATTCTCAACTTTTCTTTAACAACTTGTATAGGAGCCACCTTATCTGAAGGAATATTTAACTACAAAATAATTTCTCTATTAATCTTCGCAGGATTTAGCACAACATTCGGTTTTCTACTCAACGACTTTACTGACAGAGAACTCGACAAATCAGCTGGCAAAATGAGAAATCTCTTCTCAACTGGAACACTCCAAATTAACCGGGGCATAATTATTATTAGCTGTCTATTTTTAGTCTCAACAGCATCTTTATCCTCTTTAAATCCTATGAACAAGTTACTCGGATTAATTCTACTCTTCCTCTACTTTACATACTCATGGATTATACGAGCCAAAACTAGACCGATATTAGACATATTATATCACGGTTCATGCCCAGCAATCCTCATAACTATGGGATACATAGAAAATAAACCTGACAATTTCGCTGGAATCCTCTTAGCATTATTAGTCTTCTCCCTTTCTTCCATATCAGAAATACTTCAAGAAACTAGAGATTATGAAAGTGATAGCAAAAAATTCAAGACAACAGTGATAATGCTAGGAAAAAAGAATTCCATGATCCTGTGTTCCATTTTATTTACGTTTGCAACAATAATTTCTTTTTCATTACTTCTATGGAGAATAATCCCCCTTGAAACCATCCTCTTATCACCAATCGTCTACTTCTACATAGTTCCCATCTTCAAATCTGTAACCAATGGAAAATATGAAAAAAGAAGTGTAATAAGACTGAAAAAAGGAATACTGCCTTTAATTATTCTATTAATCACTATTATAGTCATAAAAGAATGCGAATAGGGAAAGTAGACTAGAAGATTTCTTAGTATGTATGAGCGCACCAATGTATATTCGGATACACACAAATTAAGATTAATTCAAGCTAATTAGTTTTAGGTTATATTTGAAAAAAAGGTTTATGAGTTAAAACTTTAACATTGTGGAGAAGGTTAAAGTGTTTCTGGAGGATGGCATTCCTGATCAAAACCATTGAAGAGGAACGTAGAAGCTCTCTCTCCATGGTTCTAGTTTCAACTGCACATGCAACTAATCACATGTATCAGCTAGCTCCACCAATTATACTCTTGAAATTCGGGCTTGAATACGGCCTTTCAACCTTTGAAGTAGGCTTACTCCTTCTGGCCTTCAATCTCCCGTATGCTCTCTTACCAGTTATATTCGGAACCCTGTCAAGAAGGATGGGTAGAAAAAGCCTACTTAGCATTGGCTTACTAGTTACAGCTATTGCCTTTGCAGCCGCAAGCTTTTCACAAAATGCATTGTCATTAATGATTATGCTCTTTGCTGCTGGAGTCGGAGGCAGTACATACCATGTCCTTGGCATACCCTTAGTTGCTGATCTATTCCCAGAGAAACGAGGGGAGAGTTTAGGCTATCATCAGACTGGAGGCTCAATTGGGTCATTTATTGCTCCCCTAGTAGTAGGGGTTTTGACGGAGACCTTTGGGTGGCGCTTAGCTTCTCTCACCCTCTCATTGCTGGGAATATCGTTGGCACCTATTCTTTGGTATTATCTTCGAGATTCACGTAGAGCTGATTTAGAGTATTCTAGGTCAAGTCTTCGGGAACTTAGAAAGCCTCTCATACTTATCCTGGCCACAGCCACTGTTGTCGTGGCTTTCAGAGGATTACAATTATTCGGGATATACTACTTTGATCTCGGTAAAGGTTTGGGCGCTCAAGCCTATTTACTTCTGTCATTTTCTAATGTGGCAGGTATCTTCAGTGGTCCAATCTGCGGTCGCCTATCAGATAGAGTTGGCAGAAAGAAAACAATCGTTGCATTAGCATTGATAGAAGGCATCTCTGCTTTCAGTCTCGTCCTATTTTCAGGAGCACCTCTATACCTTGTAGTTGTGGTGTTAGGATTCGCCTTCTATGGGCTTCTCGCCACCACCGATGCCTTCTTATCCGATATTACCAGACCAGAACTTTTCAGCACCGTGATAGGCATTAACTCGACAGCATCATTCGCGGTCTCGTCAATTCTTTCATTTGTACTAGGTAGCTCAATCGGCTCACTAGGATACGACTTATCCTTCACGATTCTGGCTGCTTTTCCCTTCATCAGTCTTCCAATAATCATTTCCGTAAGAAAACCTAAAGAAAAACCTAATTGACCTAAACGCCAACTAATACAAAGCATCGCGAGACAGTGGAAGAACAAAAGGAAATAGAATAAAGAAGTGTGCGAGTATACTTCGCGCGCGTTAAAAAATGGATCTAACTACATTCTACGACACTCAGCTAATTATTTTTAACAGTCCTTTTGACACACGTGCAATCCCAGAAAGAATATATTGATAACGCATGCGTTAGAAACTATTGTGTGATTGAGAATGAATTTGGAAGAGAAGATCAGCAAGTACATGAAGCGCACCCTCATCTACGTGAAGTCCGACTCAACTCTGCGGGAAGTCGCGTCTATTATGGCGAATATGAGAACCGATGTCGCTGTAGTCAGGTCAGACAAAAACGATATCATTGGCATAATAACCGCTCAGGAGCTTTTCGACGCCCTGAGGTCGTACGTTCTTGGCAAGGACATTCTAGAAAACATTCCCTTAGACATCCGAGACATTCAGGTAAATACACTGATGAGGAGGAAGCAGGCGCTTGAGTTCATGAACGTATGCAGTCTGACTGGTGCCCAGGTCTGCATCAGCGTTGACGAGAACGAGTCCGTCGCCAACGCCGTCAGGGTGCTCTCAATCGCAGGGATAAGCCACCTGCTGGTGATAGGTGAGAAGGGCGTCGCTGGAACTCTATGCGCAGAGGATTTGCTGAAGGCATTCATATAATGTTTAGATGATCTCACCTTTTAGTGCGAGCTAGTGGATAAATATTCGCGGATAGCGTAAAGTCGAACGCAGAGAGACGCACGCGCGCTGACGAACAGTCAACTTATGGCACTGAGAATACACTTACAGTCTTTCAAAAACAAGATACTCCG
>JAUPKU010000253.1 GCA_030837285.1 Thermoproteota archaeon | reverse complement strand
TGAAAAAGTGTGACATACTCGATGCCTCACCAGCACCGCTGACCCTCAAAACAAAATGTCCTTTAGACACTATAAGATTAACTATAGAAAAAACTTAGAGCGTGTTTAAGATGGATAAGGACTTAGAGAATGTAAAGAAGCTCTTGGAAGCTCATCCAGGCTATAAAATAGTAGACGTATCCGATGTACTCAGGATATAGAACGCCTTTTTGAGATCAGTGATCCTGAAGAGAGTATGAGACAATACTGGAATCTTAGAGAAAAGATAGTCAACGGAACCAAAGGAAAAAATAGACACTAGAATAGATACCTATTCCCTTCTTTTCCTATCAATTCGCTAATACCATCCAAGTGTCCCTTCTCTTTTGGATCTTTTTACTCCCCATTGGAATGTCTTGTAGCCTATAGGGAGAAACACAATAGCGAAGATTGAGCCTTCGAAGAATTGGATAATGACACTTGGATTTAGTAATGAGGCGTCGGTTAGCATGGCTAATCTACACAAGTGATAAACCCATGTCTGAGGAAGAAACCAAGAAATAGTTGAAATTCCTGGGAAGAATATCTTATCCAGAAAAGCCACGGGAAATGCAATTCCGGCAAATATACTCTGAAGGATGTTTATTATCCATGTAATAGGATCAGTGGATTTAGTAACGATTCTCAATCCCGTGGAAATCATGGCTAAACCTACCAGTATGGCGGCTGAGATTATGAAAGCTAGTACAGTCGAGGGGATATTTATATTTAGTTTAGCTCCAAAGAAGAACGTTCCGATTATTAGGTAGGGTATAAGTGAGATTATTGAAAAGATGTATGCCCACATGACATTCCCAATCACAAAGACGGGAGTGCTTATGTTTGTCATAAGGACGGTTTCAAGAGTCCAGGGGTTGAGTTGGGTTTGCACTCCCTGAACTAACGGTAATATTAGATTCCCTACTGCTACTCCTACTATGAGAAATGAGATATAGCTGGTCCCAGAGTACATTTCAGGTACTGGTTTGTTGACATACTCTGCTGTCACTCCCCATGAGAAAACGCCTACGAAGATGTTGACTATCTGTGAGTAAACCATTATTCTATATGTTGTCCAACTGTAGAAGTCTCGCTTCGTGAAAGCAATGATTTGCCTTAGCCCTATTGGGATTTCCAACTGTCTACTACCTCGTTTGATTCGTGTTTTCGCTCGGATGCCACTGTTGTCTGTTGGTAATAATCATAAAAGCATCTTCCAACGTAGGCTCTTTAGAATTTATTATTCTAATCTTTAATCCTCTTTTAATGATGATATCCAGAATGGTTGAGATGTCCAAGTCCTTGTCGGCGTGAATTGTTAATCCATGGAAGACACCGTCAGAATCCACTTCTGGCATTGCACCGCGGACACCTATTATCTCACTCAACTGATTAACCATCTTTGTCATGTCATCATTGAATACCATATCTAAGAACATAACATTGAAAACCTTCTCGTCCACAGTCATGTTACGAATGTTATCCGGAGTATCACAAGCAGTTATTATTCCCCTATCAATGATGGCTATTCTGTCACAAATATCCTGAGCCTCATACAAGTTATGTGTGCTAAGGAAAATAGTCTTCTTTTCATCTCTGGACAACCTCCGAAGCATACTACGAAATTCCGCTGCCGAATTAGGATCTAAACCTGCACTTGGCTCATCAAAGAGAAGTATATGCGAGTCCTGAAGCAGCGCCCTACAGAGTAGCAGCTTACGTTGCATACCTGTCGAGTAGCGCTGATAACCATCATACGCCCTATCCTTCAAGCCAGTAAAATCCAGGAGATAGTCAATTCTTTCTTTAGCCTCCCTATCTCTGAGCCCATAGAGAAGACTATAAAACTCTAAATTCTGCCGTCCAGTCAGCCGCCAACTAAATCCCCTGCTCTCAGGAAGAACAGCCTGAAGGTTTCTAAGCACTTTACTTGGTTCCTTCTTAACATCTAAGCCGTAGATGTAAGCTTCTCCCTCATCATGGATAACGAGTGTGCATAAAATCTTGATTAAGGTTGTCTTTCCAGCACCATTAGGACCCAATAAGCCAAAGACTTCTCCTTCCTTAATCTTAAGGTCTATCCCTCGAAGAGCCTCGATGAAAGGTCCCTTTGTCCCTTTGAGAACTCTTATTATTCCGCTGAAAGAAGTAGGTCCTACACCACGACCGCCAAAGCCACCCCTAATATCGCTGACATTTCTTCGAGGAGGTGCGTTTGTCGGATACCTCTTAACAAGAGCTATAGTTTCTATTGCATTCTCCATTCTCGTCAAATTTCATATACTTCTAATCTCACTTTTATACTAACCTTCACAACCTTAGTTATCAAGTACTTGTGAGTTCATGTTTATTGAAATTGTTGTCTAAAAATTGAATAGGATTAAATTCGTCCATTATTTTTTCAAGTTTACAATTATGAGAAATGTTAATAGAGAGATTCGATTCTAAAAGGTTTAAGGTGTATAAAATGTCTACTTCAGTTGTCGCGTATGTGTTAGTTGTAACCGAAGTCGGAAAGGAACACGAGGTTGTCAAAGAACTATTGAATATAAACGGTGTAACTATTGCTCAAACGGTTTATGGAGAATTCGATGTCGTAAGCAAAATTGAATGCAACACTCTTCAATCTCTTGACGAATCGATAACAAAGATAAGGAAGATTCAGAGCATTATAAGGACGATGACACTTATATCTGGCTAGACTTGGATATTCCTAGTAACTTCAATCCCCTTTTTATCCTTCTCAAAAAAAAACTATTTTTAATAACTTTAAAGAATCTGATTCCTTCGCTTTTTCGGATCTTTCTACTTCATATCTGAAGTGTCTTATCCTACGATAAGACTTTTTTAAAAACTTAAAATCAAGAGAAGAATGATTTAAATTAAAATCGGAATTTCATTGTAGTTGTGCTGTCCAATTAGAAATAAAATAATAAGGATTATGTGGATTAAATCGTTAAGAAAATCATGGTGGCTATAGTGGCTCCAAAGATGGTTGAAATTGTATTGACTACGTTATTATCGAAGATTTTGTTTCCCTTTATAAGTTTGCATGTTTTTTCGCAATGAGTTGTCTTTTCTGTTATTTTATTGCATACTGGACACCTGAATGTTGCTTGGATCCATGCTCCTAGTAAACTGTCAAATGTGCTTCCTAAGAAGCCCGAGATGATTGTTATTGTCAATATCTTTTGGAGAGTGAATCCACTGAAGCCTACGATCCATGCTACTAGTCCTATTAGTGTTCCTCCGAAGAGGTTTGCTATTTCTCCCAGGGGAGATACTCCCCCAGATGTTCCAGGTTCCACATTCTTGTTCAAGTTAGTTATTAGTCTGGGTTGGCGTGGATAAAGAAGTCCTATCTCGGTTGCTAATGTATCTGCTGCGGAAGTGCTTATTGCACCCAATAAGCCTGCTGAGAAAATATTTGAAGCTACAAGGCCATACCCCATTGCGAGCAAGGAGGCTACAAGACCGTTTGCTACGACATTCTTCCATCCTCTAGCTCCTCCTTTCTCTTCCGCTGCTCCAATTCTTTTCTTGTATTCATATTTGTATTTAGTGAATAATCCCGCTGTAAAATAGAAGGCTAGAAGAACTATAAACCACTCTGCGTTTCCAAGAATTAGGATGATGCTTCCAACAATTTCTGCAGCTATGAATCCGGTTATATTAACAATTCTAACTTTAAGTGAGAATACGCCCAGAACAACTACAACAATTATGCTTGTTGTCAGTTGAAATGGATTCATTATCATTGTCCTTGTCAACCATACGAAGTCATTGATTTATCCTGTTAAAGATGCCCTTGAAGCTTATTGGTTCTTAAACTTATTGTCTTAACTTTTATTTTTTGTAATAATATCTCTATAGAGTTCATTAAGGGAGTGAAGTAATGCGTCGACTGATTGTATTTTCGAAAGGATTAAAGATACACGTTCAACCTCGGCTATTTGGATAGCGAGTCTATCTATTCTTCTTGGACCATGGATAATGATAATTCTCGGTTTCAATGGATTAACACGTACTGCGACCATAGGTGATCGCCCACTTGTGACGTTTGTAAAGATTAAAGCGCGTTCTGTTGTGGAACCGAAGATTTGATGGAAATCTGCTCCAGATAGAGTCTGTATAGCTCTTATGCTATC
>JAUPKU010000252.1 GCA_030837285.1 Thermoproteota archaeon | reverse complement strand
TTTTGGATAATCTGTAGGAACGTGGAGGAGCTCCTGAGGTCACAGGTAGGTTATATTATGTCTTAGTAAAAGCTAGATTAAATCTTAATCCAAACCCAACCCAAAATCTTAACTATTTTGATATATATACTACTGATGGGGTGTTTATTTGAGTCGTTTAAACATGTTAAATTATGATAATATGGCGAAGAAGAAGCCAAAGAGATTTGAAATCGACAAATTTAATCATAAACTCGTTTTTGAATGTGATGATGGACAGAAATATGAGTTTGCATGTGAAGACTGTAAAAGAACTACTTGGGATATTACAAATCTCAAAGATGAGAAAAATCGTGCAGCCATCTATGTTGAATGCTCCAATTGCCATAAGGATAGGCGGCTCATCTTCTTGGATTTAGACAAAAGCTACCACACCTAGGAATCACATGTTATTTTTCTTGAGATTGATCTAAAGCTCCATAGCTTCATTGAAGACGTAGCCTAACGTCTTTTTATCTCTACGAAAACTAAATTTTAATCCCAAACTTTTTCCTTCGTTCTTTCTTATTCTTCTATTCTTATTATATTTCTCTCTACCTTAATTTACAGTTTTTTCAGTTGCTGGATTTTCTTTGTTTGTTCAACACTTTATCTCAAAATACACATGATGACCAAGAAGCGAGAAAAGTATGCTTCGATTCGTAATAGGGGGCGGTGGGTCATCTATTAATCTGTGAAATCTTTTTTAACGTAAGATTATTACTCTTTTTTAGGGATTTTTCTTGAGATTAAATGCTAAATATTCCATGTTGTTGACCGCATTATTCATGACGTTAGCTTTGGATTCCTCAATGACTTTCACTATGACAACTCTGATGACAGGGTGGACTGAAGGATTTCTTCAAAGATATATTGGCGGATGGATAATAGGATTTATTGTTGGTCTACCCACAAGCCTAATTGTTATGCCGCTTGTTAGAACTTTAGTGAAAAATCTGACCGTTGAATAAAAAACTTCTTCAAAGTGTACGTTTAGAGAGGAGAGGCGAAGAGGGGAAAAACTAGAAAACCCTCCCTCCTATGCTAAACAAATTCTATGGGAATTATAAAGAGATTAGACCATGACAATTCGATTGATCGACAATTATGAACTAGAAATACCGGTTGACAATACATATAGGATTAGCGCGCGCTTCGACCATGCCACCTGAAACGGCATTGTTTTTAGCTCTTGATCGTTTGTAGAGGGGAGGAAGAGATTAAGCCCCTAGCGCGTGTTATATTTTTGGACAATAAATGAATACTAATTAGACTAGGGAGATCATACGCTGGAAATAATTTCCTAGAAATCTGATCTTATTTTAGAATTTTTTTTTTCACAATTTTCTTAGCCTACTAGCTAATGTAACTAGTTCTTATAGCATATGTGAAGCTGAGTAATCAATAATGGAAAATCGATTGGACGAGCGCCATTTACTATGAAAGTGCCTATTTACCAGTCTTATAGTTATCTTTTTGGAGCAGAGGTTTTAGAAGAAAAGAAGCTGTTTAAAGAAATTGATGAGACAATTAAGAATTTGGAATGGAAAAAAGTTGACTGTAAAAACAATCATAATCGTGCAAATATCCAGTCGCCAAGCTAATAGGATGGGAGATTGAGGCTAAAGTTCTTGAAAAAGTGAATTGGCATTGGGACTTGCTTAAAAACAGAGTTGCAATTTCCATAATATTCACTAACATTGACGCTACGCACAGAGACCTCTTCCGCGCTTCATTATTAAATATAAGAAATATGATGGACGTATTGGTTCTAATAGCATATTCCAGGTATAGTGCACCTAGGGCTATAATTAACTTCGAAAACGCAAAGAAATAAATCCAAATTTTCTCGCCGATACTTAATTTTCCAATCTACCTAATCAGATTAAATTCAGAACGAAAATAGCAAAATCTCTATCTTTTTCACTGGCTAGTATGTGTTAATTAAAATTGGTGCACGTGCTAATCCTAGATAGCATTATGTTGGTAGACGTTGGGAGCTTCTTTCCATCAGAGCTTTCTTCGGATAAGAAAGGTTTGGTGGGGGCGAGAAGATACATGTTCTCGTTTAATCTTACCAAAATATTATAAATTATAGCTAAATTGAGCTTCATTTTTATCTAGTTTATGCTCAATTTCTGCCTAATAGCGTATAGCGCGCTAACAGATTACTCTTCGCAACAAGTCTATAGTCTGTGAGAATCTTCTCTTCATTAGGTCTCCTTCTGTTATTTTCTGGCATGATATTCGTTACGTCTCGAGTAATAAAACAACATGAAACAAGAAAGAATAAAGTCAAAAACAGGACTAACTAGATATATGAGTGTTAGATGCGATTTTGTAGAAATATACATTTTGATAATTGTAAAAATCCAATATAGAAAGTTGAAAAAATGAAAGAGAACAACCCAAAGAGTCAAACGGAATATTCCAATACTATTTTAGCAGCTCCACCCGATTGGTGGGCTTTGCCAAAAGAGAAGATTTTGGAAAGTCTACAAGTCGACGCGGAGAATGGCCTCTCAACAAAGCAAATTCAAGAACACCGAACAATTTTTGGTGCAAATGTCCTAAAGGAATTGAAACCCACCAGCATTTTGAGGCTAGTAATTGAAGGCATTCGACAGCCTATGATGGTTCTACTACTGTCAATCGCGGCGGTCTCTTTTGTTTTCAGAGAGCTTGTCGAAGGGGTGGTAATGATCTTTGTCGTCACTGCTTACATCTTGGTTGAGTTCATAAACAAGTATCGTACCGATCGCACCGTGACCCGGCTCAGAGAACTCACCCAACCCACCACCATGGTCATTCGGGAGGGTAAAGAACAGGAGATCCAGACTGCCGACGTGGTTGTTGGCGATCTGATAGTCCTCTCTGCTGGCGTTCGCGTTGCAGCAGACGCCCGGTTAGTAGAATCAAGCAGTCTACTAGTGAATGAAGCCTCGCTGACAGGTGAATCACAGCCAGTGAGAAAGGAATCTGGAGTGGATGTTGCCAAGAGTTCAAATATTGCTGAAAGGATCAACTCTGCTTTCTCTGGTACAACAGTTCTTGATGGTGAAGGAAAGGCAGTTGTCTTAGCGGTTGGTGAACAAAGTGAACTCGGAAAAATCGCGGAACAAGTAGGAACAACCCAGAAAGAGCAGACACCGTTACAGCAAGCGATGGCAAGACTTGTGAAGAACCTGACATTGTTTGTGGTTATTGTCAGCGCTATAATTCCTGCAATCGGTTTTCTACGCGGGCTTGACCCGCAACAGATGGTTTTAACCTGGCTTGCCCTTACGTTTCTCATGGTGCCTGGTCAACCCCCAGTTATTATTACTATGGCTCTTGCCCTTGCCTCTTTTGAGCTGGCGAGAAAGAATGTTGTAGTGAAGCGTCTAAGAGGCGCTGAAACACTCGGGTCAGTAACATCAATTCTTACTGATAAGACTGGTACGCTAACTGAAAACAGGATGGAAGTTGAGAAATTCTCTCTGTCGGATGGAGAAGAGATAGCCCCACAAAAAATGTCTCAAGAACTTAAAGAAAAGATTTCACTTGCTCTCCCTGAATACCTCAATGACCCTACAGATGAAGCTGTAGCGCAGATATTTGAAAGAGGCACAGTGCAAGAGAAACAAAGTCCTCTTTCCTTTGAAGGATTTTCTGAAGGACATCCGTGGCGTACTCTAATTTACAAAAATGGTGAGTGTTATGTTCACGCAGTTGCTGGAAAACCGGAGCTTCTGATTGAGTCATCAACGCTTTCTTCTGAGAGAAAAAAACTTCTGGGAAAAATCGTCACATTTGAAGGCGATTTAGGGAAAAGGGTAGTTGCATATGCCATATTTGAATCGGAGAGCCCAAAGGATGGCAAACTTGAGCAGATAGATTTCTTAGCATTGGCAGTGCTTGAAGACCCTGTTCGCGAAGGCGCAAAGGAAGCTGTTGCCGCTCTTACAGACGCGGGTATTAAAACCTACATCGTAACTGGAGATCATCCAGCGACTACGAAAGCTGTGGCAGAGAAAATTGGACTGGCTGAGAAGATTATTACAGGCGATCAACTGGAGAAAATGGATGAGAAGGAACTTGACGAGACTGTCCAATCTGTCCGTATTTTTGCTCGTACTTCGCCTCTACAGAAACTACGCCTAGTCAAGGCTCTTCAATCAAGGAGAGAATCAGTGGCAGTGATAGGAGACGGCGTAAACGATGCTCCTGCAATCAAATCTGCTAATGTAGGCGTGGCTATGGGCGAGATTGGGACTGACCTTGCAAAAGAGACCGCGGATATCATATTAACTGATGACAATTATGTCCATATCCGCGACGGGGTCGCCATTGGTAGGAAAGCGATTGATAATTTCCGAAAAGGATTGACGTACTATCTTTCAGCAAAAGCGATCCTCATTTCCGTTTTCATTATTCCTCTGGCTTTGGGTATTCCCTTCCCCTTTGCACCTATTCATATTATTTTTATTGAGCTTCTGATGGATCTAGCTTCATCGACAATATTCGTAACCGAAGTAGCTGAACCAGACATTTTGAAACGCCATCCCTATAAGATAGATGATTATCTAAGGCGCTCTATTTTGTTCAATATCTTTAAAAACGGGGTAGGTCTTGTAGTAGGAATCTTGGTAGTTTATATCTCTCTTTTCTTA
>JAUPKU010000251.1 GCA_030837285.1 Thermoproteota archaeon | reverse complement strand
AATGCCATAAGTTCTTCTTCTGAAAATCCCTTGCCTCTCAGGGTTCTAAAAAATACCGGAAGCCTGGCAAGGGTCTCCTTATCCCTTAAATCCTCTGGAATTCTACCTGCGCTGATAGAAGCCATATCCTTGAAAGTCTGTAGTTCCGAATCGTCAATCTTAAGATAACCAGCAAACTCCTCAACTCTATCAATAGGCGGAGCCATTTTACCCCGCTCAATCCTGCTTACGTTGCCAGGATCGAGGTTATGCTCAAGGCAAAACTGCCTTAGAGTTACACCTAGTTCCATTCTCTTCTGTTTGAAGAACTCTCCAAATGTTACCATGATTTTCACCGCCTTTCTATGTTGTATTATTTTTACAACGCTACAGATACATTATACCACAATATATAGAAAATACAAGGAAAATCAATCCTTTATAAATCTATGTTAAAGCCTTGTTATATCTCACTAGAACAGCTTTCTATAAGCCTTTTATAAGATTCCCTATATCCTGCTTCACTTTCTGTAAATCCCCTTCATTGGGTCGTCCTCTAATATCCCCCATCCTGCCCAATGTACTCATACTTTCCGAACCATGGAACTCTCCTACAATGTACCATTCATCTAACACAGTGAAGCCGAGATGATCAAAGAATTGGCCGGCATATTTACCAGCAGGAATAGCTTCATTGATTCCAGTGTGTGGGCCAGAATATGTTACGAAAATCAAGACATTCTTTCCAGATACCTTTGGTGAGCTTGCCTTTACGTTGCTACGATATTCACTGAACTTTTTCTTTAGAAACGCGATCACAGGCTCCGGCGGACTCCATTGATAGGATGGAAAGCCTATACATATCAAATCATAGCTATAGAAATCAATATCCTCTGCTTCCTCTACTTTCCTAATAAGAACATCAGCATTTGTTGCCTTCAAACCATCTTCTATAGCTAATGCTACCTTTTCAGTGTTACCTGTTTTCGACCAGTAGATTATTACTGCTTTCAAATCTAGACCCTCCGGTAAGTATCTTTGAGTATCCTAATCCTTATGATTATTGCTTCTCTCCACCTGATCTTCTACCTTTCCCAAACATCCTTCTATACCAAGGCTCTCTATGTGCCTCTAGCATTCGCTGGCTCTGCTCCAACTGGCGAGTTAGTTGCAATACAATTGTATCATGGCGCTGGCTGGCATCTGCCGAATCTTTCCGCATTTCTTCCATATCATTCCGCATGTTTCCTAATTGGTCTTGAAGTTTACTTATCTGAGAATCTTTCTCTTGAAGTTGTACTTTAAGTGCAGAAATCACTTCTGATAGTTGCGGACTTGATGCGGAATATATTTTGGAAGTATCTATAAGAACGAGCCATTTTTTGCCATCTTTTTTAGCTTTAACCTCACCTGCTTGAATAAGGCGAATGATATTTCGTTCTGAACAATTCCGTATTTGTGCGGCATCTTTAACTGTTATCCATTCTTCCATATAATCACCTCAGGTAAGATAATAGCATTCTCAAAAGGGGTAGTCAACAGAAAAGTTCGGAACATGGCTTTTGAGTACCGCGTTAATTCGCGATATAACGCGCTGAGATTTGCTCTATACAGTAAACCCTATAACCCTACTTTCCAATTGAATATAAGCATGGTTTTGCGCGAATTATCGCTATGTATAGAATAAAGTGCTGTCCTGTATACACTTATCTATCAGTAACAGCTTTTGATACCTCCCCAGATACTGACCAGTTTATCCAAAGACTGTAGAGTTGTTTGTACCATGCCAAATGTTAGATTACCGAACCGGTTAGGTGTATGAAAACTAGAGCCTGTCTTAGCCCATCCTGTCCAAATATCAACACCCGTCACTATATGGCGATTGAAGTTCCAGCCCCATGTTTCACCAATAGGCGTCTTGGAAAACCCAAGATCCTTAAATTGAATACTCACTTCGAGAACCCATCTATCCTTATATATCCGAGTCGCACTTTCCAGACGGGGTTCCCACAAATGCTTAGTTCCGCCATTTTCATTATCATACGTTACATTAGCGGCATTTATTACTATCTGAAAATATGGCTCTCTCCCCACATGCCTGGGTTCGATGAATAATTCTCCTGCATCGTCTCTCCACACATCAGTATCATGCCCAAGAAAAGCCATTACGAGCTTGCCGGTGTTCGGCTCCATATTCTCGAATGCCGTGTAGATGTACTCATTATCATAGACCGCCCATGATCTGGTAAACTGATCCTTCTTAACTTCGCCACCAGTATTTATATTCCCCCACTCGACGGGTTTGGCAGTCTTCCACACAGCATCATCCAATACTCCATCGATCCTTGGCGGCACGTTGATCTGTGGTATTGTTATCTCGTAGCCCGGTTCGTGGGCACTGGCAAAAGACATAATCCCATTCGCAAGTATCAGTATGACGACTATAGATACATTATTTCTGATCATAATCTACCACCTTCTTTCTCTCTTCCTTCGGCATCCTTACCGGCAGAGAACACAGGTATTTTCTTGTCTTTAACCTTCATTCACTTATCCAATAATTGT
>JAUPKU010000250.1 GCA_030837285.1 Thermoproteota archaeon | reverse complement strand
TTATGAATATCCATTCCCGAAGAGACTGTTAATTCTGGTGGTTGTTTTTTAAATATACTCTTTTGATTTATTGGCAGCTTTTGAAGGTCGGAGATTTCCTTGATTGAGTCAAGGTCTATTTTCGCTTCTTTGAAGAGACTATGGTAGTATGGAACATTCTCGTAAGCATGTTTGATTATAGCTCGGAGCCGTTTTATTTGGTACTGCTCCATTTCATCTTTATGCCAATGGAGTCGCTTATTTGCTAGGTTGAGGAGATAAAATACTTTCGGTATATTAATCATCCTTGTCCACTCTTTTGAGTAATAGTTGCTATTTCTGTCTTCCTGTCGATAGTCTTCCAGTATACACTCTTTCTAAAAGCTGAGAAGAATCCGATTACTAAGTACAGTTGATGTAGACCAAAGCTTGTTATAAAACCGCCTAATTTATTCGAGGTTACCAGAAGGATTGCTATACCAATTCCTGCTAACCCGCCAATCGTGTATAAAAGAATGTTCTGAGATAGGATGATAGAAACTACAAATACGGATAAGCCTAATATAAAAAGGGTTGGGCATAAGCTTAACATAAGAAATTTCAGAGGGAAGATCCGGCTTCCGAATTTACCATATTTCTGACTGAAACTTACATCTCGGTTATGGAGAAAGACCTGCTGCAGCCTTTTTGACCTGCGGATTTTTTGTAGTCTTTGATCTCCTAGATTTTCAGCTGATGGCTCAAATACCATAGCATTGGGGACGTAGATAAACCTCAAACCTTTCTTAATAATGTTCATGGCAATATTGCCATCTGTGCTACCATAGTCTGTTGGTATTGAAGAGGAAACTTTCTCCTTGTCAAAGACAATAAGTGGCCCATTGCCAGGAAAGGCTGAGTGAAGGGCACTCTCTGCCAGCATAGACTTGTGATAGAATCCTCTGTAGGATGTCTCACTTTCTTGTGTGATTCCTTTTCCCTCAAAGACAGGTTGGATGTGTCCAGTAACGCCTCCAGCACCTTCGAAATCTTGTAGAACACTAACCGAGTTCTTTAAGGAGTCTTTCTCAAGTAGCACATCAGAATCTGTTATGCAGACTAGGTTGTTTTTTGCTTCCACAATAGCTGCGTTCATCGACCTGTTTAGACCCATTCTGCTTGTGTTCTTTATGACTCTACCGAAAAGTTTGTTTTTCTGTAGGCTCTTCTCCGCTATATCCGCTGTTCCGTCCACTGAGGCATCATCGTATACTAATACTTCCATCTTCTGTTTTGGATAGTCTAATTCAGCAATATTATCTATTTTTCTACTTATCACTCTCGCTTCGTTGAAAGTATTTACTATAATGGATACATTACCCAAGCTGGAATCAGAATTGGAATTCTTCTCTTGAAGTGCTAGAATTGAACTCTGAAAGTTTGAAATAGCATTCTTCTGCCTAAGAACAAGAAAGAAATATAGTCCATATACAGCAAAGGCTACTCCAATCAAAGCAATACCTAGCACTGCAAGAAAGATCAAACTTCTTTACTCCGAATTCGCGGTTCTGGCTTTATAGAGTGATAAAAGGAAATTTCTTGATTAACCTCTTCAACTGCCTTGAGTAATATAGGATTCAATCCCTTTAAGTCTGCAAATTCAATAAAGGCAGCTAAGTCCTTGGGTAAACACATGCCACCGAATGGTCTTCCACCTTCGATTCCATACTTGCCAATTCTAGGATCTAGGGAGACGGCTTCACTTACAACTTTTGAATCTATATTCAATTCTTTACAGACCATGTAGATTTCATTGAAGAATGATATTTTTGCAGCTAAGAAAAGATTGGATGTATACTTTATCATTTCTGCTGTTTCCAAACTAGTTCTTATGATACGGCACCTGAATCGAGAATAGAGTTTCTCTAAGATATCGCCTGACTTTTCCTCGAATTCGCCAATTATTATTCGGCTTGGATTTAGAAAATCATCTAACGGAGTCTTCTCACGTAAAAATTCAGGATTCATACAAACGCCGAAATTCACCCCTGCTTTTAGACCTGAATTGTATTCTAAAAGAGGTAATAATTTGGTTCGGGTAGTTTCAGGGGGAATTGTACTTCTGAAGGTAACGACTACAAATTTCTTATTCCCTTTTAAAGCGCTCCCAATTTTCTTTGCACTATCTAGCACATATTTCAACTCTATCTTCTCATCAATAGTCGGTGTGGGAACACAAACAAAAAGGACTTCAGTATTGTTGACAGCCTCCGCTACATCTTCAGCCGTTGTATAACCTTTTTCTCTCAGGCATCTCAACTTGTCCCTATCAATATCATGGAACAATACTTTATGACCATTTAATGATAGGCCTATTCCTGTTGCCTGTCCAACTACTCCTGATCCTACGATTGAGACTTTCATATTTTATCACTTTAAATTTTTATCAACAAACGATTGTTTTTACCACGATTGTTCTTATGTATTGAAGAACTATGATTTTGTGAACTTCCTATATATAAATAAATTATGAAGAATAATACCAGTCTTACAGATGATTTTGTAATAGAGGAATATAAAAAAAATTACTAATAACTTTTTGTTACACGCTTCTATTTGAAGTCGAAAAATTGAAGTTATATATCCCTTTTGAATGAATAAATTATAAGAATTTTTCTTTAATTACCTTAATTACTAGATGACTAAGTTGAACCACATCTGGATCCACACGGGTTTTTGACCTTCATTAGATGTCCAAGAGTATACATAAACTCCTAATTTCTCATCATACGACCACAATTCGAATACAAATCGGAATGACTGATCTTCGAGAGCAGTCATATCAACAGGAGTAGTTACATTATTAACCTGTATTGCCATTATCCTCACATATCTATCAGAGGCATTGACTACTGCCGCTTCACTGATGATAAAGGTGAAAGGTAAAATTCTAGTTTCATTCGGAGCCAGTCTTTGATTTATATCGAGAAAAGAAGGCGTAGGACTTGGTTCCCTAGAAGTATCGTTTGGTCCGGGAAGAGCTGAGTTTAGAAGCTTCACTTTCATTGAAATATTCTTCGTTACAACCATGTGATTGTAGATGTAGAGGTACCAGCGAATTATGGTTCCAGGTTCAATAGTTGATGTGCCATTTGGAAAATAGTTGTTTGCAGTTTGATTTTTCCCTAGGATACCCATTGCCAGATATTGTTCTTCAGATCTGGGATAGAATTGAAACAGAACGCCAACCACAAGAATTGAACAGAATATTATAACAGCTATCCAGACCCACGATTTCAACAGATTCTAAGACCTCTAAGAATTCATGATGATTAAACCTCAATTTTCACATTTCCTCTTATTCTATGTTTCTATTCTAAAAATAGCTTAAGACACACTCTACACTGAAGACCCGAGGATCGTTCTTACTATTCTTAAACCTGCTTTGAAAGAATTAAGCTTAGTCGGTGTTCCTCTCCTCTTTGTATAAGTTATGGGCACTTCCACTATCTTCAAGTCTTGCTTTAGAGCTTTTACAGTAATCTCAGTCTCCACTTCAAATCCTTTTGACGTCAAATTCAACTTTTCAATGACATCCCTGTTCATAACTCTATAGCCAGACTGAGAATCTGAAACTTTTCCATTGAAGAGAGTATTTATGAGAAAATTGAAAACTCCATTCCCAATCTTATTAGTCCTGGTTATAGCTCCTTTCTCCATATTGCCCTTCAGCCTTGATCCGACAACCATGTCCACCTCACCATTTAGAACAGGGTTGATTAGGTTTTCCATCTCAAACGCATCATACGTTGCGTCTCCGTCTATAATAACGTAGACATCACTCTTCACCTTCTCGAAGACTGTTCTAAGCGCCATGCCTTTCCCCTTTCCCTCCTGAAATATAACCTCGGCACCCGCTTCTGAAGCAATTTGGGAAGTACCGTCATTTGAGTAGCCATCAACCACTACAACGCGGTCTACAAATTGCATTGACTTTCTAACAACCTCGGCTACTGTAGCGCCTTCGTTTAAGGTTGGTATGATACATACGATTTCGGAGTTTCTAGATTTTGTTTTTAACAATTCTTCCATGATAAACACCTTTTTTAAAAAAACATCTTTTCACAATTTTTCAATTTTTTCTTCATAAATTTTACTACATTGTTCCTCTCTTGATTGGAGATGGAAGAAATTTTAACACGTGCGAAAATTCAATTCTTGAAGAGTAAAATGCCCACCCATTTTATAGACATTTGTTGTTG
>JAUPKU010000249.1 GCA_030837285.1 Thermoproteota archaeon | reverse complement strand
TCCTCTTTCTCTTGGCCATTTCATTAATGGTTGCGCTGATATGCTTCGGGGTTTGGGAATGCAAAATCATCGGATTGAATAGCGTACATTGAGTGCCCTTCACGCACGCGCTAGTCTAGTTTTTTTATCGTAAAAAATAGAGGGAAGAAGGTCTATTCCAACTCTTTCAATGCGCTCTTCAAGATCTTCTGAGCGTCCTTCAGCTTCTCTGATGTGACGCTCTTTGACAAGAGTTCTTGGCCTGTCTCAATATCCTCTTTAGAAAAAATCTGCGGCACATTATTTTGCTGAATCATCTTCAAGCATTCTTCATAGGTCTTGAATTGTTCAGCTAAGCCTACTTGGCTCAGTACGCTATGTATATGGGCCCGCAGATTGAGATTAAACCTTGATTGCACGATAAGCCTAAGGAATTGTTATATCCATTCACAGCTGAATGGTGATATGTGGTTTTATGACTAAAGAACAATGCGTAGATTGCGGAAAAGAGTTAGGTTTCATCAAGTTCACCCTCAATAAAGAGTGGCGCACAGAAGGACACCTTTGTCAGCCCTGTTATTATAAACGACTACAGGAGGATAAAACAGCAACACCCCGAGAGAAGCAAGCAAAGCTGGAATAATCTGCAAAAGAAGCTCTAAATCTTGAGATGTCAGATGAAGATATTATTTCTGAAATGATACAAAATCAGATAGAGCTAACTCGCTTTAAAAGTAAAGCCTTTAGAGGTATAGAAAAAATAGCATTGTCAATTAGAAAAGACAGAGAAAAAGCATAGAGTGCGTTTTGAGATGGATAAGGACTTGGAGGATATAAAAAAGCTCCTAGAAGCTCACCCAGACTATAGAATAGTTGACGTATCTGATGTACTCCAAGATATAGAGCGCATTATTGAAGCTAATGATCCTGAAGAGCGAATGAGACGATACTGGAATCTAAGAGAAAAGATAGTCAATGGAACCCAAGGGAAAAGGTAGCGCGCTCTACCCACAGAAACCCCAAAAACACATAGAAAAGTTAACAGTTTCAACTAGAACCCCAAACAGTACTAATACGAAAGCGATAAAAAGGTAGAGTAGCACGCGAATTAATCGGGTTGCTAGGCAAGTTGACCTATTGGAAGAGAATATAATGAAACTTGAATCCAGAGTCAATAACATAGAAAATTAAGATATGTGGTTAATGCACATACATCACATAAAAGTAAGATTCTAGTATGCGCAGCTTCAAGACCTTGCAGAGGCCATAGATTAAATGATTGGACAAAGTCAGGTCAACTATAACACTGACCAAAATATGAACAATTGATAGTTAACATGCGCACATATAAGAGTTTAGGGTTGAGGAAAAAACTATATAAAACCTCAACCCTTCGGTTGGTAATCTATGGGTGCTGCTCTATTGCACGCGCGCTCTTTCACGCAATTTAACAATAGTGAAGTCTTCAATATATGGATGTGTGATTGTAATACTACAATCACAATAATTTTTATTAACTCGCGCCGTTTCCACGTCTAATTAGGAGGGTTTTTATTAAAAAAATAGAGGATAAATAGTCTAATCCAAGTCTTTCAATGCGTACTCTAGGACCTTCTGGGTTTGCTTCAGCTTTTTGGTGATGATGCCTTCGGCTAGTGCCCGTAGACGAGCACGTAAATGGATTAACGAAAAGATAGTGGAAGTAGAATTTTCTAAGGTAACGCATTTTATGTTTGATCGTTTTCAAAAAGTTCTATTACTTCTCCATCAGGTCCTTTAAAGAAAGCAACACGGATTTGCAATGGTGGGTTACTGGATAAGGTAGAATCTCTAGGATCCACTGTAACCTCGGCTCCTGCATTTCGCACGAGTTCAAGAGCGGCTTTACAATCATTTACTCTCAATGCTAAATGGCGAAATATACCCTCTACATATGATAGATTGGGATCTCCTTGAGAGATTTCGAAGTAATTACCATCACCGATGTCCATAAGGATGGTTCTTTTTGGGTCTTTACCCCAGGAGAATCGTTCTATAAAGCCAAGCCCCTCAGAATAGAATTTTATTGATTTGTTCAAGTCTTTTACCCTTAGGGAGACGTGATGAAAACCACAACCTTTAATTTTCCTATTTGTTCCAGACATTTTTTCCCTCTCTTATAGCGTATTCCTGAAGTTGATAAGCGTAATAATTTTTTAACTTATTTAAATTTCGAGATTAATTCCCCCTTCTCTTATATATCTGGGAGTTGGAGTATTTTCAAGGGAGAAATAAATTGGAGCAGAGAGTAAAACTAAGTCGAGATTTGGGATTTCTGCGGGTTGGAGGTTCTGTACCAGACGTCCGAGTGGCCGATGTGAAGTCAAACGTTGACTCAATTATCCACTCTATGAAGAAAGCAGAGAATTCTGGCACGCAGGTTATAGCCTTCCCTGAAATGGCTATTACAGGTTATTCCGTTCAAGATCTAGTGCTCCAAGACACCCTCTTATTCAGGGCTAGGGAGGGTTTAGACAGGATTCTGTTAGAAAGCAGGAAAGGTCCTATGCTGGTAGCAGTTGGAATGCCACTAGAAGTTAATGGGAGAATTTTTAACTGTGCTGTAGTACTGAATTCAGGTCAGATTTTAGGAGTTATCCCCAAGTCCTTCCTGCCCAATTACAAAGAGTATTATGAAGATCGCTGGTTCACCTCTAGTAGTAGAGCGAACTCTAACATGATAGAGATAAATGGACAGCAGGTTCCATTCGGTACTGACATCCTCTTCGAGCTACAAGGTATGGCAAATGCAATAGTCGGAGTGGAAATCTGCGAGGATCTATGGGTTCCACTCTCACCACATGAGTATCAAGCCCGGGCGGGGGCAACAGTGCTTCTCAATCTTTCAGCAAGCAACGAAATTATCGGAAAATCAGATTGGCGTCGATCAGTTGTAACTTCAGAGTCTGGCAGGTGCATAGCTGCCTACTGTTATGTATCAGCAGGCATTGGGGAATCATCAAATGACCTTGTATTCGGAGGACACATGCTAATAGCAGAGAACGGAACCGTTCTGGAGGAGTCTGACCGTCTAACATCTAAACATGAACTAGTGATTAGCGACATCGACATAGATCGCTTGGCCAATGATCGCAGAGTTACAACGACCTTTCATAGCTCCGCAAAGGAAACTCAATTCAGAATCGTGAAGACAGATATAAATGATGTAAGCATTGACGAGCTTAAGCGCTCTCTAGACGCGCATCCCTTCGTCCCAAAGGACTCCTTGAGAAGGGCTGAAAGATGCCGAGACATTTTCGCTATGCAAGTAGCGGCTTTAGCTAAGAAACTATCTAGTCTAACTAAGAAGCAGGTGCTATTGGTGGTTTCAGGAGGACTCGACTCAACCTTGGCATTACTTGTTGCTGTTAAGACAATTAATTTTCTGGGACTGCAAACAACAAACGTGTACGCTTACAAC
>JAUPKU010000248.1 GCA_030837285.1 Thermoproteota archaeon | reverse complement strand
ATCAAGCGAAATCCCTTTAACAACAATTGAAGAAGTCGCGAAGAGTATAGGGTGGAACCCTTTAGGTGAGAATAATGCCAGCGAATAAGAAGCCTGTTTTAGTAGAGAGTGGAAAAAGAAAGACTGCAATAGCACGGGCCACGATTGGACCGGGAAAAGGCAGGGTTAGAGTGAACAACATTCCTGTGGAGATAATCCAGCCTGAAACATCCCGTATTAAGATGATGGAACCACTGTTACTCTCAGGAGAGATTATGAATGATGTAGACATAGATGTTGAAGTCAACGGTGGCGGCTTTATGGGTCAAGCTGACGCTGCGAGGATGGCTATATCTCGCGCTATCGTAAAGTGGTCAAAGAGTGCAACTCTAAGAAAGGAATTAATGAATTATGATGAATCCATGCTAACCGGAGATTCTCGACGGAAGGAGCCTAAGAAGTTTGGCGGGCCCGGCGCTCGACGAAAGAAGCAGAAGTCTTACAGGTAGGCGTAGTAACAATGATGGTTCCTATTCGTTGTTTCACATGTGGAAAACTCATTGGTGACAAATGGGAAGAATTCGCAAAGAGAGTTAAGAACGGGGAGCAACCTGGGAAGGTTTTAGATGATATAGGTATAACCCGTTACTGTTGTCGCCGAATGATCCTTTCAAACGTCGAGGTCATTGATGAACTCCTCAAATATTATGAGCTGGAAGAAAAAAAGTAGAACTTTAGATGAAAGTGAATTGAAATGAGCGACGAAAGCGAGCAAAACGATATTACACTAAAGAAGGACGAAGAGGAATTAGGAGCGGGAGCAGAGCTTCTCCTTCCATTAGAGTCTCTCCTCTCAGCAGGAATACACATTGGTACACGGATAAAAACTAAAGATATGGAACCATTTATTTACAGAGTTAGACCCGATGGACTCTACGTCCTCGATGTTAAAAAGACTGATGAGCGAATAAGGATGGCTGCGAAATTCATAACCCGCTTTAACCCTTCAAAAGTGGTTATAGCCTCATCGAGACTATATGGACGAACACCCGTTGAAAAATTCTGCGAATTAACTCAATCGCTCCATATTCTTGGCAGATTTCTGCCAGGTCTCTTTTCAAACCCAGTTCATTCACGTCATATAGAAGCGGAAGTAGTGATTGTAACCGATCCTAAAGCAGATAAACAAGCAGTCAAAGAAGCTGCGATGATCGGGATTCCAGTTATTGCCCTCTGTGATACTGACAACGACTTCATAAATGTCGATTTCGTCATACCCGCAAACAACAAGGGACGCCGTGCCCTAGCCACAATGTACTGGCTACTAGCCAGACAAGTTTTAAGGGAACGAGGCGAACTTCCTGCAGATACAGAACTATCAATTAGTATAGATGACTTTGAGACAAAACTTGTAGAAGCAGCAGAGGCTTCTGAAGGTGAATAAAGAGTCAAAAGAAAGAGTTAGACTGCCTTATCAGGCAGGAGCCTTCTATGCTTCATCTTCAGCATCACTGAAAGCACAGATTGAAGGATGCTTTTTACATAATCTCGGTCCTCATAACCTTCCAAAAGTTGAAGAGAAAGGATCTAGAAACATCATTGCCCTAGTTAATCCTCATGCCGGTTACATGTATTCAGGACCTGTAGCAGCACACAGTTTTTATGCCTTATCCCAAGACGGCAAGCCAGACTTGATAGTAGTTCTCGGGCCGAATCACACTGGATTAGGCAGCGGTGTATCAATAATGACTGGCGGTGTTTGGCGAATGCCTTTGGGTGACGTTGCAGTTGACTCTGAATTCGCAGAATGCATTCAAAAGGCATCTAAGTTTGCGGATGTTGATGATGTTGCTCACAAGTTTGAACATTCAGTTGAAGTTCAACTTCCCTTCCTCCAGTACTTGTATGGAAATTCCTTCAAATTTGTGCCAATTTGTATGCTGATGCAGGATTTGGATGTAAGTCGAGATGTTGGAAAAGCTATAGTTGAAGCAGCTTCTGGGCGGAATGTACTAATAATTGCGTCCACGGACATGACTCACTACGAACCTCAGAATAGAGCCGAGTCAAAGGATAAACAAGCTATAGAAGCTATTCTGAAACTGGATGAAGCACAACTCCAGTCAGTAGTTGAATCTCAAAATATCACTATGTGCGGTTATGGCCCAACTTCAGTTGCAATAATAGCTTCTAAGAGCTTAGGCGCAACAAAGGCTCAGCTTTTATGTTACAAGACTAGTGGTGATTTGACTAATGACCGCAGCCAAGTAGTCGGATATGCCTCATTGAAGATAATCAAGTAATTTTAGTTCCAAGAATCTATGGGAACCAACTTTGGACTGTGAGTCTATGCATTTCTATGTGACTTTAACCTTGAACTGTAATATGCATTGCAAGTACTGCTATGGGAAATGCCTTGACGACTTTGGTCAACCTTTCCCCTTCGAAGTGGATGATAAGCTTCCAACATCCATCACTTATAATTTGTCGGATCTAACTGGATTCTTAAAGCAAGATGTGGAACCAAGTGTAATATTCTATGGTGGAGAACCATTACTCGCTCTTGACAAGATACGCGAGATTATGGATAACGTTCAAGTCAAAGCATTTGTAATGCAGACGAATGGGCTGCTTCTAGACAGATTAGGTGAGAAATACTGTAGAAAATTAGATACAGTACTGATTTCACTGGATGGTAATGAGAATCTTACAGACTACTATAGGGGTCCAGGGACCTATCGCAAGATTATAGACAATCTGAAATTATTAAGAAATCGTGGTTTCGATGGCGAGCTTATAGCTCGCATGACAGTTGAATCCGAGACAAACATTCGAGAAGCAGTGCGCTGGTTGCTCTTTAATAAAGAATTCCCTTTTAAGTCAGTGCATTGGCAATTAGATGCCCAGTTTTGGCAAAACGATTATGAATCAAAGCGAATCCAAAGGTGGTTTGAAAGATATAATCGGGGAATTCGAGATCTCGTCAAAGACTGGATTTCCCACATGGAAGCAACTGGTAATGTTTTGAGAATCTACCCTTTCATAGGAGTTATGGAGTCACTTCTATCTGGCAAATCAACGAAGCTGAGATGTGGTGCAGGCTGGGTGGAATTTAATATTCAAACGGATGGGAATATTACGCCCTGCCCTGTTATGGCTGGAATGAGGAAGTTTTATCTAGGAAATATCCATGAAACTAATCCAAGGAATCTCATTGATGCTGCGTTAGTGGGATACCCTTGCCCCAAGTGCTCGATATATAGTACATGCGGTGGAAGATGCCTTTACGCTAACACAACTAAACTTTGGGGTGATGAGGGTTATAGATTGGTTTGCGGTACTGTTGAGAACTTGATAAATTCCTTAATAGAGGTTTTACCTAAAGTACATCAAATGATCCACGAATATTCAGTCAAACGTGAAGCTTTCAACTATCCCAAATATAATAGCTGCGAGATAATTCCCTAATTATAACTCAACAAATCTAATCTTCTCCCACCAGCTTTTTTACGAATATTCAGAAAGCCACATTTCTATTTTCCAAATCCACTTTTCTTGCATTTTACCAAGATGACTAAATTTTTGAGTAGTGATTTTGGAAAGAAGAATTCATTCTTATTTAGTAGTGGTAAGAATAGTTTTGTTTGGTTAAAGAATATTTAAAGCAGTGTTATTTCATGAACACCCTTAAACTTCTAGGCATCCTCGGGGCGACAATGGCTTATTTATTCATAATCATATCTATACTGGCTTCTCCATGGTTTGATTTCTATAACAATGCATTAAGCGATCTAGGTAATGCGGTGTCGCATGCTCCAACTTCATGGATATTCAATTTAGGACTATTTCTTTCAGGTCTGCTTGTAACTTCTTTGCATTATCATTATCTGTAAAACATGTATCTTGGAAGTATCTATTATGGTCAATTCCATTGGTGATAGCAGGAGGAAATCTAGCTATGATCGGCATCTTTTCAGAGAACGTAGGATGGACGCATTTTGTTGTATCTATAATTTTCTTTTTATCAATGATTCTGACAATGCTGCTTTACAGTTTTGTTTCATGGCTTCTTGGCTCTCCACGAATTGGAATGTTAGCTCTAGTTTTCGGTGTGTCTTCGGCAGTTATCTGGTTTGTAAAGTGGCCATGGCATGGCGTGGCGATCCAAGAGACGATTACCTCCATCATGACGAGTATTTGGCTTTTTCTTGTATGTATAAAGAATATTGAGTAGCTGTATCACAACATTTTTTCCTGAATTCAGATTTACATGTTGTTTTGATATTTCAAATAATTTTCTTAAAGACTCAATTGTTGACTTCGTAAGAGAAAAAGTATTATTCTATAATTGAGAGAGTTAGTATAATGATGAATTTGAACTCTTTCATTATATGAAAGAGGCAGTCTTGAAATGGTTTTCCTTTTGTACTTTTTATTATCCTATGGTTAAGAAACTCGAAAAGATTTATTACCTATATCCTTTCTCTACGAAGAAAACTAAGTTTAAACGTACAAATTGTTTAGAACCAGTGTGAAGCGGGATTTTATTGTCTGAAGAAAAGAATAGAGGAGTATCTGATAAGAGAGTGATCTCATCACTCACTCTAGGTCATGTGGTTCAACACATTTACACTGGCACCCCGATTCTTTATCAGAGCATAAGAGAAGAGCTAGGGCTCAATGTAACTCAAATAGGTATCATGGCAGCGACAACAAGCATTCTAGGTGGCCTAATGCAGATGGGATATAACCTAGCCAGTCGTCGGATTTCTCGAAGGCTCCTACTAACGTTGTCAAACTTTCTCTTATCTGCAGGTTCCCTCTTTATGGGTATCTCCACCAGATTCGAAAGCATAATTGTGGGGAATGCAACTGCGGGTGTGGGCACTGCCGGAAT
>JAUPKU010000026.1 GCA_030837285.1 Thermoproteota archaeon | reverse complement strand
CGCGACTTCTTCAATTGTTGTTAAAGGGATTTCGCTTGATGCTTTCGCCCTTGGCTCTATTTGAAGGGTAAGCCCCTTAAAATCATCTGGAACACCCACATAAACCTTGAGGCGCTTGTAAGCATTCTTTCCCTTTGGCTTATGCCAAGGAAGCATGCCTCGAACTGTCTTTCTTATCAGTCCTTCTGGTCTTCGAGGATGTTTCGGACTTTTTTCTTTGGAGCCTAACGTCCTAATCTCTAATCTTTTTTTATAACCGTCTATTATGCTTGCTCTACTACCCGAAATCACAGCTTTCTCGGCATTAACTACTATGACGCTCTCACCAGTGAGGAGCCGTTTTGCTACGATACTAGAGAGTCTTCCAAGAATTAAATTGGATGCATCGATTATTATCATCCTATTTTGCTTTGACATCGCAGAATCACCCGATAATCTTGACACCAGAACCTTTGGAGTTTCTTTGAATAAGAGTTTGAATTGTTAGGCACTCCCCGCCTGCTTTCTCTATTTTTTCTTTGGCCTCTTCTGAAAAATCAACGGCTGCGATGGAGATTTTATGATCGAGGCTTCCTGATCCGAGGACTTTCCCTGGGACCAGTATGGTTTCGCCTTCTTCGCTATTCCTGTTTACACGGCTGACGTTAATTGCTAAGCGTCTATGCTTTGACTTCTCCAACGTTTCAGCAACAACATCCCAAATAACTACATTGGCGCTATTAGAGGCCTTCCTTAGAGTACTTATAACACGCATGTATTCAGGACTGGTTATCTTTTTTTTCATTCTTCCTCTCCTTCTTTAAGCTCTGAAATTTGAGTTATGAATTCCTCTGCTTTCTCCTTCAGTATTTTATTTGCTTCAAGCACGAGGCGCTCAGGAGAAAGGCTGCCATTCGATTCCACATCGAATATGAAAGTGTCTTTTAGAGGTTTAGCTTGGATTGCCCCAACAGTGCATGCTTCTTCGCATTCCTCACAAAGACGACAGTCAAGAGGCTCTGTTAGTATTATCTTGTTATTCTCCATTTTTAATAAATGCTTTGTACAGATGTCGACACACTTTTTACATAGCGTGCACTTTTTCGGATCAATTTGGATAGCTGCAGCATATTTATAGGCGCAACCTGACACAGGCTGCCATTTAGCATGTTCAATTCCCCGCCCTAACTTCGCATACGCTTCTAAGCGGATTCTCTGGCCTCTCGCCAATTTAAGTAGCGGAATATCATCACTAACTGGTGTAACATCAGGATTTTCAGATTTCATCTCTCGAGAGTAGACAGATCTTGCAGTATTCGTTGCTTCAGCTTCCAATGTGAGAGTAACACTGCATTTGCTACAGCCTAATTCACTATTGCAGGCACAATCCTCACGGAGAACATATGAGTCCAGATCTGTCTTAAGAGGAAGCAAACCTAGTCTATGAGAGAGGATTTCATCCTTCATAGGAGAGGAATTCTCAAGAATGATCACGTCATCGATGATCATAGATGGAACCTCCGCTATCATAATTCTCCTTAAAGCATTTGCGACGGGAATCTCGATGCCGCTTATCAAGAACCTAATGTGAAGGTCATCCTGCTTTAGAATCTTAATTTCCATACAAGCACCCTTAGGTAATCATTTTCTTACACTCGTCTTCCCCTTCGTCCTCCTGGACGCCGTGTACCATCGTGGGGAAGCGGAGTGACCTCTTCTATCCGTCCTATCTGGAAGCCCGATCTTGCAAGAGCTCTGATAGCTGGCTGAGCTCCAGGGCCGGGAGTCTTAAGCCCATGACCGCCAGGTGCTCTGACTCTAATATGGATGGCAGTTATCCCTTTATCTTTAGCAGTTTGTGCGGCGTGAAACGCTGATTGCATGGCTGCGTAGGGAGAAGATTCATATCGATCAGCTTTCACGAACATGCCACCTGAAGTTCGAGCTATTGTCTCAGCCCCTGTCAAATCTGTAATGTGAATTATAGTGTTATTGTATGATGAAAAAATATTGGCAATAGCCCATTTTTCTTTTCGTTTGCTCATTTTATCGCTATCCTTCGCCTGTTTTTAATTGCTACTGACTCATTTTGGGTGAAATGCTCAACTCTTTTCTCAGTGGATGATCCATCTTTGTTAAGGAGCTAGTTGGGCTATATTCTATAAATGATTCTTCATTAGCAGCTACGGTATAACTGGGTGATGTTACTTTCTTGCCCTTGATGGATATATGTCCGTGGGTTATTAGTTGACGAGCTTGCCTTAATGTTTTAGATAAGCCACGCTTGTGGACAAGGGTTTGAAGTCGTCTTTCAAGAACATTCTCTATAGATAAATCTAGGATATTATCTATAGTTGAATTCTCGGGAACCATCTTCAAGGCTGAAAGTTTGTTTAAAAGCTGTTTTTCTATTCTCATCCGGTCCTCGGGGGATCTAGCTAACAATTCCCGCGCAAGCAGCCTATACTTTGTCAGTAATGCTCGATGTCTCCAGATTTCCCTTTTATTTCTTAAGCCATATTCTCCAAGAAGCTTCAATTCGGTACCTAATGCTACGCTAGAGAAGGGGTACTTTGGCGTCGCGTATTTCTTTCTCTGCTTCTTTGGGTCACCCATGTATTATCATCCTCACTTTTTCTCCGTTGAAGCTGCTGGAGCAGTGGCACCTGCGCCGGCTCCTGCTGTTTGTAGGAGCTTCTTCTTTGCAACTCCGACAACCCGTCCTGAACGTCCTGTAGTCTTGGTTCTCTGTCCTCTGACCTTTAGTCCTAAGGAGTGGCGGGTTCCTTTCCATGAACGGATATCTCTCATGAAGTTTATATCAGCAATAGTTCTTAAAGTAAGATCTGGACCAATAAAATGGAGAGCTCTTCCCGTCTCTAAGTCTTTTTGGCGATTTAAAAGCCAGAAGGGAATACCGTGTTTTTCAGGGTCTTTTAGAGTTTCCTCGATTCTCTGCACGTCACTCTCTGTCAAGTTTCCTATTCTTTGTACGGATTCCAGCTTTGAGACTTTGATTAGAGCTTTTGAAAGGTTTGTGTTTATACCTTTGATCTTCGTAAGACCATATTCTAACTTTTGGGATCCATCTAAATCTGTCCCCGAGATTCTAACTATGTGACGAAACTCTTCAGGCAATTGTAATCATCCTTTCCATACTTAACAGATTACTAACTATTGAGCGTTAACATTTATGATCGAGTATATTTTAACAGATTTAAAACAAATAATTGATGCTGTTTTTAAACATTATGTAAAGAGACAAATGATATTTTGTAAATATTCATGCTTAAAGTCTCTTTTACGATATTTAAGTGTTATTTATAGAATCTAGTAACTTGAATTAATGAGAAATACATCATTTATGAAACTAATAATCGAAGTGATTTTTATGGATTGGTAAAGATAATCGGGTATCTTGTTAGAGAGATTGTGTATTGACTAGGGATAATCGTGTATGGGTGAAAGAGCTCATCACATTAAATTATTTTTCATTATAGCGTGTGCTAATGCTAGGTTAGAGGCTTAGGAGATGGAGAATATTTATAGACTAGTACTCTTGAGCAGTTACAGATGAGATTGAATGTCATTAAGAATGGGATGGATTCTTAAGTGCATATCATCTTGCTTTAGATTAGAGTATTTTCTAATGGTGATAATTGACATTTGATCGTAACCGCATCAGCGCCTGGAAAGACAATTCTGTTTGGTGAGCACTTTGTAGTCTATGGAGAGCCAGCTATTGTTATTGCTATCGATAGGGATGTGAAAGTGACTGCGGAGAGAAGGGATGATTCTAATCTCCATATCTCGTCGAACCTTGGATTTTCTGGAACATTTATCGGAGAGAGGTTTGAGACTGAAGAAGGAGATGGTTCTGAAAAAACTCTTGAGCCCATAAAGATAACGGCAGAGACTTTGTTCCAAACTCTGAAGAAGAAATGCGGACTTAATATTACAATTAAGTCCAACATTCCAATAGCTGTTGGCCTGGGCTCTTCCGGAGCTCTAGCTGTTGCAACTGTAGCAGCCATTGGAAGGCTTTTAGGGGCTAATCTTACTAGAGAAGAGATTGTTAAGTTATCCTTTGAGTCAGAGAAGTATGTTCACTTAAACCCGTCGGGTATAGATCAGACTATCAGCACTTACGGCGGAGTCATTGTCTATTCGAAGAGCGAGGGCATTAGCCATATGAAGATTGAGTCTTCGATTCCGATAGTAATTGGCAACACGAGAATCCAGAGGAATACTGGAAGGCTTGTGGATAGTGTACGTATTAGAAAAGAGACATTCCCTCAGTTGATGACACAGTTGACACAGACTGCGGGACAGTTAACAAGGGAAGCTATAAGCGTTCTCAAGAAGGGCGATTTGAAGCAGCTTGGGGAACTAATGGATATAAATCAGGGTCTTCTGGTATCTGCAGGAGTCTCAAGTGAAGAGTTAGACAGACTTATCAATGTAGCAAAGAAAGGTGGTGCATTAGGTGCTAAACTAACCGGGGCTGGAGGGGGAGGATGTATAATTGCCTTGTCAAAAATAGGGAAGAGGAAAGAAATAGCTGAGGCTATTAGGACAGCGGGGGGAATCCCGCTCATCGCCGAGAAGACAGATGAAGGTGTAACCACCTGGACAAGCTAATAGACCCCATAATTATCAAACTCGGTGGCAGCGTTGTCACAAAAAAGGATAAACCTTTCACACCAAACATGCCCTCAATAAGGATGATAGTTAAAGAGATTCTAAAAGCTGAAATAAAGTCAATGGTTATCGTTCACGGCGGAGGAAGTTATGGACACCCGGTCGCGAAGGAATTCAGAATTGCTGCTGGCTATAATTACCCCAATCAGTTAATTGGTTTTTCCAAGACACGACAGGCCATGATGGCTCTAAACAAACTGATTATCGATGCCTTCATCCAGGAGAACTTGTCAGCAGTTTCAGTACAGCCTTCAGCATTCCTCATTACAAATAAGGGTAGGATTGGCGAATTTGATTCAACCGTGGTCAAGAAGCTTCTTGGCTTAGGGATTATTCCCATTCTGTTTGGAGATGCTGTTCTTGACTCTAACCTTGGATTCTCTATTCTCTCAGGAGATCAGCTTGTGAGTGCTTTGGCTTTGGCTTTGAATGCGAAAAGGATTATTGTCTGTGTAGACGTCGATGGTTTGTACAATGATGACCCAAAGTTAAATCCTCAGGCAGAACTTATTAAAGAAATTACATTGAATGATCTTAAAGGAATCATGGGAAATATCGGAGCATCCAAGACAGTTGATGTCACCGGTGGAATGTATGGTAAGATGGTTGAGTTGATACCAGCCTTGGAGAAGGGAGTTAGAGTTAAGATAATTAACACGAGGATTAATCGCCTTTACAAGACTCTTAAAAACAAGGATGTTATTGGAACCGAGATTAGGATGGAGTAGAGTTATTTTGGCTAAGATTGAAGATAGGAAAGCTGAACATATTCGCATCTGTATGGAGAAGAACGTGCAGGCTCGAATGACTAAAACAGGATTCGAGGATATATCATTTATTCATCGGGCTTTACCGGAAATCTCTCTGGAAGATATTAATACTTCCATGGAATTCTTCGGCCATAGGTTAGAGGCTCCTATAGTGATTGAAGCAATCACAGGAGGAACGGAAGATGCTTTCAAAATCAATGCTGCACTCTCGGAGGCAGCTGAGTCTCTGGGCTTAGCTATGGGTGTGGGGAGTCAGAGGGCAGCGTTGGAGAAGTCGAAGCTGTCTTCGACATTTCAAGTAGTTCGGAAGAAAGCTCCTCACGCATTCATTATTGGAAATATAGGCGCACCACAGATTGTAGGCAGATCTGATATTTCGGAAATCAAAAAAGCAATAGAGATGGTCGATGCTGACGCTCTTGCGATACATCTTAATCCTCTCCAAGAATCAATTCAACCTGAGGGGAACACTTCTTTTAAAGGAGTCTTGGAAAGAATAGAGAAGATAACATCAGCATTAACGATTCCAATTATTGTAAAAGAGACTGGGGCTGGAATATCGTTTCAAGACGCTCAACTCCTAGAAAAGGTAGGTGTCAAGGGAATTGATGTCAGTGGAGCTGGCGGAACAAGCTGGGCTGCTGTTGAGTATTATAGGTCGGAGATTCACGGGAATCTTGTGAATAAGAGGCTGGGTGAAACGTTTTGGGATTGGGGTATACCCACCGCTGTAAGTGTCATAGAGGTGAGAGCGGCAACGAAGATAATAGTCATAGCTTCTGGGGGAATAAGGACGGGTATCGAAGTTGCCAAAGCCGTTTCCTTGGGAGCTGAGGCTAGCGGATTGGCTTCTCCACTCCTAAAGCAAGCTGTAGAAGGAAACGTGGAGGAAGAGTTACAAGTGTTAATTAGAGAGTTCAAGACAGCGATGTTTCTGGTGGGTGCTAACTCGATAGAAGCATTAAAGAGGAAATCTCTAGTTATTACCGGAAAAACAGCAGAATGGCTCAGAAATAGGGGGTTTCGCCCTGAAGAGTACGCGTATAGAGGGGAAGACTAATTGAGCAAAGAATTGAATAGACAGTTGGACGAAGCTTCTTTAGAAGTGAACCGAGTAATCGATAACTCCTTCGATGGTCTCTTGCAACCTAAGAACCTATATGATGCTTCAAGGCACTTAATTAATGCTGGAGGAAAGAGGCTTAGGCCTTTTCTCGTCTTGAAGACATGCGAACTCGTTGGTGGACGACGGAAAGAGGCTTTACCCGTGGCAGCAGCAATTGAGTTCATTCACAACTTCACCTTGATCCACGATGACATCATGGATAGGGATGATAAGAGAAGGGGTGTTCCGACAGTTCATGTTTTATGGGGTGTTCCCATTGCATTGGTTGCAGGTGACATGCTGTTCGCGAAAGCTTATGATTTCATCATAAACTCTTTTGATTTAAGGAATGTTCCTCCAAAGCGAGTTCTAAAGGTCCTAGGAGTTATGTCGAAGGCGACTGTCTCCGTCTGTGAGGGACAAGCTTTTGACATGATGTTTGAGGAGAGGAGTGACGTCTCTGAAATGGAATACATTGAAATGATTGGGAGAAAGACGGCTGCGCTTATAGAAGCATCGACGTTGTCAGGCTCTATCATAGGGGGTGGGAACGCGCTTCAGATGAGGAAACTTGGTAGTTTTGGCAAATACGCTGGTCTTGCTTTTCAGATTGTAGATGATGTTCTCGGGTTGACAGCTAATGAAAAAGTCTTAGGAAAGCCTGTCGGTAGTGATCTCAGGGAGGGAAAGAGGACGATTATTCTACTCCATGCCTTGGCTAAGGCTGATAGAGACCAAAGGAAGCAGATTCTCTCTGTCATTGGTAGCAAGGAAGTGCCGGAGGAGACGATTAAAATGACAATGAAGCTGATTCGTTCTCTAGGTTCCGTCGACTATGCTGCTAGTAGGGCTGATGAGTATGTAGAGAAGGCGAAGAAACAGTTATCCTCTTTCTCCTCTTCAGAGGCGAGGACTGCGTTATTGGATCTCTGTGACTACATTGTTTCGAGAAAGTATTAGAAAGAAGTAAAGATTGGGAGATTAAGAGGATTCAGCTATAACGTTAATCAGTATTATGGGAGAAGAAGACAGTTGCAAAATGATGAAATCAAACAGCTAGTGTGGAAGATAGCATTACTTAACGCTGTGCAACATGATGGCTCAGCTAGGCCTGAGCCGGTTATGGGGCGACTTCTCTCTGAGAGGCCAGACCTTAAAGAGAGAACTAAGGAACTCTTTCAACTGATAAATGGTGTTGTTAAAGAGGTTAATTCTATTCCGGTGCCGGAGCAGAGAAGGCAAGTGGAGGAGGAGTGGCCGGAGCTGTTAGTTGAGGAGAAGGCGAAGCCTGAGGTTAGGAAGCTCCCGCCTCTCCCGAATATTGAAAAGTATCCTTTCGTTCATGTTCGCTTCTCTCCTAACCCCGATGGAGCCCTGCATGTAGGTGGCTGTAGGGCTGCGATTCTCTGTGATGAGTATGCGAAGATGTACAATGGACAGTTCACTTTGAGGTTCGACGATAGTGATCCGAGGACCAAATCTCCTATTCCAGAGGCTTATGACTGGATCAGGGAGGATCTTCACTGGTTGGGATTGAAGTGGGGGGCGGAGGTCTTTCAGTCAGACAGGCTCGAAGTGTACTACAGTTATGCTGAGAGCCTCATTAAAATGGGAAAAGCCTACATTTGCACCTGCAATCCAGTGGAGTTTAGGAAGCTTTCGCTGGCACAGCGGGAATGCCCTTGCAGGAACCTTTCTCCGGAGGAACACTTGGAGCGCTGGAATAGAATGCTTAGGGGATCTTATGGAGAGGGTACGGCGGTTGTACGTATTAAAACGGATTTGCTCTATCCCAATCCTGCTGTCCGTGAATGGCCAGCTTTTAGGGTTATTGATACTAGGAAGTTTCCACATCCAAGGACGGGAGACAAATATATTGTCTGGCCACTCTTTGCCTTCTGCAGTGGCATTGACGACCATGATCTTAAGATTTCCCATATTCTCAGGGGAAAAGAGCATTTGACTAACTCTACTAGACAGAGTTTCCTCTATAACTATTTTGGCTGGAGCTATCCTGAAGCGCTCCACTATGGGCGGTTTAAGATGATTGAGACAACGCTTAGCAAGTCTAAGATAAGGGAGGGAATAACTAAGGGTGAATACTCGGGTTGGGATGATCCGCGCTTGGGAACTTTAAGAGCGCTTAAGAGGAGAGGTTTCGTTCCTGAGACGCTTAGACAGTTGATTCTGGATGTGGGACCAAAGCCTGTGGATGCGACTATCAGCTGGGATAATATTCAGGCGTATAATAGAAAGCTCCTTGACCCTGTGACTAACAGGTACTTCTTCGTGGCGAATCCATCCCAGCTTTTAGTGAATGGAGTTGACAAAACATACGTCGCAGAGCTTCCTCTTCATCCAAGTCATCCGGAGAAGGGAAAGAGAGTAAAGAAGATTGTCCCTATAAACAGTCAGATTCGCCTTCTGATAACCGAAAATGACTTGAAGCTTCTTAAGGTTGGAGGGATGATCCGACTGATGGGACTCTTCAACATCATCATTAGGCAGGTTGAACCTAGTTTGGAGGCTGGTTTCCAAAGTGAGTCTTATCTTGATGCGAGGAAGGCTAATGCTCCGCTTATTCATTGGATTCCTGATACCTCGGGGGTGCC
>JAUPKU010000025.1 GCA_030837285.1 Thermoproteota archaeon | reverse complement strand
GTCAGATAGAGGAGAAGGTGGAGGGTCAGATAGAGGAGAAGGTGGAGGGTCAGATAGAGGAGAAGGTGGAGGGTCAGATAGAGGAGAAGGTGGAGGGTCAGATAGAGGAGAAGGTGGAGGCGCTTCAGGGGCAGTCTACAAAAGAGGTGAAGCGAAGGAGGTTTCCATTCTTTTGGAGATCTTAACAATTTATAATTTTTCTTAGCTTGCAAAGTTTGTCTAAGGGATTTTAAGTAAATATAATTCTGAGTATTACTCGCAGATGTATGTTTGAATTATATCATCGGGTTCTACGTTTGATTTCTTATCATATTTAATTCAATTTTCATATTACATTCTTCTTGTTTTTCAATAAATTATTCCTAATTTTTCAAGTACCAGCTCTTAGTAAAGTATTGCCCAAGGTAAAATCGAGGAGTGTTTCTGCTTTAGTAAGCACTTGTATATGAGAGGAGGATTTGAGAAAATGGAAACTTTGCAAAAGAATCAGATATCTAAGAACTTTGACGCGAAGGAACTTGTGGGAAAGATGGTTGTTGACCCTTATGGCTGGACGATGGGAAAAATAGTTGGAGTTTCCGGGAATTCTACGGAGTCCAACTTCTTCATAGGAGTGGATGATGGTAAGGGAGGATTTGCGAAGTATGACTGCGCTGATGTTCGCTTCATTCAGAATAACGTGGTTATAGGCGATTCTTGGAAGGCGAAGATAGAGGATATTGCTAACCGAGTTGTAATTGTGACTAAGAAGATTTCGGCATTGGATGAACTCAGTAGAGAAGAGGAGTTCGTCGGTATCTGTGAGGAGATGCGGGGTAAGTCAGAAGATGAAAAGAAACGTCTACTTGAAGAGAGAAGGTGTCTAGGGGAGCAGCTTAAGGATAGGACGAAGTTGGTTGACTCTCAGCTTAAAGGGATTTACAGTTTCATAGCATCTGTTAAGATAGATTATGCTTTGGGAACCATTACCGAAGAAACTTATCAGCGCTCCAATGCTCCTCTTCACCTGATGATAGATAGACTGCTTTCGGAGAAAGATGACATCAAGTATGCGCTTGATGGATTGTCTAACAATCTGTCAACTCTTCCGCCGGAACCGCTAAAATCTCTAACTCCTTCCATTCCCAAGTTCTCTCAGACTCAGATTTCGCCCATAAAATTGAGGATAAGTGAGGGACAAAATTAGTAAATCGGAAGGTATTGGCACAAGTCTATTACCTGATCCATGTATCTATGAGCGATTGACAGACGAACTATGGTGAGAAGAAGGTATATCAGTTACATAGGAGTTAGGTATAGAGAGGAGATCTTATGTCTTCATCTGAGGGCGAATCATCCATTACGAATAGTTTTCGTGAATTGCTGAATTACATTAATACTTTGGGCGAGCACGTCAACCAAATATACGATAGGCTAGAGAAGATTGAGACTGACCTTAATAAGTTGAGGGAGGATCAGGTCGCATCGTCCAACGAGAGCAAAAAAGAACTAGAGGCTATCAGGAAGATCACTATTACTAAGTCTGAGTTCAACGATTTACTAAAGAAGCTGAATGAACCGTTTGAGAAATTTACACCTCCAAAGACAACTGAGCGACCCAGGAGGAGCCGAGCTACAACCCCGCCAGAACAAGAAAAGAAGCAGCAACAATGACTAGAGGGCATTGACGCATGGAGTGTTTCTACTTGGTTGAGGGTTATTGTCGAGCATCAAGTTCAGGAGAATTCCATAAACCAACGTCCGAAGAAAAGTGGAAGACTTGCTATAACGCTTTAAAATTCAAAGGCTGTATACGATTCAAAGAGTTTAACATTGATCTGCGAGATAGAACACTAGCCAAATAATACCAAATTCAAAAAGTTTCCATCCCAAGGGTAAGCTGCACTTTTAAGGCTTTGACAACCTCTCGGTACAGCAACTAATTCCTCTTCTCATTTTTTAGAACTCTTCGAGAATTTCTGAGATTTCATGTCATAATAGCTTTTTGCTCACTTTTAGTTATTGTATTATGACAGTCGCAAATACTTATGAGCCTTCAATTGTTGCTCTAAAATATTAATAGAGAGTAGCGAACGCGCGTTGTGACTTTAGCTATGAAACTAGTTCTCCTATTAAGAACTCGTACCATAAGAAGGCCGAAATGATATAGAAGAGTGAGCAAATGGTTAATATTATTACTCTTGAGTGTTTGGGGCGAGATATTCTTAGCATGAATGAGCTCCACATGAATGGGAGGGCAGAGAAGTAACGTGGGATGGACTGGAGGGCTCCGACTACTAAGATCCACAAGGAGGTTATTATAGAGTATATTGCCAGTGACTTTTCCTTTTTGAATAATGTGTAGACTGCTATTGGCGTGGTTATAAAGAAGAGTAGCGAGATAGTCTGAAATAGTGAGAAAAAATGGGTGTTAGGGTTCTCAAAGAGGGTTTGGACACCTTTCTCAGGGATGATTCGGAAGATGAATGTTAGTAGAGAGTGCATTTCGTTCCATGATGTTCTGGTAATAGATGCTAACCAGTTGTTAATTGATATTTGGCAGTAAAGAAACCAGGAGAAGATGCTGATTAGGGGAAGTGCTAGAGAGATGAGTGTTTTATAATGAATTGGCCTTCTGTAGCATCTGTATTCTCTTAGAACTTCAAGGAGTAGCGGTATTATCAGGAATATTCCTGGAGGGCGTGAAATAGCCGCAATTGAGGCACACGCGCCCATCAAGAGGAATCTTTTCTTTTTGAAGAAGTACCACGATCCCAAAGTGAATAGAATGAATAGTCCCTCTGGATATGCGACAGTCGTAAATATGAATGTGTAAGGGAAGAAACCGTAGAGTAAAGTTGACTTTAGAGCTTCAGATCTATTCATGTAGTTTTCTGCAACTAGCTGATAGGCTGGGAGCCAAATGACCCCTACGGTGAAGGAGATCAGGGTTATGGAGACTAGTGGGTTATTTATGACCTTGTTAAGAAGCCATGTGAAGAGTGGGAGTCCTGGGAAGAAGGCATAGCTCTGACTTGAAAATGGGTATCCCTTAACGGCGATAGAGAGGTACCATCCGCTGTCCCATCCGAGGAAGAGGTATGGCCACCTGATGATTTGATTAGTCTTCTGAATAAGCAGACTATTCTGTCCTTCAACGCCTGCGCTCGTCATCATCCAATAACTGTCATTCTGACTCAATCCTAAAACCTGATAGATGACAAAACCTGCTAAAAGTTTGGCAGAAAAAAGGACGATGACTGGTATGATGAACCTTAAAGAGGATTCCATTTTCAAGGTTTCAATCAATCGTCTGGAGAACTGATGTTGAGACATCATTGTCCTATTTCCATCACGTTAGATATCCTTTTTCTTCTTTTGGTGGATTTGAATCCTGTAACTGTATTTGTCTAGGTTTGGTTCTACTTCGTATTCCATTCCTGCCCAAGCAAGTGATTCTTTTAGATATTCTCTTCCGGTGAATAACCGGGATTTTGGAAGTCTCCTGAGACAGAAATCTAAAGTGTTATCATAATCTGAGAAGCAGGCTAGGTCGGCTATTACTATGTCCCAAGCTCCAATTCTCCCGTCAATCAGATTTGTACCATTTGAATCGATGAGTCTTCTAAAGAATGTTGATCCTTGCTCGTTTAGTATTACAAGTCTCTTTAGTCCTGTCTTGTCTAGTTTAGTCAAGTTAGCTTCTACGTCTATGAAGTTCTGTCTTATTTTGAATTTTATTGTAACTTCTCCTCGCGGTGTTGATTTAATAAAGTCCGTTTTAACTCCGACTTTATTCTTCATCTTCATTAAAGAGAATATGATTCTTCTAGTATTTGGGTAGCGGCGGTAAGTTTCTTCAAAGAAGCTCGAGACCGACTTGTAGAAGGGGTTGTTAATGATGTCGTTTATCTTCCAATCCCTCTTGGAGTAGACGTCCATTATGAAGCGTTTTACAATTATCTTTTCGTCACCTAGTTCGCGAATAAAAACTTGGGCTATGCTTGAGAAGTAAGTCCTATCTGGAAAGACTGCAACAGGAACTCCAAAACCAGATCCTTCTTCAATCAACTCTTGTCCATCAAGCACCAGGATAAGCCCCTTCTGAAGCGTGGCTATCTTCAGGTTATGAGGACGCGAATCAGGATAAACTCTGAGGGATAGACCTAGTCCAAGTGAAGTAGCATATGGCTCAGAGTATAGTTCAAATTCCTTTTCTTGAATATTTTTTTCCCTTAGGACGCTTAAGTCCACTGCTTATCCTCCAAAAAGAAGTTCATAATTACATTTGAATCCTTGCTTATAGATGAACACTTCCTTGGTGCTGGCATGCGCAATTTCTTCTATTGGTGTTCGCAGAACTCGTGTAGTATCCTACTAGGTTGGTTAATGCGATTTGAATGGCGTTTTATATCCTTTCGCCACTAATTTTTCATGAATCGCCTTCTTCAGATAGCCCAATCCATCTCCAGTCTTTGCACTTACAGGGAATATTAGGCTATCAATAGAAGAATGATTGGTGCCGCTAATCTGTAGCTTTAACTCTTTTAGGTTAGAGTCTACTATAGCCTTGTCTGTCTTGTCTATTTTGTTAGCCGCTATAAGTGGAGGCTCGCCTGTTGTCTTGGTTAGAAGTTGTATCATCTCTACGTCAACTGAGATGAAATTCTTCTTTCCTAAGCGTTCAGTCACTTCTGAGAATGTTGATATATCTAGGACATGGATAACTAATGCTATCTTCTCAGCGTTGGACTCTAGAAAGTAGATTATTCGGCGGTTATTCTTGTCCTGCAGATGCTCGCTAATACCCATGATTCTACCGTATCCGGGCATGTCCACGAGGATTAAGCCTTTACTTAATGGAAACTCATGGATCCATCGGGTGGTTCCGGGTTTCTTGCCTACTTTCACATCTAACCTAGTTACTTCTCTGATGATGCTGCTCTTGCCTGCATTAGGTCTTCCAGTGAAAACCAAAAACTTCTCGGACATGTCAAATACCACATGATGAGTGTATCTTGAATTTACTTGTTATTCATTAGTCATCTTTCTTGTGTTGCGTTAGTCTAATGGTAGAAGAGGTTTGATGAGTGCAGGTGAAGTATTATCCATTGGATATAGCGGTAATCCTTTAGTAATAGTCCATTTTGATTATTGTGCTTTCTATATTATGGTTTAGTGATGCTTTCTTTTTGTTTTTGCATCTTTTCTTTTGCTTTATCAATTATGATTATTAAATGAGCATCTTCAAAAGGATAGCGTAGAAGAGTGTCATGGAATACTTGTTCATCTTGACAGTGATATTAGCAACAGTCTTGGCAAAGCTTATTCTTTGTGTCTATCTTCTGGATGAAGAGTTTTCCACATCCTTTTTCTTTCTCAGGGTTCGAGCATAGGAATACTCCCTGAGTTTTTTCGGCTTCAGTTTGTGGATAGACTATCCAGTAGGCTTCTACTACCGTGCAAGTAGGGTTTACCTCTCGAAGTTCGAGGTATGCTTCGTCGCCTAGTTCCCAGCCGTGTCTGGTTGCTATACGAACATCACGGTCCCTGAAGATGTTTCCTTTGACTTGGCTTCTGATGAACTTTCTGAACCATTCTATTTCAATGTTTGTGCTAAAGCAGACGACTTTGGAAACGTAATTGTCGGGGCAGATGTACACTCCAACGACTCTATCTGCGTCATGCTGAAGCCCAACGAAAGAGGTTGGTTGCGTGCAGTGTCTTCGGCATGATCCTTCGAAGACGAGATGTTCCTTCACGAACTCCCTTAAAGCTGCATTGCCTTTTTGCTCCTTTTGGTCTAGGAGCTTGTGGTAGTATTTGCTTGTGAATAGAGTGTTCCAAGCCTTCTCTGTGGCGGATACTCCCTCTGAGAAGCCTGTGAGCACATGTTCTATACTTCTGTCGTCGTATTCCAGAAAGACTTGAGGGATGATGTAATCTTCCGTGAAGTCTCCGTGTTCTTCGACGAGTTTGTCTGCCGTCTTTAGCTGTGTAAGGACGTCAATGTCTAGGATACGAAGTGGCACATCAAGGTCTTTTGCCAATCTCTCAGCCTTTTCCTTTGACAGGGGGACACAGTGAGGACACCAATTGGCAAGTACAATGCTTACCCGCTTGATCTCTCTCATGTTCTCATCAATCATTTGAAGAATAGCGGATGAAATATAAACAGAGCGTCCAATCCCATATGCACTGAACTTTTTTACATAATACTTATTCTCTGAGAGAGCATGATCTAACTTGATGCAGAATGGAATTTAAGAGACTGGCAAATGGTTTGATGATGCCCGTCCTGGGCATGGGAACATGGGAGATGGGCGGAAGACAGACGCCTGATTCTGCCAATGATAGTAAGGAGATCAATGCTCTCCGAACTGGAATAGACCTTGGGATGACCCTTATCGATACTGCTGAAATGTATGCTTCGGGTCATGCTGAAGAGTTGGTCGGCGAAGCCATCAAACCATACAAGAGAGATGATGTATTCATTACTACCAAAGTGTGGAGTACAAATCTCAGGTTCAACGATTTAGTCTCTGCTATGAAGGGAAGTCTGAAGCGGCTGGGTCTTAGCTACGTTGACCTCTATCTTGTTCACTGGCCTAACCCTCAAATACCACTGAAAGAGACTATGAGCGCTCTGGAGTACTGTGTCGAAGAGGGTTACACCCGCTCAATCGGTGTGAGCAACTTTTCAGCGGTATTATTACTCGAGGCTCAGTCCTATCTGAGAAGGCACTTGCTTGTAGCAGATCAGGTTCACTATAATCTTATTGAGCAGAGTCCGCGTGAAGACCTGCTGCCCTACTGCGAGAAGAATGGTGTTATAGTAATTGCCTATAGGCCTCTTGAAAAAGGTCAGTTGTCGGGGAAAAGGAATTCGGTCTTGGATGCGCTGGCAACTAAGTATAATAAGACTAGAGCTCAAGTCTGCTTGAACTGGCTTATATCTCAGAAGAATGTTGTCGCGATACCGAAGGCTTCTAGATTGGAGCATCTGAAGGAGAACCTGTGGGCAGTGGGATGGAATCTCAATGATGAGGATGCTGCAAGACTTGGAGAGAGTTTTCGCTAGCAAGCGCTAGCAAGTAAACAAAATTTGCAGTCTGGTTTTAAAAAGTTTTTAAATATGATGTTGTAAGTCTGTAGTCTTAGCGGGTGGTGGAGCCTTCCCCCGTTCCGCAAAATAAACCCCGGTTGGGAGGCAAGAAGATTGAAAACTAAAGATATAGCATTAGCCTCGGTGATCTCTGCTCTATACACTGTCGGCGTCATTTTCTTAGCTCCAATAAGTTTTCAGCTGGTTCAGGTGAGAGTGGCCGATGCACTGATTCCTTTGTCAATAGTCTTCGGTTGGCCTGTAGTTCTGGGTGTGACATTGGGAGCTGTTGTGGCAAACATATATGGTGGGTTTGGTCTCATCGACATAGTCGGTGGCTCAATAGCGAATCTCATAGCTGCGTATGCTGGTTGGAAGATTAGTTCCAGACGATTCAAGGGTTCCAGTTTTGTGGCTACAGTTGTTCAGAATCTGATAGTCTCTAGTATCGTCGGATCCTATCTGGCAGTAATCTTTGATGTTCATCTTGAAATTGGTATGCTCAATCTTCTCTTAGGCTCGATAGTTTCAATGAACATATTGGGGTACGCCTTGGTATTGTTGTTCAGAAAATCTAGTATAGCAACCAAAGCGTAACACTCTAAAAATTAACAAAACCAGTCAAGAGGCATTAAAAACAACTAAAAGGTACAAACGTAATCTTAATCCTAGTTGAGCCATCTCTTTTTCCATGCCTTTACACTTTTAAATGGGCTCATCTGGCGTCAATCTTGGCTAGACGAAGAGTATTCAGGAGCACAAGCATCGTTAAGCCATCATCACCTGCGGCTACCGTGAACCACAGGGGAGTCAGTCCCATCAGCCCTAGCGTTCCAAGCATTATCTTGACGGCTATAGCGGCTACTATATTCTGTTTAGCTATTCCCATGGTCTTCCTGCTCAGATTCAACAAGTAAGGAAGTTGGATCAACTCGTCCTTAAATAGGATAACATCTGTTGACTCTAAGGCAACATCTACTCCTCTACCCCCCATGGCTATGCCAACGTCAGAGGCAGCGAGGACTGGTGCGTCGTTTACACCATCTCCGACCATCGCGACTAGGCCATATTTCTCTTTAATCCGGTCTGCGATCTTCAATTTGTCTTCTGGGAGAAGCTGTGCATGCACTTCCTCTATACCGACGCCCTCAGCCACTTCTTCAGCTATCTCTCTTATCTCCTGTAAGCATCGCTGTCTTGATGCCCGCTCTCTTTAGAGCTTCAACCGCGTCTGCCGCGTCCTTTCTTACAGAGTCCATTAGGCATACCGAGGCTTCACCGACTTTGTTGACTGAAATGCAGACAGCTGTGTGCCTTTCAACTTCATAGAATCTCATTATCTTTTCGCAGTTGCACTCGTATTTCTGCATCAACTCCATGTTTCCAACGACGACATGAGCGTCATTAACAAATCCTACAATACCTTTCCCAGGAATCTCTTCTACATCTCTAACATCGAGTTTGTCGAAGGCTAAACCCTGCTCCGCAGCTCTTCTAATGATCGCTTGGGCGGTCGGGTGGTTGGAGAACCGTTCCAATGCTGCAGCATATTGGAGGATCTTCGGATCAAGTTCCGAAACACTCTGTACTTCATGGACAACAGGCATCCCCAGAGTCAGTGTTCCCGTCTTATCGAATGTGATTGTCTTTACTTTAGCCATCTTCTCCACATAGATCCCACCTTTTATGACGACTCCTTTTCTGGCTGCGAAAGTTACTGCCGTGAAGATTGTTGCGGGAACTGAGATTACGAAGGCGCTTGGGCAGGCGATTACAAGAAGCATTAGCGACCTGTAGATCCAGATGTCAACTGAACCTCTGACTATGATTGGAACAACTATCGACGTGAATGCGGCTAGGCCGATTATGATTGGGACGTAAAAGCGGGCGAACCTATCAACCAGCCCTTCGATAGAGGCTTTTCTCTTACGTGATTCAATTACAAGTTTCACTATCCTTGAGACTAACGTGTCTCCAATAGTTCCTGTTACATCTATATTCAGGATGCCACTTAGGTTTAGCGTTCCAGCATAAACTTTGTCTCCCGCATTCTTTTGAATCGGATTTGACTCACCGGTCACAAGGGATTGGTCAACATAAGAGGCACCATTAATCACAAAACCATCCAGTGGGATTCTCTCTCCCGACTTCACTAGTAACATCATCCCAGGCTGGACTTCACTGACCTTCATGGTCTTCTCAGAGCCATTGTCTGTAACTATTGCTTCTTCAGGCATGAACTCTGAGAGTTTTTCAACGGTTTTTCTAGCCCTGTCCTCTATGTAGTCCTCGAAGTACTCTGATAGAGAGTAGAGGAAAAGAACGGTTGCTCCCTCAAATAGATAGTCTAGGTAAGTCGCGCCCAGAGCGGCTACAGCCATGAGGAATTCTACTGAGAACCTCTTTTCGACGAATAGCTCCCTTAATCCAATGAACCCTATATAAATTCCGATAACTATAATCGATATATGGTATATTATTGTGGAAACTGAAGCAGGCTTGTTAAGTATAGGGATGATGAAACCTAATGGTATTCCTTGAGCCAAAAGGTCAAGTGAGCCTGCCACTATTATTGTGAAACCCATGATAGTTGCTAGCAGGATCCACTTTTCCTTTCGCTCAGCTTCGAATTCTTCAGATTCTTTCCCTTTGCCCCGCAGCATAATTTACACCTTATGAACGAAATTAGCTCCGGACATTAATCTTATTCGAATTCTAATTTGAAGTGATGAATATTAACATACTCATATTCAACTCTGATATGATCTTTGGCGATTTATGGGTGTTAAGCAACGTTTTAGGCATCCATTTTTAGTGATCTTCTTAGAACATTCGATAATAAGGCAAGAAGCTACTAATAACGCGCGCTAGAATACTAAATCTAGAAATATTCTTAGGAGAAGCGATAGCGAGATTTTTTGACTTGATAGGTAAGCGGCGGGTGCATGGACTCAGAGGTAAAGGGCTTACCTTTTTTCTATAAGGTGTATTTAGTCTTCAAAAAAAATAATGAATTATTTTATGTTCTTAGTTTTTTTTCTGTTAATTGTTTTTTGGGATGCAGCTACAATATCATCGGCGGTTAGGTTATATGCCTTCTCAAGAATAGCCCAACCACCCTGCTTATCATATGTGGACTGGCTATACCTGTCTCTAACACCCACCATATCCATTGGAACTGGTTGGTTCTTAACGAGAACATGGGCGACGGCTTCGCCTAAGCCGCCTATCACGCTGTGGTCTTCCGCGGTTACTATTGCGCCTGTCTCTTCAGCCGCTTTGATTATTGCATCTTCATCTATAGGCTTTATTGTGTTCATGTTTATCACCCGCGCTTCTACGCCTTCTTTAGCTAGGATGTCAGAAGCCACTAGACTCCTCCATAGTTCTGTTCCGAATGATATGATTGTGACATCGTTTCCCTTGCGGATGGTGAATGCTTTTCCCATCTGGAATGGGTAGTCTTCTTCAAAGAGGTTCGGCACGGGTTGGCCGAAGATTCGTATGAAGGTTGCCCCATGGTATTTGAGGCCAGCTGTTATCATCTTAACAAGCTCAACGGTGTCTGCAGGAGCCATAATGAGTATCTGCGGGATACAACGCATGAAGGCAATGTCGTTGATCTCATGGTGGGATCCTCCGCCTCCCGCCCAGCCTCGAGCGGACATGAGGAACTTCACGTTCAAGTTATCGGTACAGATACTCTGAAAGATGTTATTATACGATCTTCCTAGGAGCCAAGACATCGTCGAGTACACTGGGATTAGGCCTTCCTTTGCCAGTCCTGAGGCTGCGAGTACCGTGTTTGCCTCGGCTATACCAAATCCCATAACGCGGTACCTATGGATTCCCGCTGCCTCGTAGGATTCAGGTGGGCTTCCCTCAGCTGACACGAAGCAGATTCTCGGGTCCGCTTTCGCTAACTTAAGGAGAGTCTGATTCATCAACTGCCGAGTGTAGTATCTAGCTGGCCCGGCGAAACCTATCTTCTTAAAGAACTCTTCTGAACTCTCTCGCCACGCGCCATCTCTAACATATTTCACCATTTCTTACTCGCCTCCATTTTGGCTAGTATACTGTATCTATCACCTTGTCGTAGAGTTCTTTGGAGACGTCGGGCATATGCACGTGGGTCTGCTCGAAGTATGGGATTCCCTTTCCTTTGACGGTGTGGGCTATTATGCATTTTGGCTTAGTCGGAATGTTATCAGCCATTTGCAGGGTTTCTAGGAGCTGTCTGATGTTGTGCCCGTCGACTTCTGTGACCCACCATCCAAAAGCCCGCCATTTCTCCACGATTGGCTCCAAGTCTACAGATTGGCCTCCACTGCTGGTTGCCATGCTTGCACTGAACTGGTTGTAGTCCACTATGTTGATGAGGTTGGGAAGTTTGTAGCTGCTTGCTGACATTGCAGCTTCCCATATGTCTCCTTCCATGGTTTCGCCGTCGCCGCATATGCAGAAAATCCGGTACTTGTAGTCTGGTGCCTGCCTCATCACGTTGTAGGGTGTCTTGATCCTAGCTGCTAAAGCCAGTCCGAGGGCGAAGCCTAGACCCTGTCCAAGTGAACCGCCTGAGTACTCTAGACCAACTGTTGCCCAGGCGTCTGCGTGGCCTTGAAGGATTGAGCCGAAGTGCTTGTACGTTGGAAGTATTTCTGGCGAAAAGTATCCTCGTCTTGCGAGGCACGCGTATATCGTCTCGCATGCATGGGCTTTCCCTAGGACGATTCTGTCTCTGTCTTCCCAAGTTGGATTCTTGGGGTCTAGTTTTGCGTGGCTGAAGTAAAGGGCGGTACAGATTTCTACGATAGAGAGTGAGGGTCCGGGATGGCCGCCTCCAGCTCCCACCAGCTGGACCATGATGTCTCTTCTAATCTGCTTCGCTTTCGCCTCTAAGTCTTTTACTTTAGCTTCGTCTATCATTTTTTTCTTCTGGCCTCACCACGTCTTGAATGAGATCTTCACCGTTTTCAAATTCAATTCGTTCCCGCAGTTCGGACAATGGTTCTTGTATCTCTGCAGGACTTTTTCTTCATCGAGGCCTCCGAGGTAGAGGCGCTCGCTTATCGTCTCCCCATAGTAGAGGAGAAATTCACATTTCTCACAGTGAATCAATTCAGTCAAAAGTCATCCCCACACTAGCTCCCAGTAAATACTAACATCACTAACTATATAGAACTATAAGATCACCCAGAATTAAGTCACTAAACGCAAGTAGTTTGGATTAGGCAAGTGATATTTTGTATTTCTTTGGAGGGATCTTTTTTATTTCTTGATCAGTAAGACTTGCATATCCGCATCTGAGAAGTGCTGGAAGGCTTTTTTACCATATTTTTCTTCTAATTTGCGTGTATAAGTCTGTAATGCCTCAAGAGCGGGCTTGCCACCGATCTCTTCATCAAAAGACATTTTCATCTGCCAGCCTCTGCTTCGCATATACCCTGTACCAGTCGCCAACTCCTCCTCCTTGAATCCCTTTAATGCGACACGTTCAGCGCGAACTCCAAATTCGGATAAAGCATTGAAAACCGTGTTTTTCACAAACGACCAGATTGCCAGAGTCTTCTCGCTGCCTCTGTTAGCCTCGTACGTGTTGGTGTCAACCACAAGATACACGCCTTTATCATTCTCGAATTTGCCATAACAGCCGAGAATCCAAAGGAACCTCAGAACGTGTGCTCGTCGATTCTCAAGGGTGCGCTGCTGAGCGAATGTGTCAGGATCTCGAAGTCCCAGTGGAGACTCTTTTATAGTCGTCAGGAGCTTGTGAACCGCTTTAAACGAGGCTTTCTCATCTTTCGGGAAAGGTAGATTCTCTGGAAAGCCTGCTATTTCTGTCTTTATGTGAGCTATTGCTGGTTCCACAATCTCCTCCGACCTAAATGTAGCACGAATAGTCATTAGACGGCTTATGCCCTCAAAGGGTTCAACAAACATGTGATACTCCTCTTCGGAAATTGGCGTACCAAGCCTCTCCTCAATGCTTTTGCGGTGCCAAGCGCCGCCTGTTGCCTTCACCGTATCACATGGGAATCGTTTACAATAAGCACAGTTTGCAATGCCTGATTTGTCAACGCACTGGCGTATTAGACATCTTAGATTTGGCAACTTCGATGCTGCTGGAATCTTTGAGTTTGGAGTTTGACATGTCGGGCATGGCGTCTTAATCGGCATGTATCCTAGGATCCTCTTTGCATTGTTTCTATACTGATCAAAATCTTTGGCAGTCATTGTATTTCGCGGGTAAGGACCCCACGGACAAGTACTACATGCTATGCCACATTTCGAAACGAGGTTCAACATTCTTCCACCTAACCCCAGTTAAAAATCATATTATCAAACCAATGCATTTCTTCTATTATGATTCACATAAAGTTAGATTTTCAGATAGACTTAATGTGTACAAAACGGTTGTGTTTCATTCCAAGCCTATTTTTTCTTTTATCTCTGTCAAGGCATTTAAAGACAGTTCAAAAAGTTCGTATAAAGTCAGTCCAGTCTTTTCAATTTCTCTTACAAGCTCTCTGCTACAGTTCTCAGCAAATCTCTTATCGTTGAAAGTTTTTTTCAGTCCTTTTATACTCATATCGCTAATCTTCTTACTCCTTACTAAAGCATAAGCATAGACTATTCCTGTTAATGTTTCAGCAGCTACAAGGGCATGCTCTATTCTATTTTCCCGCTGCTTATCTTTTAAAAATGGAATCTCGTCATATCCATATCCATGAGACTGAACAGTTTGAATAAATTCCTCGTCAAATCCTTTCTGCTTCAGTATCTTTACGGCCTTAATACAATGCTCCTTTAAATTATCTCTTGTTAATGCCCAATCAACATCGTGCAGTAATCCTATCATGCCCCAGTATTCAACATCGTCTCCAAATCTTATCGCAAGTGCCTTCATGATAGCTTCTGTCTCTAGGTAATGATTCATATCCGATTTCTGCTGATTCATGCTTCCCAGAAATTCGATTGCCTCATTTCTCGTCATAGGTAGATTTTCCATAATACTTAGTTACGATAATGTCTTTTTAAATAATTCACCACTATATTTTTGGACAGGAGTAACTTAACGCGCCGTTTTACCTCTCCCCTCTTCCTCATAAAAGCGTTTCATTTGAGTTACTAACGTCTATTTTCTCGTTGCGTATACAAGATCTAGAGGTGACATAGGAGAAACAGATTATAATTCCTTTAAAAAAGAGAACTACAATTTAGGGAAAAGTTAGAGCGTTATTTGCTACACCTTCTAATTTTCAAATCGAATTTCATTATATGCGTCTAATCCTTTGGATAGTTCTAGTTCTGTCTTTTAGGAAATCGGGGAACATCACGTACACTACTATGAACCGGAGTGGAATAAGGGACAGAGGATGCTCTGGGAAGAAAGTCTTAAACAAGTACATGATGTCAACGAAATATTACAGCATTTCTTTAATTACCAAGGTCTTACCTTAAACTCAAATCCGAGGTAAGAAAATTATGAATAAAAGAACTAGGCCACACGTACTTTCTATAACCTCGATCTTCTAAACTGATCTGCGTGTGTGAAGTGAGTAAATTCCCCAGTCATTTTTAGTATAAGATGGGAATGAACCCGGTCTCCCGGGTTAGCAGCGCAGGCTATTTCTTGTAGGCTTCAACGTGGATGCTCTTTATCTTGCCATCCAGCTCTTTAGCAACATCGAAATCATAAATTGCCTCTGAGGCTATTTTAACATCCTTGAAGCCTGCTTTTCTTATGCTTTCCAGGTACTTCTGCTTCTCAAGTGCGCCACCTATACAGCAAGCCCATGCGTCTAAGCTCTGCCTTACCTCATCCGGAAGTTCTCCTTCGGTAACAAGATCTGAAACCATAAGTCTTCCACCATTCTTGAGAACACGGTATGCTTCTTTGAAGACTTGATCCTTATTAGTGGAAAGGTTGATAACGCAGTTGCTAATGATGGCGTCCACAGAGTCATCATCAACAGGCATTTTCTCAATTTCGCCTAATCGGAACTCTACATTCTTGTAACCATAGTCTACAGCGTTAGCCTTAGCACGATCAACCATAGCCTGTGTCATGTCAACTCCTATAGCCTTCCCTGTGGATCCAACTTTCTTGGCTGCTAAGAAGACGTCTATGCCAGCTCCAGAACCTAGGTCAAGAACCGTCTCACCTTCCTTCAGAGATGCTAGTGCTACTGGATTTCCACATCCTAATCCCATATTGGCAGCTTCTGGCAGATTCTTCAAGTCGTTTTCAGAGTATCCTATCTTCTTTCCAATCGCTAGAAAATCTACTGTGTCTCCACAGCAGGAACATCCACAAGAAGATTCTGTTTGAGCTATTGCACTATAAGTTTCTTTAACGAAATTTTTAGTTTTCCTCTCGTCCATAAATATCCCTTCAAAATCTCATTATTTTTATATTTTCGTTTTTTCATATCGCAAGTTACTTCATTAATCCAACCCTTTCATTTATCTCGTGCGTCCTAGTTTTTCCTCTTGGGAATCTTACTCTAGTGTGCCAGAGTAACTTTACAAGCGAAAGCATGAGTGGAACTTCCATGAGCGGTCCTATTACTGTGGCTAAGGCTGCACCTGATCCCAATCCAAAGAGTGTTGTCGCAACGGCAATGGCTACTTCAAAGTGGCTGCTGGATCCTATGAGCACTGATGGTGCTGCTGACTTGTAGTCCAGGTTGGCAAACCAGGTTGCACCATATGTAATGGCAATCATCGAGATATAATGCACTAAGAGAGGAACAGCGATCAATGCAACAATTAGTGGCTGTGTAAGGATTATGTTTCCTTCTAGTGAGAAGAGCACAATAAGTGTTGTAAGCAAGGCTACAATGGATATTTTTCCAAGCGTAGGCTTGAATCGACCTTCAAACCACTCTATTCCCTTCATCGGCAGCACTGTTCTTCGCGTGATTGCTGCGAGACTTACTGGGACTGCGATAAATAGTATAACACTCCAAACGATGAGATCCCAAGGAACTGGTATGCTACTGACTCCCAAGTAAAAGGCTGCTTCTGCACCGTACAAAGCGACCATTAGAAGAGCGTTGATAGCCGTGTTAACTAGCCCTTGGCCAAGGTCACCTCTGGCCATCTTTATCCACCACAAGACCATAGCTGTACACGGCGAGATGCCAAGGAGGATTGCGCCAGCTATGAACTGCGGGTTTCCACTCAAGAAGAAGTTTGCTAAGATAGTCATCAACGGGGGAGCTATAATCCAATTCGCAATAATCGTTATGAGCATGGGCTTTGGGAACTTTGTTGTCTTCTTAACGTCACTGAAGCTGATGCCGACTACTGTAGGATACATCATGAGGAAGAGGAGTATGCCAATAGGAATGGAAATTTGGCCAAATTTGAGGGAATCCAGGTATTGACCAAAAGACGGCATGAATCTACCTAATAGTAAGCCCATTGCGATGCATATTGCTATCCAAAGTGTAAGGTATTTCTCGAAGATCCCAAGTTCAACTTCTTTGTTTTCGTCGGTGCCGCTCATATATATTTCCTTGCTTTGCTACGTAAAATGAAATCTATATATTTAAATCTATTGATTTAAACGTATTGATAACTACCTTAGAACGCGCTAGCTACGAGAATAATAGTTTAATCATTCTGGAAATTCTAGGAAATCAAATAAGTGTTGGGCGACTTCAGGGTTTGCAACAGTGTAGAAGACCCATTTTCCCTCTTTTCTATCGGTTATGAGGCCTATGTTCTCCAAGATATTCAGATGGTGGGATGCTGTGGGTTGTGTCAAGTCTAGGGCAACTGTCAACTCGCAGACGCACATCTCTCTTTTGCTGAGGAGTTTCAACATCGTTAGTCGTGTCTCGTTAGCCAGAGCTTTCAGCAATCTTGTCTTCTTATCAACAAATTTCCTGTCGGCAATTGTATTAGTCATCTTCTTCAATTCTGTTGAATATTCCTCCAGGTTCTCGTTTGGTCGTAAACCCGAGCAGACTAGCCTTTCAAGTCTCTCAGATCCCTTTTTACTTGTTGTTTGCATTCGACTAAGCACCAAATTAAGACTTGAAATTAATGAATTACAAAACATATTTAAATATTTTGATTTAATCTAACAATTCGATAATTTTAAATATATGAATATATAGTCAATTAACAAAAAAGGAAGCTGAAAAGAGATGCCTGAAAACGAAACACCAAAAGAATGTGCCTGCACACAAAATCTAAGAGATCTCCTCAGAGCAGCCGCCCCAAAGAATAACCCGCTTAGGAAAGTTACCTGCATTAACTGTGGGAAGATATTCTGGACAAATTCTGACAAAGATTACTGCTTCAACTGTCAGGATAAAAAGAAAAACTCCTAATACCACAATTCTGAGGAAGACAAAGTGAGTAATGACTTCTATCAGGAAGCAGCTGATAAGTTCATCTTCAACGTGAAGAAAGGACTCCTTTACACACAGAATGATGTATGGGTTGAGTTCAGGAAAGATAAAGCTAAGATAGGCGTTACAGACTTCCTTCAAAGAATAAGTGGAGATGTAGTCTTCATAGACCTGCCCAAAGAAGGAAAAATCGTCAAACGCTTTGATGAGATAGTAAACTATGAAACCATCAAATCCGTACTTACCGTGACATCCCCCTTAACTGGAATAATATCAAAGGTCAATGCTCAGCTCAATGACAAACCTGAGTTAATCAATTCGGATCCTTTTGGAGAAGGCTGGCTGGTCAAGATCACTCCAACAAACATTGAAGAGGAAAAGCACCATCTCATAATAGCAGAAAAATACCTTGATCTCATGAAGTCAAAGATCAATGATGAATTAAAGAAAGATAAGAAGTAGGAAAATATCTTGACTGATCCAATCATAGTTATCCCATGCAGTGGCATAGGAAAAGCATTCGGAACAATCGCAAGAGATGCGACATACTCCGTCGTAGAAGACTTAAAAAAAGGGACGACAGAAACCATTTGCCTCTCTCTTCTGGTAATGGGTGATGAAGAGGCTGGAAGATTAGTTAAATCCCATAGATGTATAGCTGTGGATGGCTGTCCAAACGAATGCTCAAAGAAGAATCTAGTCCTCTCTGGAGCAAAGCTAGCTGCAAATTTCCGGGTAGTTGACATTCTCAGAGATCACAGAGACCTAAAACCAAGTGCGGTTACCTTCATAGACGAAGCGGGACGAAAACTAGCAAAAATATTGGCTGATAAGATCTCAACGAGAATAGATGAACTAGACCAAGAAGGACGTGTTTCAAAATGAGCACCCCTAAGATTGGTATTGTCTCCTGTAGTGGCGAGTGCTGCGTGGAAGGAACCATATCTAGGATAGCCACCCGAATTGTCTTGGAAAAACTAAGGCCTAGCAACACGGTGACCATCTGTCTTCCGCTCTTCTCAATTGGCGAGAAAGGCGAGAGAATGTTCGCAAAGAACTTCGCGACAATAGCAGTCGACGGCTGCGAAAAACAATGTGCTAAGAATGCCATTGAGAAATACAGTGGAAAGACAGCGCGTTCAATAGTGGTCTCGGATTTATTGAAAAAATGGAAGATGGAGAATCCTAGCCCAAGACGAGAGCTAAACAAAAAGGGGGTAGAAGCTGCCGCAAAAATAGCTGAAGAGATTGCAGTTGCTATGGACGATATCTTCACAAGAGGTCGATAGTCTTGCCTTCATACAAGACAATAACCACTTGGAAGAATGGCCACTTAGGAGAGATTTCGTGCAGCAATGGCACTCGAATGGATTTCTCAGCTCCAGCAGCATTATATGGTAAGCTTAACGTGCTCACTCCTGAAGACGCCTTTGTTGGCGCTTTGAATATGTGCTTCCAGCTCATGTTCATATGGAGTGTTGAAAAAATGAAGATCAACCTAGTTTCCTATGAGTGTGAGGCCGTAGGCTTAGTTGGAAATCTGCTAGACCGGACTTCGATCTTCAAAAAGATGACTCTGAAGCCTAAAATAAAAGTTCACAATTGCACGGAAGATAATGTCATGCGTGCTCTAAAGCTCGCTGAAAAGTTCAGTCTTGTCGCACAGTCAATCAAAGCAGAATTAGTAATTGAACCCACGATAAGTATCATCTGAAATAGGCGAGAACGTTAAGAAAAGATCCGAGGTCTTAACCATGCCGAATCAAGAGAATGCTTCAGCAATTGAGTTGATCGAAGGATACTGCACAGCCAGCACAATGGAAAATCCATTGGAAATGGCATTAATCCTCATGAGGAATCCAGCTGTTAAGATGCATGGACCGGAACATCACTTTCTCATTCCAGCAGTTTTGTTATCATCATACTACAACACGAAGAAAGAATACAGTGAGAAAGAACAGAAGATCAAGGATGCCCGACAGCGGGCTTCAAACGTGTTAAGCGGGTTCTGCGGTTTTTATGGTGATTGTGGGGCTGCAGTTGGAACTGGAATATTCATCAGTCTTATAACCAACTCCACTCCGTTGTCCACTGAGAATTGGAGGCTTAGTAACTTGATGACCTCAAAAAGCCTCTACACTATCGCAAACCATGGCGGACCCAGATGCTGCAAGAGGAACACTTTTCTGGCTTTAAACGTGGCAGTGAAGTTTTTAAAAGAAAACTTCGACCTTGAGATGAAAGCCAGACAAGACATACAATGTGAATTTAACGACTTGAATAAGGAATGTCTAAAACAGAAATGCCCATTCTATGCTTGTGACTAGAACCTGACGCTGTCGAAAGCGCGCGCGAAAAAAGAGCATCATATACATAAGTATGCCATTTGGAGATGCTATTACGACCGTAAAACACATTCAGACATGGCATAATTTCAAGGCTTTAGCATCTGAATTGCATCCTGACACCATATTTTATCTTGTTGAGCCACATCCTCTCAGGACGCCCCCCATTGGACTACGGCTAACCTTCTATCACAATCAAGAGATGTATGTTTTCCAAGACTATGCAGAAGGTACTTTCTTAGCTAAAACAGGAATCCCAATAGCGAATCCTATAAACGAAGCCACAACTGAAATCAGAGAACAGGATATCTGCGATTTCCTTTCAAATGCTTTTCCGTGGGCAAAACTGGTTACCCTTCCTCCATTCATGTACTGACAAGTACAAGTGCTAATTCTTTCAGCTTATTTTTCTAGTCATCTCTTAAGTGGCAGTTTCTAGAGCACGTTTTCGTTTTCTGCTATCCAACCTTTCCCTCCGCACGCATGGCAAGATTCCTTGAAACAGCAACCTTCAATCTCACCTGTCCCATTGCATGCGATACATTTCTTTTCTTCTGGGTGCTCCTTAATAATATTGACTTTGTTTAGTAATTCGCTCTTTGTCATTAACTATACCCTCTTTTAGATATTGAATATGCCGTCTTAATATTTCATATTTTGTCGCATACTGGTTTCTCAGGTTTTCCTTATTTTCTTCGCGTATTCTATGGCTTCATTTACGTTTTGGAAACCATACTTGACTTTGTCAAATTCCTTCCTTAACGTGATGACATCCTGCTTTACTTGATCAGGCTTTTTCTTGCCTTTCACAATCGATATAATGAGATCGCAGAGATGCTTAATATCGTCTTCCTTGAATCCTCTTCTAGTTACATCTTGGAAGCCTATTCTAAGTCCTGAAGGCTTATCCTTGTCGTTCTTATTATCTGAAGGCAGCAAATTCTTGTTAAGTATTATATTCGCCTCTTCAAGTGCTTCAGCCACAACTTTTCCCCCACCATAATCTTGAATATCCACCGCGATCTGATGCGATCTAGTAAAGCCATTTGCTTCACCTAAAACTTTGAAGCCCTTCTCGCATAGATACTCG
>JAUPKU010000247.1 GCA_030837285.1 Thermoproteota archaeon | reverse complement strand
CATTTATTAAAGCGAAATTAAAAAACAAGCTTTTGTTCTTGTCTTTTCGCATATTGTTTGGTAATTAAAAGTATATCCTCCAACTAAAAATATGATACATATATGCTGAGATCTAGTGATCATAGTAGACAAGCTATAATCTGAGTAAGGGTAAGCATCATAGTTGTGAACTTGATGTCGCTAGTTTTCGATGTTCCCTCTATTTCTATGGTAGTAGTTTCGACAAGTGTGATCGTTGGGGCAATCTATTATACGCTAGAGACCCGACACCAACGTATAATGCGACAGACCGAAAATATACTCCGACTTTCTCCGTGGTTTAGTCTTAACTCAAGGGAAATACAAGAAGCCATATCCTTAGTTTACTCAGTAAAATATACACTAACTAAAGACTACTGCAAAATATACTGGAAAACCTTAGTAGACCCCGCTTAAGCTCTTGGGGAACTATTTTGAGGGAATGGGTTTTCTAGTTCATAGAAAGCTGGTTGAGAAGGATATTATGTTTGATTTTTGGGGGAGACGTCGCTCAGTCTATTTGGGAGAACAATGAGCAACTAATATCTACCATGCATAAGGATTCCATTGCACCACGGATGTTTGAGTTTTGGGAGTATCTTTCTAAAGAGTTTAATAAGTCACGTAGGGTATCACACGCGCGGCATTCTTTATAATAATTAACAATTGACCGTTACTAATAGTATTGAATAAAGATTAAACTTAAAAATTTTCAATCTAGACCCAGAGTCTCTTTACATCTTTTGGCACTACTATTTCAATGTCTGCATTATAGTATTGAGCTTCTATTATATCTAACAGTTCTAGAGATTCATTGGCTTTGCGTTTAATGGTTCTCTTATTGACATCTGCATTCACGCGTACAGATGTATTATCATCAAGTCTTCTAGAAAATACTACTTTATATGATTCTGTTGATTGTTGCCTCTTCTTAGTTGCCATTGTTATTCCTCTAGGTACTAGCCTATATATCCCAATAATAAAGGATATCCTTCTAAAGTATGTGTTAAGATAGTAGACAAAATGTCTTTTATTGTTTTGTATTTCGAATAATTATTAACAATGAAATCAATTATCTTCACAAGAATGAAGAGTGTGTCCATTTTCTCTTAAAGTCTTGTCCATTCTTAATGTTAGGTCCTAATCCTGTAATGACTCAACTCCATTAAAAATTTGATACATGAGTCACTTCGTTTTATATTGTAAAGTTTTTTCAGAATGGAAATTGGTTCAAGGCTTGGTACATAACCCAATCTGAAGGATCAATGATAAAAGATGGATTAACACGGGTTGGTTCTACATTCTTTACTCGCTTTTTAATTTTATTAATTTAGTTAAGTTAATTCTCAATGTTTTCCCTTTTTACAATAACAGTGTAAGTGGATTTAACGCGTGTTATCGCATTTCTATTCAGAATTTAAACTTCAATTTCTCTATCTTTGTTAGTCAAATACCATCTAGTTCTTCTTCCGCCTGAACCCTCTTAACTTAACCACCCTTGTTTTACACAATACTCAAGAAAATTAGACCCAAATCAGTAGTGATTAATTGGTTTTTCAGACATCTTCTCACACAAATTACGCATTGTTTCTGATCAAAATAAATTTAGCTAACGCTTTCCATTGTATTCCAATCACTAGCATCAATGGATCAGAGAATCGCATACGATAATCTTTTTACCTCTGCTTTATATCCCTTCACAGAATCAACTCAACAAAAGAATCAACCTATCACATAGGAAACTGATATAAAACTGGTTAGAAACCATACAGTGCTTTTTCTGCAGAGAAAAGATTAAAATTATATAGTGAATGGGTGAGTTTGTTGTTTTGAGGTGTTTGTATAATGATAATTAATTCAGAGGAAGCTGAGAAAGATGCACTTTTAAACGTGGCTAAGCTGATGGTTGCAGCTGCGAGGACAGCGCCGAAGGCTGGAGGAAGAGACAACATAAAGACGATGATCCTAACTGGAGAGGATAAAAATAGGCTAGCTGATGCAATGTCGACGGGAAGAAGTGGAGAGACGAATCCCCGGAATGTGAGAGATGCCGGAGCGGTAGTCTTGATTGGTATTGACTTCGAAGAGAATAGGGAAGAGTGGTTTGGCATGAGAGCAAAACTGATCGACTTAGGCATTGCACTTGGCTCAGCTGTGAAAGTTGCCAGCGATCTGAATATTGACAACAGAATATTCTACAGCGCAGGACGAGCAGCAAATGAATCTGGAATAATGAAGGCTGACGAGGTTCAAGGAATACCAATTGCAATAAAGGGTAAAAACATATTTTTCGACAGAACACCTCGTTGAGAACATTCTAAGAATACTATAAACCAATTTTGCTGTTTCAGAGATTCATTAGAATCCAAACTTCTTTTTTCTGTGATGTTCACGACCGTTATTGATTCCAATACTTCTAAAAAGCACTTTCTTCTCAGCCAGATGCCTTTGAAAAGAAGACAAATCCAACTAGATAAAGTGCAGAAGCCATTACGAAGAGAATATTGAAGCTGAATATCGTTGGAATTGCACCACTCAGCAGTACACCCACGACATTTCCTACGTTTCCAAGGGCATCATAGAAGCCAGTTGACCCACCCGACGCATTTTCCATGACAACCATGCTGTTTCCAATGGCATACATGGACCATGAGACTTCTAACAATGATAAGAGGATAATAGCTACAATTGTTGCCGACCAAGGGAGGAAACTCAGGCTGATGAGTGAAAGAACTAGTAAGGTTCTTGATAGAGAGGCTACTCTGACGGCTTTTTCACCATTTGAACCCATCACTCTCCCAATAAAGAGGTAGCTAATTGATCCGATAAGTGAGCGGCAGAAGAAGATGGCGAAGATCGTTGAAGACGTCATGAGGACAGTTCCGCTCAAAAAGATGGGTAGAGAAGTGAAGGCACTTGCTCCTGCCATAATGAAGATGGCTGTTCCCAATCCGAAGAAGGCCATGTTAATATCTCTCCTCAAGCCAAATGTCCTAGGGTTTCCTTTACTGCCTAGCCAATATGATAGAGCCTCCGCTTCATCAGCTGCCCTACTCATACGGTTCATCAGTCTCTCGCTATAGAATGGCGGATCATTGATAGAGACAAAACCTAATAAAAGAGAGACTAACACAAGTGGAGGGCAGAAGGCAAGAAGAGAAGCATATCCTAGACTTGGCGCGTAGATGCTGCAGAAGGCTAAGCCTAGTGTGCCCGATAAGCCTACGATTAGATTTTGCCATGCAAACATTCTGTCCCATTCGTCTTTCTCATATGTTTCGGCTATGAGCATCCGTATTGAGGGACCGTAGATTGAGTTAGTAATTCCAAGTAGAACGTAGAAAATCTGGAATAAAAGCAGGTTTGAGGTTCTAGTCATGGCGAAAAGGAGTATGCCTGAGAGTAGGAAGGAGAGGAGGATGAATGGCTTTGTTCTGCCATACTTTTCTGGTAGACGACCCATGTACACCGAGGATAAGATATTAAAGAGTATGCTAATGGCAGACATATAGGCGAAGTCAAGGATAGACCCCTTCAAGTTCTCTACAAAGTACAAGGGAACTAGAATTGACAGCATACCAAAAGCTATGCTGTGGGGGATGAAGGCAAAACTCCAAGATCGGCTGACCATAGGCTAAAAAAAACTACTCTCCGATATAAAGGTGAGAGTCTTTATTGCGCGATTACCCTAGTAGGTCGTAAATAACCTGAAAAATCGTTAAATAGAAGATCACAAAAGTAACTAGCAAAAACATCATTAACTCTGGTTTATTACTCTCAATTAATTAATAAAAAAGCTTCTCACCAGCAGATTTCAAGGAAAAATGTTATAATTCTATTTAATGTGGTGACTAAATTTAGGAACGTTAAAACTTAAGGTGCAGTATCACGTGCATTCATTAATTCTTTATTAAATTAAAATAGTTTATGTATTATGGCGATGATTTTGACTGAGAAGGAAACGCCGGAAAAAATAAGAAAAAAAACATTCAACGAAGACTAAGAAACGAACAGGCAAATGGCTACGGATGCGGAGTAGTCACCACTTTAGTTCTGACAAACAGAATGAATCGAGCTAGGAACTGATCAATTTTTTTGTAACTTTATTTAAATCGTTCTTTTTGGTATCTGTAGTGTTTAGCTAATCTAATTTTTTTATCTCGTCTGGGGAATATATTTGCCCATGGGTTTTGGTGTTCTGGCCTTCGGTGGAAATTGTTTTTGGAGGTATGGTATTT
>JAUPKU010000246.1 GCA_030837285.1 Thermoproteota archaeon | reverse complement strand
TATCTGACAATCCTAAATTAACAGATGAACTTTTAGAGAAAATGCTTAGCATCATTCCAACAGCAGGGGCAAGCAATGAAGAATGGGAAGTATTTGCACTTGAAATGAAGAAATACGACTTTGAAACAGAACGCATTAATACATATCTACCGACACGTAAAATTACTAATAAACGCTAAAAATATTATGTTCCAATAATGAAAATTGATGAAATCTGTGTGAGCGCGCGACCCCTTGAATCTTTCTGTAAAAATTATCCTTTCTGTAAAAGCGCAGACGCATATGTACGTAATGAAAATGAATCTTATTTCTTCTAAAAATGACAGATTTCTTAAATTAATTCATTCACTTTCTACAAATGTATATTGATGTCAGATTATAAGATGATTGTAGATTTACCTATAATCTTTGAAGACCTATTTGACTCAACAGAACACTCTTTATCTACATGTTTCCTGTTTATTCAATACCCGAGGGCAAAGAGGCTATGGTATACTCTATTTCTGTTGAAAGTATCACTAAGTATCTTGGCAAGACGTTGGCTGTGGATCACGCTTCATTCAATGTTCAAGAGGGAATTGTCTTTGGACTTTTAGGACCCAATGGCGCTGGAAAGACGACCACAATAAGGATGTTGACCACGGTTCTCAAGCCTGATGAAGGAACTGCTAAAATCAGGGGTTATGATCTTGTAAAAGATGCCGTAAAAGTCCGTGAGGTAATAGGAGTCTTACCTGAAGATACCGGCCTTTATGACAGATTGACACCTGCTGAAATGCTGATTTTCCATGGCAAAATCAGAGGAATGGATAAAAAAGAGATTCTAGAGAAGACGGAGAAATACCTATCGATGCTTGACTTACAGGCGAATAGAGATCAGAAGGTTGGAACATTCTCAAAGGGTATGAAGCAGAAGCTCGCTCTCATAAGAGCAGTCTTCCATGAACCAGAGATCATATTCCTTGATGAACCCACCGTAGGCTTGGATGTAATGAGCGCCAGGCAGATAAGGAAGCTCATAAGTGAAGAATCCGGTCATGGGACAACAGTAGTCTTATCGACGCATAATATGTGGGAGGCACAACAGCTTTGCAGAGAAGTGGCTGTAATCAACAAGGGAAAGATTGTCTCACAGGGAACGATAGAAGCCCTCGAGCAACTGACACATGAGAAGGACTTGGAAGATGTCTTCGTCCACCTTGTAAGGGGGGAAGTCACAGAATGAAGCGAACCCGTTTACTTGAGAGAATAGGTTTAGCACTACCAAAGTCTCCTTTGGGGGTAATCATATGGAGAGAACTTGTTGATGCTCTAAGAGACAGGAGGACAATCTTTGCAGCTATAGTCATTCCAATGATACTAATCCCGATCACCCTTAATATGCCACTCTTCTTCATGTCTCCTAAACAAAATCCTCCAAACGTAGCATTAGTACAACTTGACCCTAACGCAGGCACATTCGTAAATCTTCTGAACAGCACAGAAGACATGACAATCCATTGGATACCTGCTTCCGCGAATACTACAGACCTTGTGCTAAAAAATACTTACGACATCGTAGTTCTGATACCAGAAAACTTTACCTCTCTGGTCATTTCCAACAAGACAGCCATATTAGCAATCACATTTGATAGTACCAACCAGCGGTCGACAATAGGTCTGTCTATTATTCAAGCAATTCAAACCCAGTACTCCAACTTTATAGTACTCAACAGACTCTCAACACTACACGTAGATCCAAACCTTCTCACTCCAATTCAAATCAAGTCAACAAGCGTTAGAGCTATAACATCTGCCCAAGCCATAGCAGGCCTTCTAATACCTTATTTCATTGGAATACTGTCAATAAGTGCAGGAGCCAGCTTCGCAACAGATACAACTGCAGGAGAAAAAGAGCGTAGAACCCTCGAAGTCTACCTTACCATGCCTGTATCAAGGATTAAGATAATCCTTGGAAAATACTTAGGTGTCTCGGCTCTTTCTCTGATTGGAGTAACCTGCCAGATAATAGGCGTTTTACTGGGCTTTAGTGTCTACACTTCATTGTACGCTGAGCTTGTTGGCCAGACTTCCCAGAGCCTAACTCTAGGAGCTTTGAACATCCTGACAATCGCAGTTTCCGCTCTCATCCTAAGCATGACTGGCAACGCGCTTCTCATGATGGTATCGATATTTGCCAAGAGCTTCAAAGAGGCTCAACAATACTCAAGCGTCCTAACTGTAGGACTAGTTGTTCCCTTGATAGTTGTAATGTACCTCCCCCCCGCCACCCTATCCAACCTGATATTCCTACCATTTCTAGGTCCAGTGACACTCATCAGAAACGCCATATTCAACATATGGATGCTTGACCAACTTATAATTGGCCTTGCCTCATCAGTTGTGTATCTCGTAATCTTCATCTATACAGCGTTGAGAATATTCTCTCAAGAAAAAGCCATCTTCAGAGTATAGGACGCACACAATTAAATGAGTTGAAAATTCATTTTCTTTCGAATCGAATGAAAAATGCTTTAATTATCGAACTATAGTCTTACTATTAAGGAGTGATTGGATTGACATTTACAAAGTGTGAACTATGTGATGCTGAGACTGGTGAAAAATGCATCTTCGCCACGGTAAAACGAATTATCAATGGTAAAGAACACTTTTTCTGCTCAGAACGACACGCTGAAGCATTCGAGAAGAAAATGAAAGAGGATAAACACTGAGCTTCACTCGCTCATTCGATTGGCAACCGCTAACTCTTCTATATTGTCTGCAAAAGCAATTCCTGGCAATTTAAGCATACTAGAGTTGCTTCACAGTTATGGCTCCGACAGGGTACGCTTTGGCCCTCGCTGAGCATCGTCAAGCCTATAATCATCGAATATGCGGGTTGACTTTGACTGATCAGTTGTTCCGCCGACAACCAAAGACTTATGATTTTCATCCGATTTGTAGTGTATATCATCAGTGGAATATCAGGCCATAGTTGCAAGGCATACATTTCGGTTCATGGTAACCTCATACTTGACTATAGAAACATTTCCAATCTAAAAATATGTTCTTGGCACTAGTTAAATATTCTTAGAAAAGTAGCACACATGCGCCCATCGCGCGAGCGTTTCCTATATAACAAAAAGGAGCCTCTATTATATAATGGGTGGTCGCGAGTGTGATCATAATTGTTTCTAGAGCGCGCTTAAGTAGTGCTTTTTCTTTTCTTAATCCATTCATCCAATGTAAGGGTTATCTTTTGTATGGGTTTATCCAATTTTCCGTCAGTTATATCGGGTGGTTGTTGACCATATTTCTGTATCATTTGATCAACATAAAATAGCTTAGCTAATGCGGGGGTGTTGGCATACTGTTGTTTCCATTTGGAGTTAGGTGTTAGCCACACTGCAAAAGTTTCAGCAAAATCATCGTCAGGATGTCTCTGTGCATACCATCCTGAAACATGGCTGACAAACTCGGTGCTGAAGGGGATTGGGGTATAATTGGATTTATAGGGTTGTGAAAATTTTCCAAAGAGTAAGTTCCATTTTGGTTTTCTATAAAGATGATAAGCGTAATTGACTGTATGCCCTGCCTCATGACGGAGAAGCATCATTATTTCTTCATCGCTACTAATCTCGATATTTGTCAATTGACCTATAATATAAGACAATTTAGGACTGGCTAAATAGAAAGGAATACCTATGATTGGGACTTTATTAGGACATCCCCATTCATCAGATAGATAAGTCTTAGGTTTAAAAGTAATACCAGCTCTCTGCAGTTCTTGATAGAGTTGACTAATACATGCTTCAAGATGGGTATCCTTAATTGATAGTGATAATTTATTAATTTTCGAGGATAAAAATAGTTGTTGCTCTCTATTTGAGATTATCTTCTTAGCAGTTTTTCCAGATTCAGATACATACATAGTTTTTCACAATTAGCGCGTGCTAAAAAACTTATACGAAAAGTATTAAAAATATATTCAATAGAATAATATTGGTAAAATTTAAGTCTTGACCATCTATTCCTTTGTTCTTTCTGCTAAGTTATCTACCAGTAACGTCTTTTAACTGCCATACTAAAACTGAGGCAGCATGCCTTGAAAACGAGCTAATGCAACTACCGATTCAATGAAAGAAGTTTTAGCATTAGTATAGCCAACGCGATCAGCTCCGTACTTTGCAGCCAGACTCTTTTTCAACTCAAAGTATTGTATAGCAACATCATTGTGAGACCGGAGAAAGTCACGGAAAAGCAAATGCCTTCCCCAATCATAGCTCAGAAATCTCATCAGATGCAGGTGAAGATACGTCATATTGTCCAGATCGCGTTTACCCAAACAGTGATACCAATCCGTATTGCCGGGCTCGGGGGTAATGTCTGTGTACCCAATTGGGCACAATAAAGAAAGGCATTCATCCGCGTCGGTTGATGAATCAACACCAGCCATCATGTCCACTATTGGTTTAGCGCCTAAACCGGGCACAGCCGTGCTGCCAATGTGCTGTATAGCCCTGATTTTACAACCTGCAGCCTCAAGAATGCGCTTCTTTTCTTCTTCAAAGATGACAGGCCACTTGGGATTGTAGTCAACGATTACGACTGGATGTGACAAATAGGATTCCTTCCAAGCACATTCGTGAAACACAACCGAGGCTAAACTGAGACTTTGCTAATTGGCATTTCACTTCAGTGTCATTTAAACTCTCTCTGAATATAATTGACTGCGTTTCTGAAGAATGGAACTCCTCCCCCTTCATTATGTAAGACTCTATCCACTTTTTCTCTTGTCCAATAGGGATGATTATAAGGGCTAAGATATGCTGAAGAATGTGGCATCTTTCCGAACACTCTTCCTGATGGATCGCATATCCCAGCCACAGCTTCTATTGAGCCGTTTGGATTCTGTGGATAATCCATAGTTGGAGTGTAGTCTTCCTTGGCGTATTGTAGGACGATTTGATTTCCATTTTGGAGTCTTTGGAGGATGGCGGCGTCTTTTGTAACGAACTTTCCTTCTCCGTGTCTCACGGGAAGATATACTTCCTTGAGGCCTTCCGTGAAGATACACTTGGACGCTTGGTTAACCTTAAGATTAACCCATCTATCCTCGAACCTTCCTGAATCGTTATAAACCAAAGTTACACTCTGTGTTCTATAATCCCCATTGAAGCCAGGCAGTATGCCTGCTTTCACAAGTATTTGGAAACCATTGCATTCTCCGAAGATCAGTTTCCCCGCTTCTATAAATCGCTGAACTTCGTCCCCTAACTTGAATTTGTAGATGTTTGCCAGCACTTTTCCAGCGGCAATGTGGTCTCCAAATGAAAAACCACCGACTAGAGCGAGAATATGATAGTCTTCGAGGACACTAGGCTTCTCGGTTATGTCCTTGATAAATATCTTGTCAACGCTAGCACCGACCATCTCAAAAGCGTATGCTGTCTCATCTTCACAGTTTAACCCATAACCCACAGGAATGACTACTTTTGGAACCATTTTTAAATCGCCTCCAAAGTAGCTTTCCAAGCTCTTTTAAGCGCCCCAAGATCTGCCTGTACTATCTGATATCCTCCCCTACTGATTCTGAGAACCGGCTCCGCGACTACGAATCCGATCTGCGCAAAGACGCTTCCTTGCATGGTCTCCTCAAATTCATTCTTCTTTTCCTTGGGAACTGTGACGATGAATCTGCTGTTTGATTCCGAGAAAAGTATAGTATCCTCTCTCCCAATTCCTTGATATGGGATCTTCTCCAAGTTTATGTCCATTCCATAGCCTCCAGCGAATGCACTTTGAGCTAAAGCAATAGCTAATCCACCTTTAACAGGAGTATGAGCAGAATTGACTAGTCCTAGACCTGTTGCTTTGCTCATCCGCTTATACGTTGCCTTAGCCTTTCGCGCATTGACGGCTGGAGCCTTGTTGCCGATGTATCCTCTACCCCTCGTCTTCTCACCGACGAGTTTGTAGTATTCGGACCCGCCTAGTTCATCGAATGTCTCTCCAACTATGTAGACGAGGTCACCAGGCCTCTTAACATCCATCGTCACAGCCTTGCTCACATCATCTATCTTAGAGAGGACTGTAACCATTAGTGTTGGAGGTACTGAGACCTTAACACCTTCAACTATGCTATCGTTTTTCATGCTGTCTTTTCCGGATATGAATGGAAGGTTGAATGCCTTGGAATAGTCGTAGAGGGCTTTACAAGCTCTCACCAACTGAGCGAGCTTGTAATAGCCATCAGGAGTCTTATCTGACTGCTCTGGATCACACCAGCAGAAGTTGTCCAAGGCTGCAAATGGTGTCGCCGCGCTTGGCATACACCCTCCAACCGCAATAACCCTTCTAATCGCCTCATCGATTACCGAGGCAGTCATCTTATACGTGTCAACATCAGAATAGTTTGGATTGAGTCCTTCGGCAAATACAAGTCCTTCCACTGACCCATACTCTAGAAGAGAAATTGTTGCATCGCTTGGGACGTCGCAGTCTTTTCCCACAAGAGGTTTTATCATACTTAGACCTTTCACCTCTTGATCGTATTGTCTCAGCTTCTTCTCTGTTGAGCAGATGCTCAGCATGGCCAGCATCTCATTCAGGGTACCTGTCAGATTCTTCGGTTGCTCGAATTCAGGTTCCTCATTAAAAGGTTGTTTCCAAATTGCCTGAAGCTTTTTCTGAGGTACGCCTTCATGGAGGAAATCAAGATCCAGATATGCAACGGTTTTACTATGATATTTTATATAGAATTTCCCGGAGTCGGTGAACTTTCCAAGCACGGTTGCCTCTACATCTCGTTTATCAGCCAATTCGAGAAACAACTTTATTTTGGATGGATCAACTCCAACGGTCATCCTCTCTTGAGCTTCGGAGAGGAGGATCTCCCAGGGATTCAGACCTTGATACTTCAGAGGTGCTTTCTCAAGATCAACCTCGCATCCACCGCATTCAGCAGCCATCTCGCCAATAGAGGATGCTAAACCTCCAGCGCCATTATCAGTGATACTCTTGTATAACAGCTTGTCCCTAGCCTCTAGAAGGAAGTCACTCGTCTTCTTCTGTGTTATGGGGTCACCTATCTGAACGGCTTGAGTTGGAGAGCCCTTATGCAGTTCTTCTGAGGAAAATGTAGCACCATGAATGCCATCTTTTCCTATTCGCCCTCCAACCATAACGATCAAGTCCCCTGCTTCGATTTCCTTGAGGTATGAAGGCTTTCCACCAATCATCTTTGGCATTGCTCCGAAGGTTCCACAATAGACCAATGGCTTCGCCTCTCCATATCTTCTGTCAAAGATTTCGCGTCCCCTAACAAGAGGGATACCACTCTGGTTCCCCCCATCAATCACACCCCTATGTACTCCATCCCTGACGCGCCTAGGATGAAGCAACTTAGCTGGGACCTTTCCTCTATAGAATGGGTCGCCAAGGCAGTAGGCGAAAACGTTGAAAAAGAGCTTAGCACCCATGCCAGTGCCCATTGGATCCCTGTTGACCCCTACAATGCCAGTTATCGCCCCACCATAAGGTTCCAGTGCCGATGGAGCATTGTGAGTCTCTACCTTGGCAGCGACATTCAACTTATTATTGAAGCTTATTACACCTGAATTGTCTGAGAAGACGCTTACCAGCCAAGGAAGCCGCTCGCTGAGCTCGCTAGTGCTCTTCTTGATATAATTTCTGAATAAACTGTTTATAATCTCGTCCTCTTCACCGTCGCGATAGTGAATGAGCGCATGAAAGATCTTGTGTTTGCAGTGCTCCGACCACGTCTGAGCCAGTGTCTCAAGTTCAACATCTGTCGGATTCGCTCCTAGACTCATCTTCTTCCTTTCAGTCACAACAGACGTTCTTTTAAAGTAGTCTTTTATAGCCTTCATCTCATTCAAGTCCAGCGCTAGGACGCCTTCGCTACTTATCTTTATCAGCTCCTCATCTCTGACGTCAAGATTATACTCCTTCACCACCGTCTCTTGACTTCCCTTAATAATTGGAGGTGGAACATCCACGCCCTTGCGCTTAACCTCCTCATAGTTTACAATTATCCAACGTTCCAAAAGTTCATTCGCCAGAAGCTCTCTGGCAATCCGTTCGCAATCCTTAAACTCAAGGTATCCTCCACTCAATAGATATTGTGTGGAAGTGTAGATTCTCTCTTCTTCCCTAAGTTGCCTGTTCAGGAGGTCCTCTATAGCGGTCTTAGCAGTCCTCCCGACATTATCGGTAACCCCCGGTCTAAATCCTACCTCTATAAGCCAGACAAACCGTGGAAGAGGCGCATCTCCCTCCTCAACAACCGGGTCTACCAGAAGTTCTCGGCGGACGCGATCCAGTTCCTCCATATTCAACTTTGCGTCAATCGTGTAAACCCTTCTTATCCTCACCTCATCCACTTTTAAGCCAAGAAAAGCCTCAATATCCCTTCTCTTACCCGCTCCCACAGCATCAACAAGACCAGACTTTAACTCAACAATAACGCGATGATACAACTAAACACCCTCCATTCGACTATAAGCAAAGACAGAATCAATACTAACACATTATATAGCTTTTCGAATCCAAACTAAGACTACAGATATCCTATACAATAAAGTAACGTTAAGAAGAAAGACAATCAATTACAATAGATTATCTCGCATGCCCAATAAAATACTGACTAAAACGTTCCTCTAAAAAAATATGGTAAACTCGTATTAAAGACACCAACAAGCTATATAATTCATCTTAGAAAACAATAGAAGACCTCTGTTAAAATTCATGATGAATAACAGTCCCTTTCCATACTGAATCACATGAATTCGAATACGTTTTTGCACTTTTCCCAGAGCTAAAAGCCATAAAAAAGCCTATTTCAAAAAACAAAGGCTAAAAACCAC
>JAUPKU010000245.1 GCA_030837285.1 Thermoproteota archaeon | reverse complement strand
TGAGATACCTACTTATGATGAGCTGGGAAAAGTGGTCAAGTATGCTCACAACCATGGAGTTGTAGTATATTTGACAATTAATATTCCTTACATGGTAAAAATGATGCATGATGCCGTAAAGAACCACATTCGGCGATGTCTTGACCAAGGTGTTGATGGGTTAATAATTGGGAATATGGGAATCTTGGCAATAGTTAAAAGTATGAATACACACGCGAAGCTAGTTGCTAGCATGTATAATGCCTCATTCAACTACGAGAATATCGAGTTCCTAAGAAAACTCGGTTATTCCAGAGCAACACTTGAAGCACATTTGACGATACCTGAAATCACAGAAATCGCGAAACGCAGTAAGATTGAGATTGAGATCTTCGTTCATGGCGCTGGATGTTCAAGTATTCAGAGTAGATGCATGTTTTTCCATTTCAAACTTCCTGCAGTTACTAACCTATCTCTGCCTCATGTTGCCTGCGTCTTCCCCTATGATGTTTATGATGCGAATACCAAAGAACTGAAAGCACGTAATGTACCTTTGTTAGATGCCCAAACGATGTGTTCAATATGTCAGTTACCAGAGTTAATCAAGACAGGTGCAACAGGATTCAAGATAACAGGGAGAGAAGATGGAATCCTTTACCAAGAAAGTGCGACAAAAATCTATCGTGAATTGATTGATCTTATTGGAAAAGGTCAGATGGACAAATTTGAAGAAAGAGTTGAATTCTTAAAAAATAATTTCCATCCTCATGTTGTAGGCCAAGCAAACCTACAAGAATGCTATTGTGAGCAAAAACGTTGCTACTATCCACCTCTCTTTTTCGCTCAGTACAAACAGCCTCAATCGTGGTATGGATGGACAAAGTCTCAGCTCCAATTAGCGAGGTTTGAGTAATTGAAGTATTCGGTTCAAACTGATAATGTTGGCGCTGTTCATGAAGCTCTTGGTAGTAGATGTGATATAATTAGGTTTGGCTCCGAATTCTGTGAGTGGAAAATTCCTTCCTTGAAGGAATTAGAAGAAGCCTATCTACTAGTAGATGGAGATAACAAGGAATTCTTCTACATCACTCCCACTGTTTCAAATGAGTGTCTGGAAAAGATTCGAGACCAACTAGCCTTTCTTGAAAATAAAGGAGAAATAACAGTCATAGTGAATGATTTAGGCGTTCTGAACATTGTGGAACAGTTTTCTAATTTGAAGCCACATATGGGGAGACAGCTTGTGACAATATTGGCTAGAACGCCATGGAATCAAATTACTGAATATGATGTAGGATATATGAAAAAGAGGAGAGTTTCAAAGGTTTTCTACCAAACTAGTGTTAATTACGAACCTACAATTCAACTTTTTAAAGAACATGGTGCTGAGGGCGTTGACCTCGACTGGATTTCAGAGTCCATTCCTAACTATAGTTTCATATCCGAAAATGGACTTAGCATATCCGTGTATCTGTATCTGGTACCCATTTCTGTAACAAGAAGATGTAATATGGCACGATTCCTTGGTGAGGAAGAACCTAAAAAGTGTACAAAACCATGCGATACGACCGCTCTATTTTTAGAACAGAAAAAAATACCGGGAATAGATATCTTCTTACTTGATAATGGAGTCTTCCGTCTAACGAAGCCTTTAAGTGAAGACATAAACAGATTGCATAGAATGAGAGTAGAAGAGTTTGTAATCCCTATGAACCCCCTGACCAATATTAGAACACATGATAGTATAGATAAAATCATTCAAACTCTAAGAATTTAAAGGACCATAATATTGCCTTATTAAAAGCATTTGCTTTACAAAAAACTAGCATATTTGTACTACGCTCCAAAATCAGTTCAAGAGTCATGTTGATTTTTGGTACTCTTTTAACTTTTTTTAGATAAGTGATTTATTACATATTCAAGATTCTATCACTTTCATTTCTTGTATTGAATTGTTAGAAAGAAATTTTACGTAATAAAAAAATTACATAAGCCTTATAATATAAGAGCTAAATATATTTCCATCGTGATTCCTTGTGGCCGATAGTAGTGAAGATACTTATGATGAGGAAAAGAGGAAGATAGCAGTCGCAGACTCTATAGCAAGGCTGATTATGGATACAGGGATGGAGGACTTTGCCGAACACTTCTTCGATGTTTATGGAAGGATAGAACTCATTGGCCAAACTGCTTACTTGTCTTGGGCTCCATTTTTGACTATGTTTTGGGGAGATGATGGAAGGCTTGCAGCGAATATCCTCGGTCTGGAGCCAAAAGAAGGTTCAAAGCTTATTTTGAAACAGATTGAAAAAGTAAGAGAGGAAAGGAAGCAGCTTGGAGAATATAAACGACCTTCTCTAAAGGCTTGGATTAAATCTTACTTCAGAAGAATATTTCCGCGCATATAGGAAAAGCTATTGATTTGTAATAGTCCTTTTAGTGGATAAGGTTTAACATTTATTGTTTACTTTAAAATGTAAAAAACTTTTAACTTCTATTTCACAGAAAATAAAAAAAAGATAGGTGTGTAGAGTTCTACTTTTGAGCTTCTGAAGACGGTACTGCTACAACACGTCGACCTATAAGACCATACTTTGTGGCTATGGCATGTATGAGTACGGCGGCTCCAGCGACGAATGGAACCCACCAGGCAGGGGAATTGTTCAGTTTCACTGTCCATCCAATTGCTCCGTCACAGTATCTTAGGTACATTGGCATTAAGAGAGCACCCAATTCGAAGACTATGACCCAGCGTCCGATTTCCCGTGGAATAGCCGTTATCTTTTCGAGCTTCCTTGAGTAGACGAAGTATATTGAGCCGAAGATGAAAGTTAACCAGAGAGCGAAATAGCTAAAATCGTATATCGTAGATGAAGCAGTAACCTGTGCCCAGACAGCCCCAGAGTTTGTTCTTACGATCAATGCTAGTAGGAGGGTCAGTGTGATTGTTTGGACTAGTCTGAAGACGTTGATCAGTCGCCGTACATATAGCGTCATGAAGAGACCACCTAGAATGATTGAGAAGATTAGCCACCAATTGTTAGCATAGGCTGTCTGTATTGGTCGGATGATATTATTGTTTATGATGAGTAGGTTGTCAAATATTGTAAAGCCACAGATTGCACCAAGACATAGTCCTTCTACAGCGTTGTAGAACCAGTTCTCCTTATAGATCGTGCTCAGTATCGCATATTGTACAATTGCTATTGAGAACCACATGAAAGTTTCCCATATGTCCATGATTGTTTTCCTCCTTTTTCTAACGAATCGCTAGGAATCTGTGTCTAATTCTTACTGAGAGCAATTGGGCGATATTGTAGAAGATTACAGCACTGAAGAGGTAAACTGATTCCGCTGCTAATGCAACTGCGGCGCTGGCTGCTGGTCCGGCATTGGCGCCTGTGTAGCCAAGCATTGTATCCATCTCCATGCCTCCTTTTGATCCTAATAGGACACCTTTGAGAAGCCCTGATCCGTAGTTTGTTGCAGCAACGCAAAGTCCTCCATTGTCTCCTGTGCCGAGAACTGGAACGCCCTGTTGTCCAAAAGCCACTGCCATGTCAACTCCCAAGGTGCTAGTGATTGCAAGAGCTATATCCTTACCAGACTTCACATTCTTGATACCAGGTAGATCGTCGAATGAGGTTCCGAATATATCGAAGCCTCTTGTTGAAGATCTGAAATCAACAGCAGACAAGTACACGCCAGAGGTTGTAGCAACTAGACCAGGACCACATACGACAAATAATGTTCCATATCTTGGGTCTTGATTTATTTCAATGTTAGCAGGTATATTGTATGTCTGCCTTACCCAGAGAAGGCCGTAAGGCTGTGTTGCGGATTCTAAGCCCCAGACCACGCATGCGCCTACTTGTTCCAAGTACTTGTAAGTGGACCATCGATTCATCTCCTGCGCTGATGCCCAAATCCCACTTAGAGCTGCTAGATGAACTACAACATCGCCTGCCTTGACTTTCGTCAGGTAGTTGTAGTAGTCTACGGTCATTTGTGTTGGACGGGCAGTTGTGGGAATAGTTACCCTTGTGAAGATTATCAAGACAATGAAAAAGCCAAGATAGAGCCAACGAACTTCTTTCAGCGATTTTTCAATTATATCTAAGCTCATATTATCTCCTCCTATCTTGCAGGTGACAATTTCTGTTTACCGATCATGATTCTACCGCAGACGGAAATGAGAGCAATGTATGTAGCGAACCACAACGCATTGTTAGCTCCAACTCCTGGCCACCGCATCAGCCAAATTCCGAAGTCTCCAAGCTGAGGTAAAAGATAATTGCCCACTCCACCGACACCCCACACCTGAGCTAAACATGTGACAGCTATGATTACACCTTCCCAAGACTTCACTAGAGCACCCCTGACTACCAACGAAGTGAAAATCACGGCAATCCAGTAGCTACCTGTTTCGTCATTTACTCGACGGAGTACAACTGCCAAATTCTGGTATTGACTAGACATTACACCATACACAATAGCAATTCCAACGGCTACAAAGAATCCGACAAAGAAGAATGTCCCCTTCAGCTTCATTGAAACATTCGGACTTCTAGCTCGTCTGTAGTATAGCCTAAACCATGACCACAGCATAATCACCGTGACAACTGGCGTTGCATTGCTTACCATTGCATTAAGATTCTTCATGCTCCAAGGCCCATAGCCAAGTCCGCCTTGAATGTAACCATCTACAACAATACCAATCATTATCAGGGCTGCTACGATCACAGTCGCCTTTGGTAAGGCGCGTTCCATAAGGTCAGACAAAGAGTCTAATCCCTCCAATCCATAGAATTCCCATGATAATGGAGATTGCTATTAGAACAATCTTTGCTAAATCTTCTCCGACGAATACGGACATCTTGTCAGGATCATTGTCTACATAAGCACCGCAAACAGTCTGCTCTGCGCCCATAAGGGTGTAATCTGACGACATAGCTGCTTGAGCAGTCTCATCTGGCCAGTAGCTGCTGCCGATAACGAATGCCCCTTGTGTCACTGCCTCTTGGAAGTAAGGAACGTGAGTACCAGCACCGAAGTGACCTAGACCAACGAAGGCTGCGGGTTTCTCATTTCGTATCGTATCTACATTTTCGTATGTGGCATTAAAGCTGCCACCTACGACAATGTGCCTGATGTCTCGTTCATTGAACAGCTCTGGATGACCTGCCTCCAAGTATCCATGTCTTGCAAAGTCATAGAATAAAAGGTAAAGTTGGGGATCTTGTGTTGTGCCGATCCATCTAACGCCCAACTCTGCACATCTTTTAGTAAGGTATCTTGCCATTGAGACATCAGCTTCTACCATTTGGATTCCACTACCTGCACCACTGTAACCGGTATTCCCTGTAGTGAAAAGAAATGGCCTGCCTTTTTCAGCGCAAATCCTAACCGACTCGTCTATTACATCCATTGCGGGAATTCTTCTTAGTGCACAATATTCGTAGCCTAGTCTTGTAAGGATAATAGCGACAATAGTACTTGATCCTAAGCATAGAAGTGTTACCAAGAAAGTGTTCCAGTACAGTATTGTGATAGGCCCTATTTGTACCTGTGATATTTCAAAACTTAGCATAGTTTTTTCCTCTTTTTTTGATTAGAAGCAAGTTATTACGTTATAATGTATTTAAAACTTGCCATCGCATGCCAAGCAACTATAAAGAATATAGAATAACAAAAAGAGATAAAAGATAACTATTTTTTAATCAACTTGAAATAGAAAAAGAAGAAAAAAGAAATTCAATTGGAAGAAAGTTGTAGGACATATAATTGGCTACCTTATCAGTAGATGGAAAATTAAGGGAAAAAAGAGAGAGTTGCTCACTTGAACAACTATTCTTCGATTATCTCGACGTTAGCTCTAGGGACAGTAACTCTCCTACCATCATCTAGATCTGCTTGGAGAACCCGTACATACGATTCGCTTCCAAGCTTCTGAAGTTCAGGAGGAAGAGAAGCAATACGACCTAAAGCTCCGAAGTAAGGTCTTCGGATTATTCTTATTGGAAGCCCATTCTTCATCCCACTCAAAAGAAGATCATCATTAGACTTACCAGATCTGTCTTCATCAATATCCAATGGTATTACTATCTCTGGCCTCTGTACACCGGCTCTTATTTGTGTTGAACCATCAATGCAGGTCATTTTCCCTTGAAGG
>JAUPKU010000244.1 GCA_030837285.1 Thermoproteota archaeon | reverse complement strand
CTTTATCATTTCCTTCAGATGTCGGATGTCATACGCGTAACTTCTGGCAACAAAAGTATATCCGCAGACTAAAGCAAGTGCAATCGGATAAACAGCTTCGTTTATGTTGGGTTTAGCCATTGACTTTGTCTTCAATCCCAATCTGAGCGTCGGTGATGCCTGACCCTTCGTCAAGCCGTAGACACCATTATCATGAATGAGATAAGTTATATGTATATTTCTGCGACCTGTGTTGACAAAGAGGCACGCGCCTAACCCCAATCCATCTCCGTCTCCACCGACAGTTACTACTTCAAGTTCCGGATTGGCTAGCTTAGCTCCAATAGCGAATGAGAGACTTCGACCATGAAGGGTGTTAATGCCATTGACTTTTAAGCAGTTAGGTGTCTTCTCGCTACATCCTACCCCTGAAAATACCACAGTCTTATGAGGAGGTAACTGAAGGTCTACAAAGGCCATCTGTAAAGCGGTGAGAATTCCGAAGTCTCCGCATCCTGGACACCAGTCGCCGAAGTACTCGGTCCGATAATCAATAGTCTTAAGAGCCATGGTTTAATACCTGCCTCTTAGATGCTTTTCCTTGGGCAATTAACTTTAGTGCTTCATAGACCTCATCTACGGAGATGGGTCGACCATTCCATTTTAGTACGAAGTAGTCCATGGCAAATCCAGTGCTCTCGCGGATTACGCCAGCCAATTGTGCTGTGTAATTTCCCTCCACATCGATAATAACTTTGGACTTGCCAAGTTTCTCAGATAGATAATTAGTTGGGAGTGGAATGGGCATCCGCACCTGTATAAAGTTCATTCCGTATCCCTCATGATGCATTCTTTCTATAGCTTCAAGAATGGCACTCTTTGGAGAACCCCAACTCACAATCGTTGTTGTAGCCTGTGGGTCGCCGAAGAAATTGACCCTTTCTTCAACAGGTATCTCTTCGTCAGCTAGCTTCAGTTTTTTCATTCTCTTATCGACCATGAGTGTACGATTGGTTGGCTCCTCGTTTATGTGACCCAGCTCATCATGCTCGTAACCGGAGTGCCAGAAGGGATTGCCAGGCATTCCCAAGACGGCTCTTGGTGATACTCCTGAGGATGTGAATTGAAATCGTTTGTACATTTCAGTCTTGAGAGGCTCCTCTTTCAGTAATTGTCCTCTTTCTATCTTGATCAGGCTTGGGTCAAATGCTATGTAGGATCTATTGCTATTCGCTAAGGCTTTATCTATCAAATGTATAACAGGGGTCTGATACTTCTCTGCGTAGTTGAAGGCTTTAGCAGCGTCGTAGAAGCATTCTCGAATGTCACCTGAGCAAAGAATTATACGTGGGAACTCACCATGGGCTGCATGCATGGCAAATCGAAGGTCTGCCTGCGAGTGGCGTGTTGGCATCCCGGTCGCTGGGGCACCGCGCTGATAGTAATTTACTACAACTGGGACTTCATTATTACCAGCCCATCCTAGGCCCTCGACCATCAGAGAAAAACCGGGACCGGAGGTGCTTGTTGCAGATCTCGTACCAGTGAGCGCTGCGCCTGAAGCCATATTTATCGCGGAGATCTCGTCTTCAGTCTGCATTACAACGATTGAGGCGTCACCTTGTCCAGATGCCAGTTCAAGAACCTCATTCTCCTCGAGATACTCACTTTCATCCGCAGCTGGAGTTATTGGATAGTAAGTTTGGAACCTGCATCCACCCATTAGTTTGCCTAATGCAACTGCTTGTGTTCCTTGAATGAATATCCTCTCCTCTGTTGTCTGTATTGTCTTCAACTCATGATTAAAGTCGTCGCCAAAGTTAGTTCTTGCATAATCGTAGGATTTGTTTAAGGCTGTGACATTGTTGCGTAGGATTTGAGGTCTACTTCCAAAAACCATTCTAAGGGCTTTCTCCACTTGTGACCTATCATATTTGAGTAGACCAAAAGAGACACCTATAGTTAGGACATTTATCATCCGAATTAATCTGCTCAGCTTCTCTTCATGAAGCTCCTCAGCAATCTCCTTCAAGAGTTCAGTGTACGGCACGAAGTAGACTTTGATTCTGTTTTCTATAGTCCATTTCAAGAGATCTCCTATTGTCTCTGCACTGACGTTTCTGGCGCTCATCGTCTTCTGAAGTTCACGTCTAAAAGAAAGAGTAAGAGTTTGAATGTCACTGATCTTTGTTCCAAGAAAGTCCTTGTCGACTATAACTCCTCCACCTGCAGGAATCTCCCAGATATGTCGAACCACGGTCTCGGCATCAAAAGCTGCGAGGAGGTCAACTCGATCTACATCGGCAATTACTTCCTTTGATGATACTCTAACGTGGAAATAGCTATGCAATCCTTTGATGTTTGAATGATATTCTCGTTTCCCATATACGTTTAAACCGCCATAGCAGCAGGCTCTACTGAAGACGTTAGCTCCCAAATCAACGCCACTACCCTGCGCTCCCCCAGCCATCCAAACAATCTCGTTAGTTTCGCTACTCAATCAAAGTCGCCTTTCAAATTTAATATTACAGTGAACTTGTTATCCACCAGTTACTGCTGTTCTTCCAATGCAACATTCACATAGAATTGTCTCGCCACAGTAAGGACACTTACAGGAGCAATCATATATTGGTTTGCCACATCTCTCGCAGAGTGGTTCAGATTCTTTTTCTTTTGACAATAATTTCCACCATTTTCATCTTAGTTTGATGTGAAAGTAGCTAAAGTATAAGAAATCTTTGATCTTAACTCGATATTTTTCATACCACATATAAAAAATAAGTCAGAAGTGTTCAACTCACCCATCCTATGTCCTTTTGATTCTTTTTTTCATAATCCTTTCTGATACTACATTGCTTTAATAAGTCTTGATTGTCTAATAATCTTGTGTTATTGTAATCCGACATCAACAATCTCTTTTATCAAAGCAGTCGAGTATGGAGTATATGAAGGTGAGATTTTGCCTATAGATCCAAATTTTAAGAATAAAATGAAAGTTGTTGATCAACATCAAGGTCATGATGTTTGGGGTCCTACTGATCCTCCAAAGAAGCTCGGTGTGCATGGGACTAATGTGTCAGTCGACTGGGATGTATGTCAAGGCGACGGTATATGCCTCTCAGTCTGTCCGGTGCAATTGTACGATTGGGCTGATAGTCCAGGGCATCCAACGTCTGAGAAGAAATCTGACCCAGCAAGAGAGAAAGACTGCATTCAGTGTCTCGCATGCGAGGTTAATTGCCCAGTTCAAGCCATCAAGATCACCACAAAGTAAGAAAATAGTTCCTAAGGTAATGAGGGAAGCGAATCCGAGAAATACTAGCAAGCAATTCGATGCTTAGACGATGCTCCGACTGATAGAATGAAGTTTTTTGGAAATTGGTATCTCGATTCAAGGATTTCTGTATCTGCACTCATCAATTGATTTTTGAAATAATAATAAAAATGCAAAATAGAGGAAATTGAAATTGGAGTTTAAGAAATTGAGTAAGGAGGAGTTAAAAGCTAAGTTAACTTCTCTTCAATTTATGGTAACTCAGCAGTGTGGTACTGAAACGCCTTTTTCCAATGCATACTGGGATAATAAAAGAGAAGGCATCTACGTTGATGTAGCGAGTGGTGAGCCTCTTTTCAGCTCTAAGGATAAATACGATTCGGGTACAGGTTGGCCTAGTTTCACTAAACTGCTTGAAGAAGAAAATACAGTTTTGAAAGAAGACGATTCGAAGGGCATGAGAAGGATAGAAGTGAGAAGCAAGCAAGGAGACTCACATCTAGGACACCTCTTTAACGATGGACCAAAACCCACAGGGAAAAGATACTACATGAATTCCGCAGCTCTAAGATTCATTCCAAAAGAGGATCTGGAAAAAGAAGGATACGAGAGATACAAGAAATTATTCGAATCGTAAAGAATCCGCGTACTCTTTTCCTTAGCTAAGGTCTTTTCTAATTTGAATACATCGATGAAATATCCATCGAGTTTTATTACTGCGAAACTTTGATTAGTAGATCGTCTAATAGAATATTTTTGGAGGTTCACTTGTTTGGTAACATTGGAGGAAGTACGTAAGAGAGCAGAGTCAGACGCACGTACATACGGTTATTATCTTCATCCTGACCCAAAGTTTCTCGATGACCTTATAGAGGGTCTAAAAGCTAACTGGGACAAGTACGGGTACCCATCGTGTCCATGTAGACTCGCCTCTGGGAACTTTGAGCTGGACAGAGACATTTTCTGTCCTTGTGATTATAGGGATCCAGATGTTCTTGAGTTTGGCTGCTGTTATTGCTCTCTCTATGTAAGAAAAGACCTTTATGAGGGAACTACCCCCATTATACCCATACCCGAACGTAGACCTGCCGAGAAAGTGGCACGTGCCTATGGTGGATTTACTGAGGTTTCAGTTCCTATTCAGGTTCAGGAAGGCTCTTCTACGGTAGTTACTGGGAAGCCTCTTATGATGAAAAAGAAGCTTTGGTATTGTAAACAATGTGGGTACGTGACATTCAAAGAAGATCCACCCTACATTTGCCCAATATGCAAGGCGAAACGGGAGATGTTCTCCGAACTTAATCTAAGCTTCGGATAAATGCACGGAGAAGCGGTATCTCTCAAATGCATGATGAGGTAGCCTTTCTTGAATTTATCTGAAATGAAATGTAGAATTAGTGACTTTCAATTGTTTTTGGATTAGTAAGTTATATTCTTTTTTTCTTATACCTAGTTTAAGTATTTAATGAACCATTCAGCTGCCAACTTTGCTACCACTTCTAGTTTTCCAGGCTCTTCAAAAACGTGTGTCGCTCCAGGAATAATCTCTAATTTCGTTATTACATTGATTTGAGCCATCGCTTCTTTGTTCAATTCTATCACCTGAAGGTCATCACCTCCAACAATAAGGAGAGTCGGAGCTCTAACATTTAGGAGATGTTCTCTCGCCAAATCTGGGCGTCCGCCACGCGAAACAACTGCTTTAACATCGGCTGGTTGGATTGCTGCAGCTATAAGCGCGGCCGCAGCACCTGTACTGGAACCGAAGAAGCCAACTTTTAGATCTTTTAAAGGACTTTCTTCTTTAAGCCATCTTGTGACACCTGTTAGTCGTTGAGAGAGCAATTCAATGTTAAATCTGAACTGGGCTGTCTGCTCATCGATGATTTCTTCATCTCTTGTTAACAAATCCATCAGAAGAGTGGCTAGTCCAGTTTTCTGTAGAACGTTGGCAACGTATCTGTTACGAGGGCTAAATCTGCTGCTTCCACTCCCATGCGCAAATACTACAACTCCACGCGCCCCTTTCGGAACGAGAAGATTTCCTTCCAGAATTATCTCATCAATCGGAATTCTGATGCTTCCTTTTTCATTATCAGATGGAACATTTTTCAGTTTATTCATCCTCCCGGACAAAAGATTATCGTGATTTTGTAGAAAAAAGTTGCACACAAGATACAAGGTTAAGCCAAGGGTATAAACTAATACTGCACCATTCTAGAGGGCCCGCGTCGGAAATGAAGAAACGAATTAATGAGGAGCTTATTCTCAAAATAGATTAGATTTGGGAAAGGCGAGGCTGTTCTGTGTACTACATGTGCTAATTAAAGATGTTACATTATTTTTCAAACAAATCTTTTAGTGAACCACATATGGGAAAGTCCAACTGTCAGGAAGTTTTTCAAAAGGAGTCCCCAATGCTACACCATTGTCTGGATCGCCTTTTTCGGGATCTTATATGTATCCGCAACCTATACATTGATACTTATCCATTTTAGTCAGCACTCTTATTTTATATTTATCTTTCTATTCCAAAGAATATTAACTTTGGCGCGTTCTAGCGTTTAGTTATTATGAAATCTCGATTCCCTATTCCAGTTGCCTCGGGTTAATCCTATTTGTCCGTAGGCAACTGGAGATAGTCTCAGTAGAAGCTTATCTTTGAAATGAGGTCTTTCTCGTTAATGTAGAAGAAGACGGAAGCCGATATCTTAAGAGGTCTATTGGTGGGTTGGATATTCACTTCTTTTCCACCAAAGGAGGTAATAGTCTTTCGGAATATCCCAGTGAATATTCCTTCTACTGCAACCCTATCGTTACTTTAGATAAAACTTGATGGTTCAAACCTGAGGAAGTGCTTCCATAAAGACCTGTAGCCCTGTTCGTCCTCTCTCCCATCCGCTTTCTGGTTAGAAGCCCTCCGGGTCTTGCCAAACCTAGTCCTTTGATAATAATTCGTAGACTGATATGTTGTGTCGATTAAAACTTAGGATTTTCCTTACGATATCTTCAGCTTTCATTCAATTCCATCTCCAACATATCAGTTTTTAACTTATATACCAAAATAATGAGATTCTCCGCTTTTTAAGGAAATGTGATTGTAGATATACGGTAACATTCAGCCCGCTATTTTGCTTCTTTTAGCATTTTCAGACTTTCTTCAGCACGCGCGTGAGAAAATAGTAAGTAAGGGATACATTTACTAAACACTCGTCTCGTTCCCCAATTGCGGAGAGGAAAATATTAAATTAAATTTAGATTATGTCCCTTAACATGCTGTTTCGAATAGAAGTATAACACAATTATCAGTTATATTTCATGCCAGTCGATTTCTATACTCTTTTCTCCCAACTAAGAGTTAAAGAATGCCAAGGGTGAACATGATGGAAACCTTGAAGGTTTCAACATCTGTAAAAACAGTTTTGATTAAAATTTAATTATTTCATGATAATGTGATGAATTCTGAAAGCTGAATACAATTCAGCTCATCTTAGCTATGTATTTTTCAACCTCTACCTCTGTTAGACGTTTAAACTTCTTAGTGGATGTCGGAATGACCACTGCCTTCATCTTTTTGGCTTCAAGTTTCTCTTCAATGACTTTGGACAAGCATTCACAAGCCAGTGTGATCGTTTGGTCCAAATTCATATCATCGCTGTACTTCGTCTCTAGAACTTCGCGGACGGTTTCGCCACCAATTCCGATGGCCGTAGCCTTGTAAGCCCAGCAGGAGCCGCTGGGATCTGTAAGCAAGATTCTTGCACCCGATTTGTCAACACCTCCGAATATTATTGAAACTCCGAACGGGCGAACTCCTCCATTCTGCGTATATTGCTGCTCGACATCGCCAATCTGTTTTGCAATTACTTCAATGTCTATGGGCTCATCATACGTCAACTTGTTGCTCTGCGCCTGAATCCTAGCGTGATCTATTAATACCCGAGCATCCGAACTCAGCCCAGATATGGCCGCGCCTATGTGATTGTCTACCTGGAAAATCTTCCATAGAAAATTAGGGTCTTGAAGCTTAGAGGCCGGTTTCTCTTCGGCAGCTAGCACAACGCCCTCGTGACAGGCGATTCCGAGAACTGTCGAGCCACGTTTAACTACTTCAAGAGCATATTCTACTTGGAATAAACGCCCATCTGGTGAAAAAATCGTTATTGCTCTATCGTAAGCACCTGTGCCTGGAAAAGCCATTTTCTACACATCTCCTTCTTTAAGTTAAGTCTTAGACTTCCTTTTAAATACCACTTCTTACTCTAATTTCAAAGTTTTCAAGTTAGACTGAATACTTGATTATATCGTTGTAAAAACATTCCTCACGTCTCACTCAGTTAAATTCCTTTCTATGTGTTCTTATCCCTAGTTATTCAATCTTCTTATCTTGCCATCATCCTTCTGAACACGGGTACAGCTATTGAAATCATAACTACTCCAAACACTATCATAACAGCCAACTCGGTGGTTATATCTGGTATTCCTGCTCCTAGCACCATAACTTTTCTGAGGGCTTGTGATGCATAAGTGAGGGGAAGCGCCTTTGAGATGTTTTGCATATACCAAGGCATTTGCTGTGTCGGGAAGAAGACGCCGCTGAGGAACATCATCGGAAACATCAGTGTCATCATGATCATTGACGCTGTCTCTTGGTCTTTTGCGAAAGAGGTAATGACGATGCCTAGACCGACGAAGCTAAATACGCCGAGTAATAGCAGCCCGAATACAAGCAGAATGCTCCCTTGAATTGAGACATGGAACAAGACTGAAGCTAAAATCAGTATTATTACTCCCTGGAGCAAGCCTCTGGTGGTCTGACCCAATGTTTTTCCGAGTATTATGGATAGTCTATTGATTGGCGCAACCATCATACCGTCCAAGGTGCCTATTTCTTTTTCCTGAGATATGGCTACGGGTAAACCTGTCATGACGCTCATCATAACAGTCATTGCCATTATTCCTGGGGCGATGAAGTCGAAGTAACTGGGAGTTCCAGACACAACTCCCTGAGACTGAACTTTATAGGGTTGCACGATTGAGAGGGAATTGTTTGAATTGATTCCAGGGAATTGCTGGACTTTCTGTTGAGCTAAAACTGTTCCCATTTGTCCGAATACGGTCGACAAAACCGCCTGAATAGTTGCGGATATCTGTGGATTAGACTGGTCAGTAATTATAATTATAGTTCCTTGCTTCCCAGTTAGGATGCTCTGGGTGAAGTTGCTTGGAATCACAATTCCTCCCTCGACATCGCCCTTCTGAACCAGGATTTTGATGTCGTTGAAGCTTGATTCGTTGGAAAGTGCCAGCATGCTTGTCTGGCTGTTGATTCGCTGTAAACCCATAATGAGGGTTTGACTAGCAATAGTCGACCCTTGAAAGCCTTCATCTTCATTGACCAATGCTACAGGCAAATTTGTAGGGGTACCACCATTAGATGGGTAGATGAAGCCAATCATGCCCATCATGAATATTGGCATAAGAATGAGCATGATGAGACCTAGCCGATTTCTAAATAACTCTGTAAGATCTTTAATTGCAATCCTGAAAGTATGTGATAGGAGATTTTTTGCAACCATGTTATATATCACCTTATCCTCCCTTGAACCTGCTCTCCAAAGCGCCGATGACCATCTGTAATTGGGATCTTCTGGTCAGCATTATCTCTGACCTCATGACCCGTTATATGAAGGAACACGTCCTCAAGTGTAGGCTGAAGGTTTTCCATGGCGTTTATCTTACCATTTTTCCCCCTGATAGTGTCAACTACTGAATCGAAAGCCTCGTCACCATGAACAATGGTTCTCAGATGTGTATCGTCCTCTTGGGAAACAGAGTCTACGCAGCCGCATGCCCGAATTGCCTCAATGATATCAAGTGATAGATTTCCGATTTCCATTTTCAATATCTTTGTGTCCGCTCCTGAAATTAGTTTTTTAAGATTCGGAGAAGTATCAAGTGCGACAATTTTGCCATGATCCATAATTCCTATTCGATCGCATAATAAATCAGCATCAACCATCGTATGAGTTGTTATGATAATAGAGGTGTTATTTTCTTGGTTTAGCTTCTTTATGAAATCTCGGATCTCGACCGACGACTGTGGATCCAAACCCAGAGTCGGCTCATCGAGGAAAAGCACTTGAGGCATGTTGAGCAGAGCTCTTATTACATTCATTCTTTGACGCATGCCGGTTGAAAATGTGCCCACTTGGGCATTCTTCCACTTGGTGAGTTGAACGAGATCTAGTAGCTCATCAGTCCTCTTCGTTAGCACATCTTTAGAGATGTTGAAGAGGTTTCCGAAGAAAAATAAGTTCTCTTTAGCCGTTAAACGATTATACATTATCATCTTCTCGGAAACTATACCTATTAGTTTCCGCACTTCATTGCCTTGCTTAACTATATCGTAGCCACCGATTGTAGCTGTCCCCTTCGTGGGGCGGGTTAGCGTAGAGAGCACGCGTAGGATCGTGCTTTTACCTGCCCCATTGGGTCCTAACAGACCGAAGATCTCGCCTTTCTTCACATCAAACGAGACGCCGTCAACTGCCACAAAGTCTTTGAAGGCCTTAGTTAGAGTCTTAACCTCGATTATTGAACTATTCTCCAATAGGGTCACCACAGAATTATAATGACCATCGCAATATATTTTAGTAAAATATAAATATTCCTATCCGTCTAAAGACAAGTGAACAATTATGCATTCAGAAGAAGACAAAGCGTCAGTGAATTGGCTTAAGGAAACTCAGAAAGGCTACATACGAATAGTGATCCTGATACTCCTGAGCAAGAAACCTCACCATGGTTACGAGATAATGAAGGAAGTTAGAGAAAGAACT
>JAUPKU010000243.1 GCA_030837285.1 Thermoproteota archaeon | reverse complement strand
CTCGGCGATTTCAATAAGTGTTAAAGCACTTTCATCTTTAAGCAATTGAAGAATCTGATCTTCAGGCTTTCCCATTTTGTCTTCGACTCAATTCTTTGACTCAGTTTTTTATTTTAATCTTCATATAAGTTTTTCTAACAATTAAATTCTAGCTCGATGCAAATATTTAATTTCAAGATTAAAATTCAACAGTGCTCTCTCTTATCCGACTAATCTTGCTCGCGAGCGTGGTTATTGACTTTTGTTAGTAACTAGAACTTAAATTCAGTCTCCAAGAATAGAATTTCAGAGAAGACAGTAGAAATTGTGCGCCCTATAGAATTTGGAATATAATGAGAAAATGGAAGATGAGTTGATAATGGCATTAGAAATGAAGATTATTCTTTCGTTATTAGTTTTCGCCGCATTGTTAATTGCCGATCTGTTTTTTAACGTCTGAATTGAATGCTTTTAGCAATTTCATAGAAACGAAGGCGGATGTCATATACTTGAATCAGGAGTGGTCCGATGAACCAGCTTATCCAGTATTCCAGTTTGTAGATCCTAGAAACGGTTGGATGATAATAACTCAGAGCCATTGGGGAAGTAAACCACCAGCATATCGCGTCGGAGATACTGTTAACATGCTCTTTGACCCCAATAATCCAACAAACGTCATGTCAAAGTCGTTTCAGAGACAATTATCCCTATAATCATCACCGCCGGTGGAGGTATTGGCTTACTATTCGTCTCAAGGTCTCTTGTTTCATCAATACGGCGAAGATAGCCAACTTAACGTGGTTTACTCCATACACCGTCAACAAGAGCCTTATGAAACAGTGGGTAGCAACCTGCAACATCCTCTGGCTTCATATTATACTGTGTTTTAAGGATGCGATAAAATTCTTTCTTATCGACATAATTAAAAAAGGATAATGCCAGATTAAATGATTCGAAAATCGCTCTTTGACATCCATAACCATTCATGACTTTAGAGGAAAGTTAAAACTTATCCCAGAAGATCGCACATGCTTGACTAAGTACTAATATAGATCGATAGATAATGAAAAGAAAGGTTCAAAACTTAGAAAAGAAACTATATTGCGGTGCTTGTCGTACGAAAATCACACCGGCAAAGGATCTGATGTAGAATCTTAGAGGTCTGAAGGACACCAATTTCGGGGGAGTCATAGATGACCTATACGTCCGAGTGATCGCTTTCAGCGATGGGAAAAAAACGTTCTGATCGTTTCCTTCGATCTGGGCAAGGCTCCTTATCCAAAGGAAAGTTTTGCTGCCATTTCTGAACGCACCGGAATTCCGGAGGGTAACATCCTGTTTGGAATACACCCTTATTCCTCCCCGGTGACAGGTTTCCGACTCTTTGAAAAAATTAACGATATCACAAAAAAGCCCGTCGAGATCCAAGAAGCCACTAAACTATACAAAGAGTTTATTATGAACATGATGCCCAAGGCCGTCGACGAGGCGATTGCTGAGATGCGGTCTATGAAAATGGAGCATGGCTATAGAGACAGTTACGGAAATGTGAACCGGAACCAAGACTATGTCATTATCGATGAAAAAGGGAAAGAAAGTGTTTGGTGCAGCACTGGTGTCAACCCCGAAAAGCCGGTTTATTTTACGCTGTTCGTCATGAAGATTGAAGACCTGAACGGCAAGCCAATCGCTTTCTTTGTAAATTACGCGGTGCAAATGTCGTCATGACCTGGAATTGCTGTTGCGAAAACGGCTAGGTAGGCATCAGCAGCGATGTTGGTGGGAATGTAAGCCAATATTTGGAGGCAAAGTTCGGAGATAGCGTTGCGGTTTGGTCCTGTGGCGCGGCGGATGACATAAATCCGATCATGTCGGACGAGATCTATTATCCGAATCCTATGACAGGTTGTCCCGTTTCGTATCAGTTGAACGAAGGAGACACGCCGATTGCGATACTGAAGATGCTTTCCACGCGCCACTTCGCAGATATTATGAAGGTCGTGCGGAAGATTGACCGTACCTCAGTGGAAACATTGATCGCATATACTGGCCTGGTCGAAGACTCCAGCACGCTACAAGAAAGGCCAGGTAGACGTCGAGCCTTATACGGTTCGTCTGCATTTAGTACGAATCGGAAACGTTGCTCTTTACGATATAGGCGGAGAGTTGTTTTCCTCCCTCGAGTGCAGGATCAAATATATCTCACCGATGAAAAACACCATTATGATCAACCACGATACAAGCCTTCTCATGAATTGTGCCTATATTTACGACGACGAGGCACTTGAACACAATGAGCAGACCCTGGGCGGGATTCCTGGCATGAAAGATAACCGCATGCTACCGGGATATTTTCTCGAACCGCTCGAAAAGCATACACTTGATATGTTAGATGAAGTGATGTGAGCGGCGGGCGCTCATATTTTAGCTTTTGTACTTCTTTCTTGGCTTCAGCTATTTGAGCTAGGAAAATTATGCAAAAACCAATCAGGCATGCAATCCTCCATTCTTGGTCTCCGTGTGTGGGAGAGAGCACCAAGGGCTACACACACGAAGGAATAATGAAAATCACAGGTTTTCAGCAATTGCTCATGGATGAGTGGATTTCATAGCGCGCACATTGGAGAAAAACCTAAATATAAAAAGCATTAGTTTGTAGTTATGAGCCGCGAAGACCGAAAAGATCAAGCTTCAATCGCTCAGCGATCGATTGAAGAGATTAAAAAACTTTTAAATGATCCAAAGAATGGACAATTCTACAATAATATTCTTGAACTTTGCAAGACACCAATTTCACCTGCTGATCTTATGCAGCAATTCTCATCTAGACGGGGAAGATTCTCTTTCATTGGTCAGGACGCATTCAATGCCCTGCTGAATTTGAAGAATCAAGGTGCAATTGAATTCATAGATGGCAAGTACGTCACGACCCAGCGGGGCATTGCCCTAATGTCTTAAGACCATCTTTTTTATATTCTTTATTTTTCTCGATCTATAGATGAAAAACGATACTATATCGAAGACCTAGAAGAAATCGGAAAGATAATCCTAAACATATCAAACCAAGCAGATCTTATAGAAAAGAAATACCTGCAAATCCTAATTGAAATCATCAAGGAATATATCTAGATCGCGCGCGAATATCTTATATAATGTATCGACATATTCACTTCTAAAAATGTGTCAATAGGCGAAATAGCGTGCGCTAGGTGGTATGCGAATTTTTAACCGAAAAGTAATTGGAAGAATCTTACAAGGTCCAAGTGACTTCAGGGGGTTTATTCTAAGAGGAGGCTAAACATGGGAAAGATAAAAGCTGTGTTCTTTGACCAGGATGGCGTAATCATAGACACGGAACGTGATGGACATCGTGTTTCATTCAATATGACCTTCAAGGAATTTGGTTTTCCTGACGAATGGAGCATAGATTACTACCACGAGCTGCTGCAGATCGCCGGTGGCAAGGAACGTATGAAACATCATTTATTAACCAAGGGGTTTAGCAAGCCTGTACCACCTGAACAGGTGGATGATCTCGTCAGAGATATGCACAAACGCAAGACTGCCATCTTCGTCGAGTTGATCGAAACTGGCAAGCTTCCACTACGCCCTGGTATTCATCGCTTCATGAAGGAAGCCATAAAAGCAGAACTTAAGATCGGTTTATGCACCACGTCCAATGAACAGGCTGCAAAAGCAATCACCGAAAAAATCCTCTCGGACATAAAATTCGATATCGTACTGGCAGGTGACGTGGTCAGCAAGAAAAAACCCGATCCAGAAATCTACAATTTGGCACTTAATAAGACTGGATTGAAACCAGATGAGGTCATCGTTGTCGAGGATTCAAGGAATGGCGTGTTGGCTGGAAAAGCTGCTGGCACACATCTGATAGTTACCACTAATTCCTATACCGAAAAAGAGGACGTCAGTGGTGGGGACATCATTGTCACTTGTTTGGGTGATCCCGACGGAGAGAAAGGGCATATGTCTAAAGGCGATAAGATATTGAAATTCGATGGTGTGCTCTATGTAAATCAGGTGATCGATTACTTCTCGAAATAATCCGATAACATACCCAATGGTAAGATATGAGTATGCAAAGATATTAGCGCGCACGCTAATTCATAAGACACAGTATCGGGGAACAAAAGGCAGGGTAAAGGATTTTACCCATTATATACTTCTTAATCTGTAATTCCTGTAATGTTTTGTCTTATATTCATATATAGAGATATTACTAAAGGTATTTTCTAAAACATTTAGTATTTTAAAGACTAATATGTATTAGGTAATTAGTCTTGGGTAGAGGAAAAAGGATAGAGAAAATAATCTTAAAAGAATATGGGACTTGTTTATCGATAGAAAAAGGATGTTTGTTGGTTCAGGAAAATTGTTGTCTGTTTGACACTTACATAGTTCTGTCCATAATATCAAGTTTGGTGCGCGTTACTATTTTTATCTTAGTAACTGAATTATTAGTATTATTTGTAAGTGTTTAGTGTACTTGATTTCGTATAGATCTAGTACATATTGATAGTTAATATGCTAAATTCATAAATCATAATGTTAGTGATTTAAGACAAATATTGTCAATGTTTACACTCCTTACAGATTTTATCTTCACAAACACTTTATTGTTTAATTGTCTAACAATTAATCAAGTTTCAAGGTGAAAAAAATGAGGAAATTAATCAAGCTTTCAGCAATTGTTATCCTACTAGGAGTATGCATGACATCTGCATTTGCTATGACACTCTGGTATGGACAACCTATAAACAAAACTATAACCATCTCTGGCTCTATCAACGCAAGGGAACTACGATTCGAATCTTTCGATGACTATGAATATTCTGTAGAAGCCGACCAATTCTACAGTCACTCCGATTGTCGAAATGATGCTTTTATCATCGTAATAGACTCAACAAACATACGAGAGGAAATCAGCAACATACAAATGGTCCTCACAGTGAATATTACTGATACCACAAGTGGAATTGTTGATGTCACAGAACAATACAAAAATACAGTTGTCCCATTCATATCTTATCTGGAATATTCAACAAACTCACTCGGTGATGTAAGAAGAATCTACAGTTGGGACCTCGCAGGAAACGACATAACAAGTAATAATTCCTCTTATCTTTACTGCCTTTATCAATCCGATGTTGGCTGGTTCAACTTCCAAAATATAAATGAATTATCTCCAATGAGCTGGAATTCACCTCAAGTTGTAAATGCTACTAGAATGATGTTCGACGGCAGCAGTTTACCAGTAAGCGAAAATATGGATAGCAGAGACATCAAATTAGCAAATGCTTTACTCATTAGCCTCAAGATCGATTCATCAACATGGCTAGAGGGCAACTACAGCATCTCAGTAAGCGCAAACTTAGCTGAAGCAGCTAAAACATAAACAAAACTATAATCTATTAATCTCCCTTTTTTTATCCAAACAATTCTTTTTTACATAATTTTATAAAACAAAATTGGCATGAATTATACCTGCCATCAAATGACTTTTTCAGCGCAAAAAAACATATACAGACTTATTCTACGGAAAGCCAGAACTAGGGTGGGGGTTGATTTTCATCTCAACAATGGCTGTCCTTTATCTACCATTGATGTCTTGAATCGAATTTCGCATGTTAACTATACTTAGTTGAAAATTGATTTGAAATTAAATTATGTTCGCTCACTTTTAGTTCTCGATCATTCTGTTGTCTTGAACATATTTCTAGTTAGTTCCCCAATTACAGTTAAAAAAATAATCCCACCAAGAAGAACGAGGACAACTTGAGCAAATATACTTACTGAAGACCATAAGTGTTGAATGTTTGTCAGTAAAAAATATATGCTGATAGCTAAGAAACTGGCTAAAAAGAGCTTTAGCGTAAAAATTAGCATTGAAAGTCACCACAATTCAAGAGCATGTCCCTTATCTACTCACTTTATATGTTAGAATTGGATTTCTGTTTTGTGAAAAACTTATTCGGAGTATGATTTAGAAAAAGCTCTTTTAACATGCAATACTAGAGGGGAAGCGCGCGCTAATAATCAGTAGTATTATTTTATTAATGAATTGATAATAAATGTTTTTTCTTCATAACTGATTTATCGTAGATTTACCTGAAAGTAGTTGGAGAAGATTAAGATGACACAGATTCTTGATCCTTTGGACGCTAAGAGTAAATTTGTGAAGTCACTAACTCATCAGGAAAACATTCTTTCTGATGATGATTTCTTGAAACCAGTTCATAAAAGAAAAATCACAAAAATTATTCTTATTGAAGAAGAAGATACAACTTCAGACAATAGTGAGTTGCCAAAAAATGATAATACTATTTCTGAACAAAGTCTTCTAAAAATGATTTCCAAACAAGACCTTCAAAATTTATTGATGTTTCTACGTAGTTCAAAAGTGCAAAGTACGGAGACAGATGAGTGCCCTGACTGGGCAAGATTAGCATTGGCAAGCACAAATCCTAATCGGAAACCAAGAATCGAGTACTACTAAAAAAATGATATTTTTAATTTAAACATAATTAATTGATTAGTAATCTATATAATAGTTGGTACAGGGTTAAGAATAATAAAAAATTGAATCACCAAT
>JAUPKU010000242.1 GCA_030837285.1 Thermoproteota archaeon | reverse complement strand
CCTAGGTTTTAATAAGACGACATATGAGGTATACGAAATAGAATTCTAAGAGAAGAAGAGAAGTTCATATGTAGGTAATCATACTGGAAATCTTTGTAGAATAGAGATATGGAAAATCATTATTGAATAACATATTCATGAATTTTCTCAATAGAATAGATAGTTGTCATCTAGCGAAGTTCATCTTTCATCATTCTTATTGCATTGAGCGCTGAGAAGACAGATGTCTCCATGCTTGAAACTGCGGATTCCAAAGAGTTGAGATACATGAGTCTTTCATCAAGGCGAGAATGTGGAATGTTGTCTATTGGCTTGAACAGAGGGTATGCTGCGTTCCAACTGTGTTCAAGAATTACATATCTATTCCTGATCATTCCATCTAGAATATCATCTGGAAGCAACTCAGTTGAAGAAATGGTCATCAGATCCTCACCATTCGCTAGTCGTAAAGTGGCGATATGCATGATCTGTTTCGTCTCCGATGTAGTCAATATCATTCGAGGCAGACTTCCTGTATCTTTAGAACCGAAGAAACTTGGGATAGCTTTGCCCTGTATGACCTGAATGTAGACTCTTCTATATTCTCGCGGATGATATTCAGTCATAGAAATACCATCAAGAGCTAATCCTGTCAATTCCAGTGGTGTTGCAATAATCACGCCATCAAAGGTTGATGTCTTGTTTTCAACTGAGATTCTATAGGAACCGTCATTCTTCTTTTCGATACTCCTCACATTCTGACTAAATAGAAGTTCTGAATTGGATGCGTTCATCAGACGTTTTGGAAAAACACTATTACCTTCAATGAAGTTGTATGTTTTTCCAGTATAGACACTTATTAGAGAAGAAAGCCCTGCGAATCCGCCCATATCCGCATTTTGAGAGTAAATTATCCTAGTGATTGGAGTGATAACTTCGTTTATGAAGGATTCATCTATACTCCATTCAGCAAGTATCTCATCAAGTTTCTTCCGGTAAAATCCGTCTAAACCAGCAAATTTGAATAACTCATTCATTTCAACAGGGTTTTTTTGTTCTGCTTCATACAGATTTTTTACTTGACCTCTAATCTCCTTGAGGAGAGATTGCATTTTGACTATATTAAGTCCATATCTTAGAAAGAGTTTAGAAAGAGTAAGAATTATGTTCTTATTTGATTTGAGAAGAAAATCTGAACCATTCCAAATGCCAAAATCTGCTCTCTCCTCAACTTCTCTCACTTTCAACCCCAAGTCTTCAACGACATTAAGAACAGTTTTATTAGCGGTGTTAAAAAATGCTGCACCCAACTCTAGTTTCATGGATCCTATTGCTTGGGTTAGGACTCTTCCACCCACTCTATCACTCAAATCAAAAATAGTTACTTTTAAGTTTGGAAATATTTTGCTTGCAAAAAAGGCCGCTGCACATCCTCCAACTCCAGCGCCTATGATGGCCAAATTAACCATTTGAAATCAGCTTATTTCGTTATCAGTCTCATTCTATTTTTAAAGGGATGCCAAAAGAGTCTTCTGAAAAACACATTAATGATAATTTTAGAGATCTTCCAGAATACGGCTACATCGATCATTAACGTTGGTTATGAATCTTGTTTTTATTCTCTTTTCTTCTTTTCTATATCATTTATGATACGTTTTAGTCGTTTCTCCATTTTTAGTTCATAAGTGTGCTCAGGTGGAGGTTTTGGATATTCTTTTAAGAAATCTTTTGCAGTCTTGTAGTTAACGGCTCTTTTAATTTTTTTATTATCAGTCATACAACATTTGTTAATGCAGAAATGAATAATAAAGTTTTATCTAAATATTCTATTTAATAAAATATTTACAATATAGTTTTGACCCCTTCAAACTATTCAATAATTTCGAGAAATGAGCCTTCTAATGTTAATTTCTCTTTTCAAGCCTCTTCTTCATAAAAGCTCTGTAGGCAATAACTAGACAAGCCATAGCAGCAACTCCGGCAAAAACCATTGTGATCCATATGGCATTGTAGGAATAAAGGTCAACAAGGTAACCGAGAAAGGTTGACCATAGCGCACTAACGCCTTGACCCATAGTAAAATATAATCCTAAGAGGATCTCCCTCTGAGAAGTGGTTGAGACTTCAGCAAGGTGAGCTTGAAGAAGGGACGTCATAGAGAATGTAGTCATAGAAAGGATAAACAGATGCGGTACTACTAAGAGGCTAAAAGAACCTTCAAAGTTGAGTAGAAAAATCGTAATAGTTGTTACCGCAAGCGAGGACATAGCAGTCTTTAAGTAGCCTCTTTTGTCCGCTATCCGCCCAAAAAGGATAGTACCTACTACCCCCCCGCTCATTGCAATTGAACTGATCAACCCTGCTGTCCAAACATCCAAAGCTAAACCTTTCGTTGGGTCTCTGAGGAAAACTGGAACCCATGTAGTCATCACGCCCATTCCAGTTCCTCCAGAGATGAAAGCCTGAGCTATTAGGATAAGCGTGGCCTCCTTGATCTTTAGGGCGGATTTTATATCGTCAATTAGTCTCCCCGACTGTCTTGACGTTGACTTCTCTCCTGCTGGTTCACCGCGAAGAGTAAAAAAGGTAAGAATTCCACAGCTTAAAAATGCTGCTGCAATAAGGTAGTATGGTACTCTCCACTCTGTCTTTAAGGCTATCGTTGAAAGAAGCAATGGTCCAATAATGTTGCCAACGTAGCCAAGACCATAAAAGAGTGATAATGCAAACCCTATCTTCCTCTTTGACCATTTCTGGGCGATCATAGAAGAACTGACTGGATGTATTCCGG
>JAUPKU010000241.1 GCA_030837285.1 Thermoproteota archaeon | reverse complement strand
TTGTGGTATTGAAGACTCGTTCTGTGATTTTCGTTAACGACAATTCTTTTAACCCTATAATTAGGGCATTCGAAAATAATATCTTCAAATCCCCAAGGTTTTTTAATCATAATGAATCCCAATCCTTTTACAATGAGTTTAAGGTCAATATACTTTTGAATAATACTTTCTTATAGCGTCTTCCCATTAATCGCACGCATCAGGTCTTTCAGATTTTCTTTCTTCAATTCGCTTTAAAAAACAGGAATATGTCTAAAGTAGAAACTTGATCATAAAAAAGGTTTCTCTCCCGCACGACGTTGCATTCGGTTGGAATCAAATAGTGTTTTTTCTTCTTTTCTTAATGATGATTTTTAACTAACACTAGAACAGCGTATACCTCTATATTTTAGTAGTAGTAAGTGGCTGTAATTCTCTCATTTGCTGTATCAGTAGGATTCGTATTTCCGATTCTTACTTCTATGTTTTGAGCAGGTAATACTGGGAATACAGCGGTTCCACCTGCGCCTACTGTTATTGTTTGGTCGAAGACGACGCTGTACGAATTATAAATTACCTGGACTTGGGTGTTGGTCGTAGTCGAGGTGTGTACAATAACTTCAACATACCCTGCGTATTGAGCTGAGAACGTCCACGAAGTGTATGAACCTGCTCCCTGTCCCACTGTTTGGTTATCAACTAGTGTGATTGTTTTGTTCAGAGTTGTTATATCCGTGAGATTCTTTACTTGTGATTGAAGGCTGGTTTTATCTGCCGCAAGTTTATTTACCTGATCATTGAACGTCATAAATACGTAAGCATTTGAAATAATGAGCACCGCAATCAGAACAATCAGTATTATCAATACCCTAGTTCTTGACGACTTCACTACTGTTCCGACAGATGGTTCTCCAGAAGATGTTGATACTTCAGACATTTTAATCTATATATCAACTATCATTACTAAACATTTATAAAGATTTTCAGAAAAATGGTTTAGAATAGTATAATTCCAAGAGAATGTCTGAATTAAATTTTAATCATGTTTACAGATAATTATCCCAATCATTTTAAAGTCGTAAGTGAAAAAAATCTTGACTAAAGATTACCCTATATGAATTAAGATCTTTGTAGAAGAGAATAAATAAATAAAAAAACTTTTTTTAATGTCTATCTCAGTGCCCATGTAAAAATCAGAACATGAAAAGGCGAACAACTGGATTGCGGTTGCCCGATTGAATTAGAAGCAGGCCAGAAGTGGCTTAAGAATTTTTACGCATTTATGGAGTCGCTCTGCTCCTGTTTGATTTCATTAAGAATCTTTATTGCTTCTTCAACGTGGAGTTCAGGATGAGACTGTGAATTAAAGATGTGCCGGACAATGCCTCTTTTGTCGATTATGTACGTCACCCTCCCCGGCAATATGCCCATGGTTGAAGGTACGCCATATAGTTCTCTCACTTTATTGTCCACATCGCTCAATAGAATAAACGGCAAACCATAATGAGTAGCAAAAGACTTGTGGGACTCTACGCTTTGCGAACTCACCCCGAGCACTTCAGCGCCAAGGTTCGTTAAGGCATCATAACTATCCCTAAATGTACATGCTTCCTTAGTACAACCTTTTGATTCGTCCTTCGGATAGAAGTATAACACAATGTTCTTTTTACCCAAGAATTCAGAAAGAGCAACACTATCACCCATCTGAGATGGAAGCGTGAAATCTGGCGCTTTATCCCCCACCCTAACAGTCATAAATATCCCACCATCCCCAAAAATCCAACCAAATCTCTATTCCCTTTCTTCTAACTAACTAAACTATGAGCGCATGTGCTTATTTTTCGCGTTTATGTTTCAGTTTGAGGTCGTGTTTCACCAGCTCTGTAAGGCTGTCAAACTCTTGCCCGCACAGGTAGCATTTGAACTTGCGCGTCTTTTGGGTCTTATCCATACCCTTCACACCTTCAACGCGTGCTAAAACTTATCAATAATAAATATTGAAACAGAATCAATTAAAGTTCTGTGACTGCAGTTTATCAGTAACAGCTATCTGATCTCGGGAGAGCGCACTGTTTGTTGTTGTAAATATACAATCACGCGTGCTTAAAGACAGGTTTCTCCACACTATTTAATGGTGAAAAATTTGGTTTTAGGCGAAAAACTTTGGGAAGGTAAAGGCAAAAGTGAGGGAGCTGGTGCCATAAAATCCGTTGGAATGGAAGGCATAACCTCCGAATACTCGTGGTCGGCTCAGGTTAAGGGTATGGGACGCGCTAAAGGAATAGACGGCAACATCCATGTGACAGCTATCATGACGAGTCCTCCTAAGGGCGTAACCGCAGCGAAAGACCAAGGAATATTTATGACCATAAATGGCGAAATGTGCGTGCTGAAAGGCTCAGATCTGATGAAGATGCCGACCGGTGGTGGCAATCCAGCAGCCGTAGGTCTGTGGAGCTTTATGACTATGTCTGAGAAACTAGGCTGGATGAATGATCTGGTTGCCCTCGTCACTTTTGAAGCGCTGGATCCCATGTGGATGGACTCAAACATAACAATCTACGAGTGGAAATAAAGAGAATGGGAATTTTTTGATTTCCAACGCAGATATGAAAAATGAGATCGAAGGTTTAAAGAAAGCCTACAAGGGATAATAATATGAGAAAACTGATCATCTTATCTTTTGTAACCCTTGACGGCGTCATGCAGGCTCCCGGAGGACCTGAAGAGGATGCTAGTGGAGATTTCAAATACGGCGGATGGTCAGCTGGCTACTGGGATGATTTCATGGGAAAGGTAATGGGCGCGCAAATGGCAGAACCGTTTGATCTGCTGCTTGGTCGCAAGACCTATGAGATATTCGCGTCTTATTGGCCAAACGCAAAAAATGAACCATTAGCCGATAAACTCAATGAAGCAAAAAAGTACGTTGTCTCCACTACACTAAGTAAACTTGACTGGAATAATTCCACTCTTATAAAAGGCGAAATCGTCGACGAAATCAAGAAGCTCAAGAAACAGGATGGACCTGAAATCCAGGTTCACGGTAGCTCAAAGCTCATCCAAACACTTCTGAATAACGATCTTGTTGATGAATTTCGTTTGAAGATATTCCCCGTTACAATTGGCACTGGCAAGCGTCTTTTCGGAGATGGAACCATTCCCGCCTCTTTAAGACTCCTCGAAAGTGAGATTTCAACTACAGGCGTAATTGTGGCCACATACGTACGGGATGGAAAGATTAAAACGGGATCGTTCTAATTTAGCGTACGCTAGCACGCGTATGTTACCCCGCTTAACTAGCATAGGCATTAGTTTCTTCCAGCACCAGCTGCCATGCCAAGAACCATAAACCAAGACGAATGTACTCAAGCTCGCTCACAATCACCGAATATAGTGTAGAGAATTAAGACTTTAACTTGCATATTGTGAGTTGCGATGAAGTGTGTGCATCTATTGCTTTTCAATCCTGTTAGTACGTGCTATGATTACTAGATTTCTTGGCGCGCCGGCATAAGTAGGATTTTATTTGGACACGAGTTTACTAGCAAAACTCTCTGTTATTTAAGGATAGACAAAAACATTTCTTCAGAGATTGGAAGGTTTTACACTTAGAGGATTGAACATCACAGTCCCCGTGGAGCTATCTAATGATAAGATGAGACATACTGCCTAAGCGAAGGGAGGAGGCTAGTAATCAGATGGTAGTTTCTGAACACCTTTCCCCAAAGCCCAACTGGAGATTAGTTCTTGGTGGATCTGGTAGCGATGATCCATCAGGATGAAGTTGCACCAGTCGTCGCGATGCCTTATTCCCCGACCAATAGCCTGATTTGCTGCCCTAAAGGCGTCCATAATATACCACTTCTCACCCAGGCCTTCCTTCTTCTTGTTGTAGTATTCTATCTGGGCTTTCACCACTGGGTCGCTGTAGTCAGCGTAAGGAATACCTATCAAGACGACTCCCCTTGCCTCTTCATAAGGGAAGTTGGAGCCCTCAGCATTCCTACCCCTAAAGACACCACACAGAACAGCGCCATCTTCGGTCTTAGCTGCTCTTTTGTATTCTTCCACAACCATCCTGTTTTCCTCAGCTTGAGCTCCCTCAACGAAAATCGTCTTATCGCCTAGAAAGAGGTGACTCTTCCCTCTTCGTATTTGTCCTTTTTTCTTCCAACTGTCCAAAGCATTTAACATGAATTTTCTCTGTGGAAAGAACATTAGGATGCCATTCGGAATCTTGGCAGTCAGTCGCGAGAGCCTTTCCCCGATTCGGCTGGTCATATTCTCCCCTCTCTCCGCGAAGCGGGTTGTAACATAGGGATCAATAATGGTTCTCACGTTATCCGGATCCACTATGGCTGAGTAACTCTGTATCTCAGCATCCTCCAGCTCCAGTATCTCGGTGAAGAGCTGCACTGGAGAAAGGGTTCCCGACATGATTAGGGCTCCAAGAGCCTCTTCTACCACAGGTTTAACCGCTAAGCTAGGATCCAAACAGTGGTACTCGACAAAGTTGGAGCCGAGGGACCTCTTGTAGACGGCGACGTAGCTGTCCCGGGGACTTGACTCTACTAGGGAGAGGAAGGTGAGTACACCGTTCAGGTAACACACGGGGTTATCTCCTCGCCCCACCTTGTACTGCCTTATCTGGTCAACAACACCTGATAAGGAATCAGCGAAGGAACCAATATCATCCTCTTTAAGGATCTCTTTGAGAGTTTCATACAACACAGACCCTGACTCGGCCTTAACGCTTGAGACTTTCCTCTCCAGAAACGCCACAAGCTCATCCACGAACTCTGAGGAGGTCTCGACAACCTCCAACTCTCTTTTGGCACTGTTTAAACCTCTCTCAGAGAGGACATCACTAAGGACTTCCTGCCCCACTTGGTCAGCATTATGAGCCTCATCGAAGACCAGAACCTTGTCCGAGAGGCCGAGATTAACCAGCAGTCTAATGCGCTCATTGAAGACATACTGGTACGGGGCAACTATTACAGCACAGTCTTCAGCAGCCCTCCTAGCCAGAAAATAAGGGCAAACTCCTCTAGCTCTACCCTCCCGCTGAAGCATCGGAATTGACAACACGAACGGAAGATTAGGGAGAGATTCGACCTCAATCTTGTAAGAGCATCCCCCCGTTTCCCGCAACACTCGACAAGCCTCCAAAGCCTCGACTGCGCTTAGTTTTCCGCATTTATCGTTTAGACAGAGGTGCTGTCTACCAGCTAAGTTCACAGCCCTAAACTTGGTCTGGGACATCTGGTTAATTTTCTCAACCTCCAACAGAACTTGGTTCACCTGCTCATGGGTTCTGGTTGCATAGATGACCTTGCGACCCAAGGGAAGGATGCTGGCGAGAGCACATGCAGTCTTACCGAAACCGTTGCAAGCCTCAGCCACTAAGATTCGCCTATTTCCCACCGCCTTTTTAATATCTCTCATAAAGTCCAGTTGCTGTGGATAGGGCTTGTAAGGGAAGAGCGGCCAATCCACATTCGTCTGGGCCCTCACAGATGATGTTTTTACTCTGTCGCGGGTGGATAGGAACTTTCCGCAACCAAGACAGAAATGGCCGTCTCTGAACTCTTCGATACTATGGTACCTTCCACATTGGGAACAGACAATTGCTTCTCTCAAGATGCTCACGAAACCGCTACCAAAGAATGATTATCTTCTATCTTCATTGAGTAAAGATACTCTTAGACAACTAGTGCAGTCCTTAGTATTAATATCGTATCAAGCGCGATAGAACGAGCTATATAACTAAAAGAGTGCTACCTAATCCTCTCCAACCAAGAAGAAGATTACAAACATAGAGTACGTCAGTGCACGCCACCATCACCCGCAATAAGAACAAGTCTAAGTAAATATGACTTGACGGGAAAAAAGTAGCGACATTCAACATAATTGATAGTTTAGAAAGTGGCGAAAAAGTCATTAAAGAAATGAAAATGATTATTCCTAAGAATGAGCACACCGAACATCTTGAAGCGTCAAATTCCACAAAGAACAAGGTAGACGCTGAAAATAAAAAATCAGAAGGGTATAGTAACTTAAAATACTTTATAGACATATTCCAAAGGCATCTTTACATAAAACAGACCATAAAAATAAAGGAGAAAACGTTTATTACAAAAGCAAAAGATGGGATTGAGGAAAAATGATGCAAAAACCTCAACTCCATCCAATGCCTTCTGTGTAGACCTCTATGAGCAACTTAACAATAGTGAACTCTTCAATATAGGAATGTGTGATTGTAATATTACAACAACATTTCAACGCAAACGAACGATCGATCAATGCTAGTCCTCATCTCTATCCCTGCTCAGCAGGTCAAGACTGTATTTAAGGAAAAGACAAACTATGGTATCACGCTGATATACTCGTTGAATCACCCTATTTCATCTAAACTGGATAAAGAACCAGCATGTGTTCTTTGAGGTTTGATTCATAACTGTAAAAAAACCCTAAAGCCGAAGCCAGCATTTTTAGATTTTTATGCCCTCATGTTAACTGGCTTTCCATGCATAAATCCCATGCATGTCTCATCTTCCATGGAACATGGAGAGAGCCAAAAACAATGCTGTTACAGGTGGCATGGTCGAGTCATGAGGGCAGATCCCAATTATTATTTTTAACACTCGCGTACTCGGCCAAAAAAGAGATGAAAGAAAGCCTACTTTAACTCTTTCAATACACGTTCTAGAATCCTACACGTATCCTTAGTCGGCATAGCAAGCGCGCGAGAGGTTCCTCTCAAGTGTTATAAGAAATGAAAGCTAGGAGTGAGCGCATCCAGAGTTAAGATAATTCTGCAGAGTTTTTAAAACTTGAAGAACAAGGCTAGAGAAAACGTTTGCAGCTCGCGTAAAAGAAAAGAGCTATGGTAGGAATGCTATGCTAATCTATAGTTAGAGTATAGCTTTCAGATTCATATCTCTTTTATTATTCCATAGGGAAAAGGATAAGCATGAAAAGAAGACCGCTAATCGCAAAACAACTTCAGATAGAACGTACTAGCGATGTTAATAGTGATGTCAAGAAGTATTTAGCAGAGCTTCTAGGCACTTTTGTATTAGTCTTTATAGGTTGTGGAAGCGCAGTGGTTGCAGGAGAATACATAGGCTTCGTCGGAATCTCTTTCGCTTTTGGTCTCTCCGTAGTTGCGATGGCTTACGCTATTGGAGGAATCTCGGGCTGTCACATTAATCCAGCCATTTCAATATCGATGCTAGCAGCTGGAAAGATGAAGCTCAAGGATACCGTAATCTACATCGCCATGCAGTGTATAGGAGCCGTAATCGCAGCAGCTGCTCTCTACGGAGTCGCTGTTGGAAAACTAGGATATAACCTCGCCGTTAACGGTTTAGGACAGAATGGATATGACTTATCATCACCAGCTGGTTTCTCAATGACTTCCAGCTTCATAACTGAAGTTATCTTAACCTTCATCTTCCTGCTAGTTGTTCACGGTTCAACTAGCAATAAAGCACCAAAAGGCGTTGCAGGCATCGCCATCGGATTAAGCCTTGTAGTCATTCATCTTGTAGGGATACCGATAACGGGTACATCCGTGAATCCTGCTAGAAGTCTCGGTCCAGCAATTATAGTTGGTGGCACAGCGCTAAGTCAGCTTTGGCTATTCTGGGTAGCCCCTATCATCGGCGGCCTCTTAGCTGCAGCCATATGGAAAATATTTGAACCCAAGCAGATTGTCGTCCCCTAAAAATCCCATAATAGTAGCGCGCAATAAGGAAACAACATAGTAATACACTATACGCGCGCTTATCCCTGCCTTTTCAACCTGTTAGTATGTGCTATGATTAATAGATTTCTTGGACTTATCAAAATTACTTTTAATCTCGCAATTCCTTCCGGTACAAGAACAGTACGCTAAAGCCTGAACTACATCAGCGCTACACATCAGTTCATATTCACACAGTTTTTAGGACTTCCTTATTGTTTTGATCACATGCTCCTGACGCCTATATATTCCGCAGTAGTTTTGCGGACCAAAATTACAGACGGAGGAGTCTCCACGATAATGCTGACACCATTTTCTACGATTGCAGACATTCCTGCCTAACAAAGCTAAACTGTTAAAAAAGCCCATCGTCAATCAGACTCATTCTTTACGCGGAAACACTAAAAGGATTGTGAAACAAAATAAGAGAAAAGAATTATAGAAAACATTAAATCAATTTATATAAAAGAAGACATGCTGCGCGCGTGCTTTAATGATTAAGGACTTAAATTTTTATCCTTATAAGCTAGTATAATCATAATAGCTTTAGCGAATAAGCATATAAACTAAAAAAATGCTTGCTTATTGAAGCTTAATAAAAGGTGGTGAAAACATGGGATTTTTGAAAAAGATATTTAAAAAAACTGAAGATACCGCAAAGGACGTAGGAGGACACGCTAAGGATACTGGAGAAAAAGCTGTTGACGTAGGAAAAGACGTAGGAGGACATGTTGTTGACGCTGGAAAGAAAGGTGTAGAGAAAGTCAAAGAAGTAGTCAAAAAGAAAGAAGAATAATAAGAGTTCCCTCTATTTTTTAATGAAATTTTAATAGCGAGAGTTATACGAGAACTGACCAAGGGAAAGCAAATCAAGCGGGGATTCTAGGGCAAAATCGTAAAGATAGTCCCGATAAAGTTGACAAGTTCGCAAACGATGGATCTATCGATCGTTAGTTAACACAAGTAAATCCATCTGTCAAGGGCGCTATATTGAGCCTCTTGTTCGGAATTAAATTTGCGACTGCTGCGCTGTCGTAGCCATTTGCTCGTTCTTTTCTTCGTCTTCTTTGGTTTTTCTTCTTTCTTATTTTCCTCTGAGCACGCGCTTCCCAATGCTATCCATCACTCCATTATATACTTGATAGTTTTCACTTTAAAAAACATTAAGCAAAAAGCGATGCTAGTGCACGCACACTCAAAAAACTAATTAGGTCAGAAATAAAAAATGCTAATATAATGAGAGAATCATGAAAATAAAATTTTTAGGCGCAACACGTCAAGTAACCGGATCAAGCTATTTTCTTAATGCCGGTGGAGTGAAGATTCTTATCGATTGCGGATTGTTTCAAGAGCGGGACTATTCCCACAGAAACTGGGAAGCCTTTCCCATCCCCCCAAATCAGATTCAGCATATTCTTCTCACCCATGTTCACCTGGATCATTGTGGACTTGTTCCCAAACTTGTCAAAGAAGGGTTTGCAGGAGATATCTTACTGACCTCTGCATCCAAAGAGCTGTTTCCAATCGTGATTTTAGATTCTGCTCGAATACAAGAAGAAGACGCTGTCTACGAGAAAAAACGACATGAAAAGGAAGGCAAAAAAGAACCTCTTTCAGAAACGTTGCTGTATAATGTTCAGGATGCTGAGAAGTGTTTTCCACTATTGAAGGACGTTTCCTATGAAGAGTATGTGCAGTTGAGTGATCGAGTGAAAGTTTGTTTCCACGATGCAGGTCACATCCTCGGCTCAGCCATGATTGAAGTGATTGTCCAAGATGAGAATGTGTCCCGAAACATCATCTTCTCGGGTGATATTGGCCAGTGGAATAAACCTCTTCTCGGCAATCCCTCTGTTTTTGATCGAGCGGATTACGTAGTCATGGAGTCCACATATGGAGATCGCAACCATGACAATTCGCAAGACATTGATGAACGACTTTCTAAGATTGTTAATGACACTGTGAATGAAGGTGGAAATGTCCTAATCCCCACCTTTGCTATCGAGCGTGCCCAAGAACTTCTGTATCATTTCAGCCGATTAGCTCAAGCAGAGAAAATCCCCTATATCGTGACGTTTCTCGACAGCCCTATGGCCATCGAAATCACGAGGGTCTTTGAAAGATCCATGAAATATTTTGATAAGGAAACTTCGGATCTCTTCAGGAATGGGCAATCTCCCTTTGAGTTCCCGGGATTGATGTTCGCTAAGACTGTCGAAGCGTCTAAGGCGATCAATCTTATAAAAGGCTCAACAGTCATCATGGCCAGTTCAGGGATGCTCACTGGAGGGCGCATTCAACATCATCTAATCAGGAACATAGCTCGTCCAGAATCCACGCTTATCTTTGTGGGATATCAGGCAGCTGGGACATTGGGACGCCAAATCTTGGACGGCATGTCTCCCGTCGAAATCTATGGACAGTCTTATCCGGTACGGATGAAGATCGAAAGGATAGATGCCTTTTCTGCTCACGCCGATATGAACGACTTGGAACGCTGGCTCAATAACTTCAAATCTCCACCGAACCATGTTTTCCTAATCCACGGTGAAGAAGAATCGATGATGAGCTTAAAGACCTATCTTCAATCCAAAAGCGGATGGACAGTAAGTACACCAACATACCTTGAAGAATATGACATCTAACTTCTAGACTATACTGTAAGGTTAAAAAAAGGAATTTTGCCTCGTTAAAAAAACTCATTCATGTCAAGAACTTTCGTTTCTTAGAAGGCGAGATGGTGAAAAAATATAGGTCGATAGCATTCTTGGGTGGAGCTGACTTCAAGCCGGGAGACCAGACGTATATAGATGCTTATACAACAGCGAAGTATCTAGCCCAGATGGGCTTAATAATCTACAATGGCGGAGGACCCGGCGTGATGAGAGCATCAACAGAAGGTGCAAAATCAGCTGGGGGAAAGGTGATAGGAGTAACGTATCACCCAGATGTACCCCTTTCACATTTTGAGGGAAGGGATCCCCAAAATAAATTTGACGAAGAAATAGTAACTGCAGACTATTTTGAACGAACAAAACAGTTGCTATTGTTAAGTGATATACATATTGTCTTTAGAGGAGGAACTGGAACAATATCTGAGTTTGGAATGGCTTGGGCCGCCTCTAGAATTCGCGCCGGTCAAGAAAGACCCATTATCCTATTTGGCGAGTTCTGGAGAACTCTCATTGAAAACTTTAGGAGATATATGTACATGAGACCTGGCGAATTCAGACTTTATAAGATTGTGGATACTGTAGCTGAAGCTGTGAATGAGGTCAAACGTCTTGCCAGTTCAGAGGAAGAAGAGTAGTGAAATATCTTGTACGCAGGAATTCTGAAAATCGTGCATGCTGAAAATCAATCGATGTTTCTAACATAAAACTAACTGATGAAACTGGATCAATAAGGCTTGGTTTATAGCGCACGCTACTAGCAGACTAACCTAGTAGTTTGTAGTTAATAACTACTTTGATTGTTGTCTAAACCCAACAACATTACCGTCAGCGTCTTTAACCCGTGCAATCAACATACCCCCGCCAACGTCTTTAACGTCTTGGACAATCTCAGCACCAACTTCGATCATTGCTTGAAGGCTACTCCTAATATCCTTAACATCTAAATAAGCAATAGGCCCTACACTAGAGTTAGGGTCTAAGCCGACTTCCACATCACCAACCCTATAACCTATAATAATAGGCGCCTTCAACACACGGCTCTATGCCTAGAAACTTTCCATAAAATGCTTTAGCTTTTTCTACATCCTTAACCGGATAGACTAGAAGTTTAATGTTACCGACCATAATATGCCACCAATTAAAATTAAACGCGCACGAGATATAATAATTCCGAGACAAACCAGCGCGCTACTCATACACAAAACGATCAATCGATAGGTTTTAAAACATATGCACGATCTAGCTAAACTACTAGATAGCTAAATTCTATGTTTGATAGATGGAGTCTTCTTGCCCAAGATAATCTCATGGAAACTTTTCCAATATGCCATTGCGGGATCTATTGGCTCACTTGCCAACTTATTGATTTACCTAGTAATAGAAAGGTATCTACACATCTCATATATTCTAGTATCCGCCTTAGCTTTCTCCCTAACTCAAATAGTAAGTTTTATGCTCGATAAATACTGGACCTTTCACAGCCGTTTTTGGAGTCTCTCAAAAAGAATGAAGTGGCAGTTTACAGAATACTTCATCGTAAGTATAGTAGCATTGGGGATGAATCTCTTTACGTTCTACCTCTTTGCAGCATACTTCAACTTCAACCACATTATCGCCCAGATAATCTCCATAATAGTTGCTTCAGCCATAGGTTTTGCAGGACACAAGTATTGGGTTTTTAAGTAATGCCCACGCAATACCAATCGATCGATGGCGCTCATCACTGCTTTAAGACTGCTTTTTGTATGGATATGTGTGTGTT
>JAUPKU010000240.1 GCA_030837285.1 Thermoproteota archaeon | reverse complement strand
TTCCAATACCCTTACTTGACAGCGCCGATGCTATACTAATAGGCTCACCAACACACTACGCAAACGTAACAGCAGAGATGAAAACCTTCCTAGAAGCGGCAAAAACTCTAAAGAAAGCGGGACAGCTTAAAATCCAAGGTAAAATTGGAGCAGCCTTCGGATCCTACGGCTGGGATGGAGGATGGAACCTCCAAAACCTAGAAGCAGAGATGGAGACCCTTGGAATAAAAATAGAAAACCCAATAATCGAATCCGTTGAAATCCCAACTGAAAAAGTAATAGCAGCATGCATAACCCTAGGAAAATCAATCGCCGCAAAAGTCGCTAAGCAATAATAGAAAAAACATAAAATTCAACTCTTTTTCTCCCTATTTTTCCAATCCTGCTCAAACTTTCTAAACTTTATAGTACAGATCAGTTCATGCAGTCTTGGCAAAAATTCACTAATCCAGTTTAGAAGCAATAACAAATATCAATCTACATAAATCCTTAGAATTTTGATTTAAGTCATGCTTATAGGAAAAACTTAACCTTTTTCTATTAAAAAGAGCTTAAAGGATATCGAATATTTAACTAATCCTTTTATGAGAATTATTTATTTCTTATGAATTACATAGAACATACGAATTAGCGGTTGAATCTACCTTCTACTCGAAAAAATTAATAAGAGAACAACGCCTTGCCTGAACTGATTGTTATTAATCCGAAGAAACCTGAATTTAAAAAGATAAAACGAGCAATTAGTATACTTGAATCAGGAGGCTTAGTTGCCTATCCCACAGATACCCTATATGGACTTGGAGCAAATGCCCTCAACCCTTATGCCATAGCAAGAGTTTTCAAAGCCAAAAGAAGGCCTACAAATCAAGCCCTACCCTTAATCGTCTCAGGATTAGAGATGTCCGAAAAATTCGCATTTATCACAGAAAATGCAAAAAGACTCGCCAAAACCTTCTGGCCAGGTGCACTAACAATAATATTAAATAAAAAACCCATTGTACCCTTTCAAATCACAGGTGGAAATCCCGGTATTGCACTAAGAGTCCCCAATCACCCCGTGCCATTGGCGATCATGAGATTTTCATCACTCCCTCTTGTCGGCACAAGTGCAAATGCTCATGGCGACGTAAATCCCATTAGTCCAATCGACGTCCTAACGCAGATAGGAGAATATGTTGATTTGATACTCGACGGAGGGCAAACAGAGATCGGTTTAGCCTCAACAATAATCGACATGACTAAGACGCCACCATCAATAGTTAGAAAGGGACCAATAACAAAAGAGATGATTGAGGAAAAAATTGGTCATATCAGAGATTGACAGTGAATAAATAACTACAACTATCTTTTTTATAAAAAGTTCATTCATCTTATCCAGCCTGCGCTAATTTGGAAGCAGCCACAATCTGCTCCCAATCAAACTCTCTATAAATAATCTTTTAACTCTCTTCTCAACATAAAAACAATGTAGAAGTCCTCCAATCTAAGTCAAGTCTTCTTTCTACCTTAATCATCAAAGCATATAATTATGAGGAGAAACCTAAAACCTATGTCACAAATTCGACGATTTCCATCAATCTCATTAGCTATTCCGGCATCTTTTGTGACAGATACTCCTCATCTACGTGAGAAAACATTTAGAATCGGGATGATCGGAAGAGCAGCTGCAATATTCAGAGTAGATGAGATAATAATTTTTCGAGACATACCTAAAGTTGATCAGTCAGCAGATACAGACCTGATAAATTCAATCCTGTCATACATGGAAACTCCTCAGTACCTCCGAAAACACCTATTCTCCTTTAGGGAGAATCTGAAATATGTCGGTATATTACCCCCATTAAGGACTGCTCACCATCCAACATTGAAACACATCCGAGATCTAAAGTTGAATGAGTATCGTGAAGGTGTTGTAATGAAGGTTAACAAAGATGGCTCCTACATAGATGTCGGTGTAGAAGAGACGGCTTTCATAGGGGGACAGAACTTACCACTTGGAAAAAGAGTAACGGTGAAAATAACAAGCTTGTCTCAGAGTTTTCCTGAGGCATCTCAAGCGAGAAGAGAAGAGATAAACATATATTGGGGATACCGCGTTAGTGTTCCCAACTTAACCCTTGGAAAAATAGTTAAGGAGGAACTCTTCGATTTCACAGTACTAACCTCTCGACGTGGAAAACCATTTAAAGAGGTCATAGACGAAATCAAGAAAAAACTAAAAGAAGCGAATAAAGTGTTAGTAGCCTTCGGTTCATCTAATGAGGGCTTAAGAGAGATACTCTCCAAAGAAGGAATTGAGATGAATGAAGTTGCTGATATGGTAATTAATACAATTCCTTTGCAGGGAACCGAAACTGTGAGGACCGAAGAGGCTATCTATGCCACTTTGGCTTCTTTGAATTTAATCAATTAAAAGGATGGATATGGAATGGGGCGTAGAAAGCAGAATGCGCCAAGGCACGGCTCCTTGGCTTACTTGCCTAGAGGACGTGCAGAAAGATTCGAAGGTAGAATACGTTTTTGGCCAGAGATTAGTAGTGCTTCTCCAAAGCTTTTAGGTTTCTCTGGCTATAAAGTTGGAATGAGTAACTCATACGTCACAGGTGATCGTAGAGGTTCTCCAACATTCGGGCAGGAAGTAAATGAGTCTGTTACTCTCATTGAAACTCCACCAATGGTATTCTGTGGAATTCGCGCTTACTCAAATGTCGCAAGTGGTCGGCAGGCTTTAACTGAAGTATGGAATAAAGACCAGCCAAAAGGACTTGACAAGCTTTTTTCTAAGCCTAAGTACTTAAACATCGAAGCCTCAATGAAAAAAATGGAGGAGAATCTGGATAAAACGGTTGAACTAAGAGCAATCCTCAGCACACAACCATATCTTTCTAGTACTTACAGGAAAAAACCTGAACTTTTTGAAGTTAAACTAGGTGGAGGAACTGTTAAAGATCAATTCTCGTATCTTGTAGGAGAATTAGGAAAAGAAATCAGAGTCTCCGATGTGTTTAGAGAGAGTCAATTAATAGATATAATTGGTATTACTAAGGGAAAGGGAATTCAAGGCCCTGTTAAGCGTATGGGTGTTAAAAAACTTCCGCATAAATCAAGAAAAACCGTAAGAGGTGTTGGAACCCTTGGAGCATGGACTCCCCACTTCGTGATGTATACTGTTCCCCGAGCTGGTCAAATGGGATTTCATCAGCGAACCGAAATAAACAAACAGATTCTGAAAATAAATAAAGATGCTGAAGCTCTTGCTCCGACGGGGGGCTTCACGAAATATGGTATTGTAAAGACAGATTATATCGTCTTAAAAGGAAGTATTCCCGGTCCTGCAAAGCGGCTAGTAAAACTTCGTTATAGTTCTCGTCCCCCGTCAGTTAACATCGAAGCAGTAGCTGGCACACAGCAAGTAGAAGTTCAGGCGTCGACAAAGAGATAGATATGAGGTAATGATTTTTGACAACAGCTCAAGTTTTAAGCTTACAAGGGAAACCAGAGACTGAAGTAGAACTACCAAAT
>JAUPKU010000239.1 GCA_030837285.1 Thermoproteota archaeon | reverse complement strand
TATTAATAGTCAGAAGACGAATATTAAACAGTAACAGCAATCTCGCGCACAATAATGTTGCTTGCTCTCTTACACTTTAGAGAGTTCTATCTCGTCCTCTCTAGCAACACGAGCCTTTACAATGCTAGTCTCGGTAGCTACGTATCTGACGTCCACTTCCGCGTCTTTGGACGCGTCTAAGTATCTAACAGCTATCCTGACAGCAGCCTCAGTGACGCAGTCAGCATTTTTCCTTCCAACAAGACTATTGGACTCATGTAGTCAACTACCTCTAAGTAAGCCATATTCTCTCTCATAGCTATAGCCAACAGCGCATCATTTTTCCTTACTATCTCGTCCAACAATGATCTTGCAGTCTCCTACTCTGAAATGTCTCTCAATTCTTAGGAGAACAACAGCGCTCAACGTTAGCCTATAGGTATGTTTCAATGGAATGCTAAGCCTCGGCAATCCTGAACACCAATGAGGTAAAAGATAAGTTTGGAACTATAGGAACATAACACACAATTGGGATCGATCGATGCACGCTCGTAAAAAAGAATTCGCACACTTAAATTTGGGAATAGATCTTTCTCAGTCTATCCACGTCTAAAATTCTGTATTCGACTCTTTCCGCTTCTCTGTGACCTACTCCTCTGTTTCCCAGTAGACCTCTGAATTTTTCGTTTATCATGAGAGCTGTCTATAGATTCACGAGCATAAACTTGTGTATGCGGGCGATTGACAGTGAATTTGTGAGAACACTCTTCACAAATGTACCTGTTTTCATGGTGAGTGTACCCCAGGAGCGTAAGTGAATTACTATTACATTCTGGACACTTAATTTGCGGAGCTACTTCTCTCTCTTGTTTCTTACTGGACAATCCATCACCATCATACTACTAGGAGTAGATAATATCTTAAAATAAAAGTATAGTGTTTGCGTACGTTTTAATACTACTGCTCGTAAAGAGAATGTGTCCGCACTAATAATCTTTCTTTCTTGTCCCTTGATTATGACCTCTGTTTTCGAGGGCAAGATTGGAAAACGTTGAGGAAGAAGGAGAAGTATTAAAATTTAATTTTTCTCTCTCATACATAACATTCTTGTTGGTTTCTAAGCAGTTTTGTAAGGGTTTCTAAGCAGTTCCATATTTGAATTAAAATAAATCATATCCAAACCTAAGCTATCGATAAATAATTGGTTGTTTAGTTTAATCTTATGATTGTTGTTAGGAAACTTGAAGAATATAGGTGGAGCGAATATCGGGATTTACGATTAGAAGCCCTAAATAAGGAATCGATTGCTTTCTCAAGTTCCTATGATGAAGAGAAGAACCTCTCTGAAGAGGAATGGAGAAGAAGAACAAAGAATCTTTTGTTTGCTCTGTCAGAAGATAAACTGATTGGCATGATTGGATACATTCGTGAAAATAAAATCAAGACAAAACACGTTGCAACCATTTTCGGTTTCTATGTAACCTTGGAATATAGATGTCAAGAAGTGGGTACGAGACTAATTGATAGTTTATTCGAACAGATTGAAAAGAGTAAGGACATTGTAAAGGTCAAGTTGACTGTAATTCCCGAGCAAAAAGCTGCTATAAAACTATATCAGAATTGTGGATTCAAAATCGTAGGGCAACTAAGAAAAGAATTATGTGTTGAAGGCACCTTTTATGATGAACTAATCATGGAGAAACTTTTATGACAGACATCGTACGCATCTAGGCATTCGAGAAAAATTCTCACTGCAAATTCTGCTCTGAATCAATATTAATTTTGTTGATTAAACTTTTAAACATCTAAATTGGTTTGTCATCCACATAATTCAAACCTCACAAAAGGAAAATTTATGAATTTATCTCGTAGAAAAATACTTGTTACTTTGATATTAGCACTTCTCTGCCTATTAGGCGTCGTATTATTGGCAATACCTCTTGGATACATAGCTCCAATAAAATATAATCGAAGGAGCCTACTGCAGGAGACTTTAAATTTTTTTTCCATTGTTAAAGTTATTGTCTCTTTAAGAGTAGTCTTACCATCTAAGAATGCTATCAGTTTAGCAATATAGAAGGCGGAATCTCCACTTCGCTTCTATCCTTGAAATGAGCAACTATCATCTCTTCAGGTATTTGGTATTTATTTAAAGTAACTTTATCTGAAAGTATAAGCTTCATTTCTAAAAGGTCATTGTCTGCTAACTCATTTACATGGCATTTTTGTCTTTCGCACTCTGCCTCAGCAAAGCCTATACAGCCTCCTTGGCATCTTTCTTCTTTAGCCTGTTCACAGCATTCGCATTCTTTTAGAGGGAAGAATTTAAATTGGTAAAGTCTGCTAACTCTTTGATAATACTCATAGATTTCTATGAGCGAGTGAAAGTCAGTTAGTTTTTTATTGAGATTTTCGAAGTTCCAAAGCACCTCCAGACTGAAAGATCTGGACCGATGTTTATTGCTGGGTAGCAGACAAAGTTTCTGTTGGGTGCGACCACTTGTTTTATCATCAGTTCTGAGAGTTCTTCTGGAGTAAACATGCATACAGGTACTGCATTGTCCATCCCCACTTTCGCATCTACGGCTTCTGCCTTTCTTACAAAGTCAATTACATTTTTGGAAGTTGACTTGTAATCTTCTATTGGAAGGTAAGAGTTTTTTCTTCCATTGAAAGTTTCTGGCATAGAGAAGCTTAGTCGTAGGTTTTTGAAGTGATATTTTGATACCAGTTCAAAGATGTAGGTGTATTCAGGGTTCTTCTCGTAGATGTTGAAACTCATGTCACGTTTGAGCGATTGCTTAAGAATGCGAAGTTTTCTTCCACAATGTTCCATTCAGAGGTGTTGTAAGTTTTTGGTTGATCAATGCTTATGAGAAAAAGAGTTCAAGTTCAGGATCCCAGAGTGCGTTGCTTAGGAGATTCACTCTTTTTTTATTAATTAGAGTCAGAAGTATTTGCTTGAATTTTGGATGAATAGTTGGCTCTCCACCTGCTATTTGAATGAAATCTTGGTTATTTTTTTTCTAGAAAACTTAATACCTTATCAAAGTCTTCAAGGCTGATTTCTTTCACAGTTTCAGTTGAAGAAAACGAATACTGTTTTTCTTTAGCAAAACAATAGGCACAAGCTCGATTACATCCTAAGGTAATAAGCAAATTTACCAAATGCTTTCTCTCAAAAAAATATTATTGATTTAAAAATTGAATGTCTGAAGAAGTGGTTGATAAGATAATTAGATACCTTGAATCTGACTATTGATTTCCTCGTGGGCAGAATTTAGATAAGAAAGAGAAAACGCTGATCAAACATTGGATCTAGCTCGTAAAAGAGGTAGTAGAATTGAATCTTAAACATGTGGTTGTTGCCTCCTATACTGGAAGAACTGCTCTTAAAATGGCGAAAGTTTTCAAGGGGATGGATATTACCTTAATAGCTGTAGTAGGATGGGGCGAGCGCATGCGTTTGAGTGAAAAAGATCAAAATAACTTGAAAGACTTAGAGTTAAGATTCATCGTGGTACTCATACTTTTCATGGAGCTAGCGGTGCTATTGTAAATCAGTTTGGTGGAATGACGGGAGTGAGTCTTATTCAAGAGGTTCTTCGACTTTTCTCACAAGGAACTAAGGTGTGTATAGAAATGAGCTTAATGACTGCTGATGCAGGGCTTGTACCTGTTGACAGAGAAATAATGGCGATTGGTGGAACTGGGGGATGGTGCGATACAGCAATTGTTTTGAAGCCTTCTTTTGCGGATAAGATGTTTGATCCAATAGAAGGTTTACAAATCAAAGAGATTGTGGTTATGCCACGCGAAAAAGTGAAACTAGAGAAAACTAAAATATTATAATGTGCGCGCGCCAACTCTGCGACTTTCTCTTCTAGTACACACTTATCTGCCAAGGTGTTTGTCAAAGAATAGGTGGATCTCTTGGAAAGCTTCCTTAGACTCCGGAGAATTGTACAGAGATGCGTACTCTGCATGTGAGAGCCCCTCAAAGACCTGCAGCCAAACCTCAACTGTCTTGGGAACAAACTCTCGACCCTTGCGATTAGTCGGCATCTTTTTGACCTGCTCGATAATCCACTGCTGCAACTCAGGGCTGGCTGCTGTTGGTAACGGGATAGCACGTTGCGGGATACTGAGAATATCATCAGATATTGATATCTTTTCAGAATCGTTAACTAAAAATATCAACTCTCCTAAAAAAGTTCGTTGCAACCTCCTTAAAAGTGCATTCTAGACTTCCAAAGAATACTGAGTATAGCGCGCGCTTATGATTGAATCACTATTAAAGACTAATTACATGCATTAAAAAACCTACTCGACAATTAAGCGTTCAATAAGCATGCTTTTTTCTTTGATGGTTACGTATCGCGCGTAAGTACTTAAATAAATACTCTTATAAGAGTATAAGTATATAATATCTTATAGTAATAAACAAATTAGTGCGTGTTAAAAGATATTAGAGAATGGGGAAGGGAAAAACGATGATGATAAGATGCAATAAATGTCATATGACGTTTAATCTTACTAATGACACAATGCTCTGGCTTTGTCCTGCTTGTGGCGAGTATGAGGATGTAAAGAGTTCCCCACGAGATGTTGGACGCCTAGCACGCGCACACTGGTTTTATTCGCCATTGACTTATACTTCAGAGGCTATCACTCAGTATACTCATCAGTAGGCTCTAGTACGCACTTGTTTTTATCCACTAGCGCGCGCTAAATAATATCTTATGAATAGGTTTTCAAAATGAGTCAAACGGACGGGAAACTACACATCGATGTGCATTGCCCGAAGTGCGGGGCTGACATGTTAGAATTGGAGTTTAATAGAGAGAACAGTGGAGACAGCTTTGTTTGGGAATCCTTCCGCAAATGCCCAAAATGCGGAACCAAGGTAAAGCGCGTGTAAATGTAGCCCATTTTTTTACTTAAATTTTAATCAAAAAAGGAATCGATTCGTCTTAATAATTGCTCTAATGAGCGCGGATTGGTTGACTAGTTTATAGCTTTTATCAAAGCTATTTCTTCTTGTGTCATTTATCGAATCAGCCGTCATCGTAATTGGATTGTTTGTTTTTAAAATAGTGAATGGTATAGATAATGCTGTAATTAATGCACATGTTCTAGGGACAATGGGGAAACTTTGGCTGAGACGTTTTCTTGTCTTTGGTGTTTTCAGCTCTGTTTTTTTGAAGTTTATTCTCCCACTGTTGATACTTTGGTTGTCAATATCTATTTTAAGAATTGCTGATTTGTTTCTTGCTTTCGTTGGCGAGAATGAACTTGCTGCCAAGTCTATCAAAGAACAGGAACCTCTAATACTGGTTTCGAGGGTGTATTTTTTTTATACCTTTACTCACACTGGCTTTCCCTTGAGAAGAAAGATCCTCTTTTTGTGGAGCGATTTCTGAAAGAAGAACATGGTGACTGGTTTTTTGCTTTCGCTGCAGTGGGCTGGCTTGAATAATATTCCTAGCTAGATCAAATGTGAATATGATGCTTGCAGGTTCTCTGGGAAGTGCCGTCTTCTTCATAATATATGGATTGAGGGAAACTGCTGAGCAAGGAGAGAGAGACTGGCTAAGGGAAGTTTAGCAACTGACTTTTCTAAATTTCTTTATTTGGAGATGTTAGATTCAACATTTAGCTTCGATAGTATTGTAGGAGCGTTTGCTTTTACATTCAACTTGCTGTTGATCCTTATCGGCATTGGATGCGGCGCTATCGTTGTGCGATAACTGACAATGATGAGAATCAGCAGAATCGTGAAATATAGATATCTCAAGAATGGAGCTGTGATGTCTATAGGCTTTCTATGGATATTTATGATAATTGAAAGTTTCAGAGTTAGTCTACCATACTTCATACCATCTTTAGTAACTCTACTTTTGATAGGTATTTCATATTATCAATCAAGGAAACTCTTAAAATAACTTAAAAGATAGCTTTTAAACTTCTCAGCACTCAAGAGAATCATGCGCTAATTATAGAGGTGAGCATTCTGGGCACTCAATTTCGATTCCGTAAAGCCGATCTAAAATGTCTTTGGTGCTTGGAAGGTCGTTAGCTTCTCGCACTATTTTCTGGTATCGTAGT
>JAUPKU010000238.1 GCA_030837285.1 Thermoproteota archaeon | reverse complement strand
ATCGAAAAAAGAAAGCTCTTTTGCAATCGCTATCTGTGGCCAAAATCGAATGTTATAATCATGCCACAAAATCGCTATGCTCTGGCATCGACATTAATTCACACATTATTATGAATATGTTTCTGGCTCGATAAGTTCCACGTTGCGCTATGGGATTTAGCCGCTATTTGTATTTCGGGGTGAGAATGGCAAATGTGGATAATCATTACTTAAAAAATATATTATTGTTAATGGATGGCGAAAAAGGAAAGGATGGTTTGCGGGTTATATGCGCCTATTACGTAAGTTATGTCGTTGGAGGCTTTACTTTGATGGTATCGATTAGTTTTTTTGCCAACGCAATGCTCCAAGAAGCGTTTCCTTTTCCAACATTATGACCTAGACGGTAATCAGCCTTTTCGCGAGAGGTCCTAAGTTGTGATAGCATCGATTTTTCATGGGTTAACCCGTTATCTTCCAAAAATCGGAGTACGCCCATGTGACTTATTCCGGATGGTAAATTAAAATAGCCTATCGTGAAATGGAACGACCCATAATATGCCCGACTAATCGTACATCTATAGCAAATTTCAATATCGCTTCCGTGTTTTAGCATCCATTCTGCGAAAGCTACAAAGTCTTCTCCATGGACTGTCATGCTTCAGTGGGCATAAATGTAATATTAATGAACTTATTTAAATCGGTTGCTTTGGTTTGCGGTATTTCATCTGTTTGACCAAGAGACTTAAGAAGCTCCCTTAGCTCCTCGCTAGCTCGTTCCCATAGGTTTAACACTTCGTCGAAGTTGTCGTCATCTATCTCGGCAATTATATTCGCATTTCTCCAATCAGGCATCTCTTTGTCTTTAAGGGTCTCCACTCTTATTTTGAATTCTTTCCCCAACGTTCTTAGTGTGGCTTCTAGGTTTGGGAGAATCCTCGATAATACGAGCTGTAGATATGGGTCTTCGTTGGTAAGGGTTAAAATCTCCGAATCAATATTAAATCGTGACAATTCGAACACCGGCCTTGTCGTAGAATAAGGCTTAGCGCCTAACATCCATTTTCCGATGGGTGGGCCATCTAACGGATTTGTCCTGATGAATTCCTTGGTCGGACACCTTTTATCTCTGCTAATGATTGGTCTACCTTGATCGGGGCCGGTTGGGATATCCCATAGGATCGCGCGCCCTAAAGCCCCATGGGTTCCGTTATTCTCATCAGGGAAATATAAATCTAGCTTCTGATCGAGCATTTTCAATGGGTCTCCTTTCGCGCCGAATCTGCTTCGTCTGCTTTTGATAAAATCCAATTTGCTATATCTCTGGCCTCTTTTGGTGACACGATAATTCCCACTTTCAATTCTCGAAGAATTTCTATGGTTTTGGCTTCTGGTGGGGGGGATAGAATCAGATTTCCATTATCAATAGTGCCTAATTCCTCGCTGGGGAGTTCTCTTGCTTCAAAGAAAAAATTACATATCACATCCCCATGGGTAGAAAGCCCCCCGTAGACTCCGTTAATAAAATGACTTTTATAGTCATCTGATTTTTTAAATAAAAATCTAACTTTCTGAGTATCTTTCGTCATTAAACTACCCTCTGAGGCCATCTTGAATCTCTCAGTTAGTCCTTACTAAATCGATTCTATTTAAGCATATCACACTTTGCTTTAGTCTTCATCAAAGCTCATTCTAAATTATCGCCGTCTCAGTGTTCATCTTCTTCCTCTTTGCCATGGTCCAAGAACCTTCATGAATTCGGCCCGGTTACTCTCCTTCCACAATCCTGATCTCCTCTTCTGTCAGCCCGTAAAGCTCGTAGACCAGGGCGTCTATCTGTTGATCTGTAGCCTCTATCTGACGCTGGAGGCCAGTTTGCTCGTGAGGGGTGCGGGCCTCTTTGAGCTGCTTGTGAAGGGATAGCATCTGCTCCACCAGGGAGACCATGCGATCGTGGCGGGCAACGTCGATGGGATCGGAGAAGTCAATGGTGCGAATGGGAAGCTGTTCAATGAAACGTTTTCCATAGGACCAATAGCCACCACGGAATGGTGTACTCACTTGATGCAGGTAATGATCTAACAGGTTTGAACTTAACAGAGCCTGAAGATAGTTTAAGGAATGCTGGTTACTTTGATCAGCCCAGCGAATTCCATAATACGGCCCGTTACCACCTCCTGTAAAGTAGAGTGAGGTATCGTCGTAGCCGTATTTGCCTGTCTTTGAAATAACTTGCACGATTAACTTCGGATTATCAAATAGCGTGAGGTTTTTCCTGTAGATATAACCATACCACTGATCATTATCGGCTTTACCTGACTCCCTGCCACGTAATACCTTGCTAATACTCTGTAAATAAGCCCACGTATGTGGATAAGATGAGGATATTTTGTTGGCAGGGATCAGTAATGCTTTACCGCTATCTAGGCAATAGGGGAATATGAGCCAGTGCCTGGAGAATGGTTGTTCATAAGTTGCTACAGTTATATGGTTTAGAAATGGCCTAAGAATTGCTCGTTCTAAGCACCATTCAAAACCATTTGAATCTTTGACTTTTACGAATTTGTCATCAATAATGGCTAATTCTTCTAATACGTACGCTTTATCAGCACTCGTTTGAAGGCCTACAAAGATAGAAGCAACATTACCAAGTTTTGCTGGTATTTCGCTTAGCTTATCAAATAGGCTAGTATTCTTTCCAGAGATGAAGTTCCACTCATTTTTCGTGACTTTCTCGGCGGCTATCATGCTAGTAGTGGTTGCCTCTCCTGTACCGCTCCATTTGCCTAAATCATCAACCTTCACAAACTGGAATTCGCTAATTGCTGACTTGCTCAGAAAGAGAAGACAAGTGTAGGTGGTCACGCCGTCAAATACCTGCTGGTCTCCGAAATGAATTATTTGTAAAAGATTTTTGTAATCTGCCAACATGGATCGCAAAGGCTCTCCATATTTAGCGTTAAAGAACTTGTGCGGGAGGATAAAGCCCAAACTACCATTCTTATTTAATAAACTGAGACATTTTTCTACAAAGACGACATAAATATCATAATTGCCCTTGCTGGCAGAGGCATATTTGCGCTTATAGTATTCCACTTCATGCGGTGCCCATTCTTTCATGGCTTGAATTCGGATGTATGGGGGATTGCCTATCACTACACTAAACCCGCCTCTCTGGAAGATTTCCGGGAACTCTTTCTCCCAGTCAAATGGATTAATGCGACCAATCTCCTCCTGCGTTAGGCTAGGATTATCCTTCAGAATGTCCCAGCCGATCAATGAATTACCACACTTGATGTTATTGCTCAGGTCAGGCAATGCCCTCTCCTGGAAAAGCTTAAGCTGCTTTGAGATTGTCTCATCATTCTCGCCTTCCAAGACCTTCAGTAAAAGAGAAAGCTTTGTCACTT
>JAUPKU010000024.1 GCA_030837285.1 Thermoproteota archaeon | reverse complement strand
CAATTTCGATTCCGTAAAGCCGATCTAAAATGTCTTTGGTGCTTGGAAGGTCGTTAGCTTCTCGCACTATTTTCTGGTATCGTAGTACTCCATACCTGTCTGTTATGAAGATCGATGGAAAAGGCGACCCTCTGGTAGCATCAATGTACGTGTATTCAAGGATCATGTCTTTATTTATGCCGAAAAGAAGCGGGAACGGTATCTTCTCCTCCAAGTTCTTTAGAGTTTCAGGTTTGTCAAAAGAGATTGCCAGGATTTCAGATTCGTTCTCCAATACTTCAGAATTTATTTTAGCTAACTCTTCAAGGTATGCTTTGCAGCTGCTACATTCCACTCCATGAAAGAAAAAGATGACAAGATTCTCTCGTTGTCTAAAGTCCCAGACATTGACATTCTTATTCTTACTCGACAGCAAACTAAGACCGGGGACAACCTCTCGAAGACTCAGTTTCGGTGTAGGCAGTATCATATTCTCTTCAGGCGTCAAGCAGAAACGTCTCCATACACTTTAATTGATTTATAACTCTTCTATGATTTAAGAAAGTGTGACAGTCAAGTATCAGTAACACACTAGCTCGCGCTTTAGGATTGAGGGAAAACCATGGAAAACCTCAATCCTATCGGAAATAGCGCGCATTATCAACTTTTCCGACTAGATGGATCCTCTTAACTCCAAATATAATATGTTAATAAAAACATTTCGTGAATAGTGCATGCTTTAAAGGAGTTTGTAATTCTTGAGTAGGTTATCAGGGGTTATCTATTGCTAGCATGCGCAATTGAAGTGCGTGCAGGAGCTTGAAGAAGTCCCAACTCTTCCTCTCCTCCAACCCCTTTGACTTCAACCCTTAGCTTATGCTTCGACCTTCAGCTTTTGCCTCTCGTCTCAGTTTTTGGTTCAGGTCTGTGCTTCTGAGATGAAGACGCGTTTACGTGGCTTGTTTTAACTCCCTTTCGGGCTTTACGAACCTGATTTCAGGTTCCTACCACAGGACTTCCTACTCACCTTGGAAGATTTCTCTTCCTCAGTTATCGGATCTACACCAGCGCTCTTGCACGCAAGATAACAATAGTGGACTCTTCAATATATGGATATGTGATTGTAATCCTACAATTACATTTCAACGCAAGCGAATGCGTATTTAAGAAAAGATAAACTATGGTATCACGATGATATTCTCGTTGAATCACCCTGTTTCATCTAAACTGGATAAAGAACCATCACGTGTTCTTTGAGGTTTGATTCGTAAATGTCATAAAACCCTATTACCGAAGACCGCATTGTTGGGTGGTATACCCTCATATTAACTGGCTTTCCATGCGTAAATCCCGTGCATGTCTCATCTTCCATGGAACATGAAGAGAGCCAAAAACAATGCTGTTACAGGTGGCATGGTCGAGTCATGCGGGTAGATTCCAATCATTATTTTTAACACTCGCTTGCTCGATAAAAAAAAGAGATGAAAAAAGGCCCATTCCAACTCTTTCAATGCGCATTCGAGAATTCTATACGTATCGTCAGTCATTATTTCTAGTTCATAAATAATAATAGTCATGGTCTAATCTATCCAAAATGCCGATAGAAATGTCTAGTATAGGATGGGAGGGGTTTAGTAGTTTTCTCCCCTCTTCTCCTCTCTCTTATCCATCAATCGTATGAGGAAGAATAGAGAATATGCAGATTTTAACAGAAAAGAACAAGTTTAGGCTGACAGTATTTGTCTTGGTTGTTCTACTTTTCTCCTTCATCATAATCCTCAATAGTCTGAGAGAGTTAGCACAAGCGCTATCATAGTTTTATATAACTGATAAAAAAGTCGCTGTACTAAAAATAAGGAGGGGAAACAATGCCAGTGTGAGGGCGATGACTCCTCCCTAAAATCGATTGATTTTGGTTAGCCTTCATTTCTTGTGACACTTGAGAGGAACCTCTTCGTGTGTGGAAGGATGAGATCGCTGCGCTCCGAGACCTCTCCATGTCCCAAACCTGGGATAGACACGAAACTCGCGCGTTGAATGTGCTTCCCAGCTTCCTTCGCCCCGTCATACACTTGATCTTGCTCACCTGCGTACAAGAGGCATGAAACCGTAATACTTGACAGTAGCGAGGGCGCGTTGCTCATAGAAGGCCAATTAACCTCATTGTGGTAGACCGTTAGAAGGGCTTTGAAGTCATTATGGAGTAAACGCTTCTTTTCATCGGCTGAGAAGAAACGACCTAACTGTTTCTCTCGGAATAAAACAACCGCTTCAGGCCCCTCCTCAACTCCAAGGCGGAGCATTGTGTCAAGCCCTGCCAAGTATTGCTTATGTGCCGCCGACTGGGGTGCATAGGGACTCTGACCACCTATAATGTATGAGTTAAACCGTGACGGATGTTATTTCGCAAGCTGGTAGCCGATTGCACCACCCATCGAGTAACCCCAGTAGTTGGCCTTCTCAACTCCCAGATCATCCAGAACCGCTACGATGTCGTCTGTCATCAGATCTGCACTGTAGGCCTGCAGATCATACGGTTTTCCGCTTTCACCATGTCCTCGCGCATCCACGAGGATGAGCTTATATTCTGGATTCAACCCCATAACATAACCATTACGTCTCCAGGCATCGAGACTGCTACTTAGACCATGTTGGAGCACCAAGGGTGGACCCTGTCCTTCCACCTCATAGTGGATTCTCACTCCATGATTGCTCACATATGGCATATTCTAGTTTTCACCTCCTCTCTCTTTTATCACACATAGGTAACCAAAAAATGGGAACTAATGTGAGGATTTAGTGTGAACTACTCGATGTAGAAATCGACTGGATGGGTTGGTATGAAAACCGTCCTCTTCATATTGCTTACTAGTCGAGACCAGTTAAAAAGGTATTTCTGATACTCTTCATCAGCCATCAACTTATCATAATCTTCTTGACTCCCAAGCTCAGCAAGTATGAACCTGTTCCCTAATCCATCATCCCCACTAGAAAATTTGATATTGACGTTAAGCCTTTTTTGCCTATTAGCACTAGCACCCGTATTCTTGGCATTAAAATCGCGAAGATTTTTTAGTTCCTCAGTAGTCTTGGGAAGTGTATAAGTATACAGAACAAGAATTTTCATAACCTAATTTCACCTCCTT
>JAUPKU010000237.1 GCA_030837285.1 Thermoproteota archaeon | reverse complement strand
CTAAATGAAGACTATCGACAAACATGGATTCACTAAAAATTGAAGGAAAAATCGAAGTCATACAAGACGACGATAGTAGATCGTTTATAGAGAAACAAAGTCAAGAATGGAAAAATTATCAACACATCGGCAAGTTTCGCGGTAAAGTCCCTGTTTTATATAGATGGATGGGCGAGTAGATATGAACTAAATTTAAGCTTAAATTATAAAATAAGTCTAGAAAAGGCTCATTTACACGAAAACTCTCTTATCTGCTTGCCTAGATGTTAATACTTAATACTTTTAAACTTCTCTACTAGGACTTTTAATTTTAACCTAACTAATTTATGCTTCTCTAAAAAAAGTATTAAAGTATTAACTATAAAATTAAAAAATGCTACGTTCTTGGTCTATATTACGAAATAAAGACTATTTTGAGCTTTATTATTAATTCAAGCTTAAATTTACTAGTTTTAGCGTTCAGAGAAGAGGCTAAGTGATTACTGTGACCGACTGGCTTGATAACCTTATTAAAAAATCATTGCTGGACGCTATTAACGAAGATAAAATTACGGCACACCTTATTTTAACTCCAGTCCCCCTTGACAGAAAGCGATGTCCAATCTCCAAAATAGTATTAGACATACATCTCGACCAAACCAGTGAAATGAATATAGAATTCAATAGAGAGCTGAATGAGAACCTCATAGTAAAGGAGGATCCATAGCCTCAACTTCTAGAGTTACCCAAGTCACTTGAGTCTCTTCATCTTGGTAGCCAGCAGATAGAAGTTCTTAGACTACTCCATAAAGATGGATTCACTCAGACAGAATTGATAAAGAAAATTCAAAGTTATTCTGTACATACATAATATGACATTACTCCCGTTCTAAAATCTAGTAAGAGCCGGACAATTCAGCAGTTATCTGAGCTAGGTCTGGTTGAACGAGATTTAAAGAAAAAGATTCACTTGACCGAGAAAGGCAAGCAGCAAGCATCACAGTTCTCGAATTCATCTAACGATAACAGAGAGGAGGAGAGGTAAAATGGAAAAACAGGAAGCGAAAAAACAAGAAATAAAAAAAGACTCAGACAGCGTGAAACTGCAGCACACGCTAGCGGAAGATCGATCGATCCTTTAGAGATGTATAGAAGTCATGAATTTTTTAATTAAAATAAATAAGATATAGATTTTATTCAAGGTTTTATTCAAGGGCTTCTAATATTAGTTCTAATATTCTTAACTAATCAAACAGTATTTAGCAGAATGGATCTCAGTACGTGAGGGTAAGACAATGACTAAAAGTCCTCCCATAACAAAATTCAGTTATGATTGCAGAATAGACAGTATCAAGAAGGTTGCATGGCTAAAAATAAACAGATAATAAAGATGGTAGCATACTTTCCTTTGATGGTTGAGTTATAACTTAGAGAAAACGATTCAAGGGCGCAAGACAATTCGTTTCAAGGATGAGCATGAGATGGTCATGAAGATATTCAACAAGTTTCTAAAATACTTTGATGACCCCAAAAGATTAAGACCAGAAGATGTCGTGAATAGACTTCGAGATAATGTGAAGTTATACGAGTACGGATCAACATTTTTTTAGGGACTGAATTCGATCGATTGGGAAAATAGAACATTTTTCGCATACATGATTCGATCGATAGATGACTATTCCAACGAATTTCTTTTGTATTGGCTAAGTTTTTTTTATCATTTTTCCATGTATGGACATTTCTCAATGTGTGGGTATTCATAGGTTCTCTCTGCTAAGAAAAAAAGGGAGGGGAAAGGGTGGCTTTTATCTCATCTGCTGCACGAATTGAACCGCTCTAATTTCTGTTCCCGGAATGACATCGCCTATTGAACCTGGCCAAGCTTCAACTGACGGAAACACCAGTTTGCTGTTAGTTTCCACTTGAATCTCATAGCAGAAACCACCTGTTGCACTGTTTGCGTTGTGAGAACTCGCTCCGGGGTTGAGAGATATTTCAAGCGGACCAGGAGGCTCAACAGTCTTTGATGACCCAATCCAGCACTTAAACACGGTCACTCTAACATTTTGGACGGTTGAATCGTTGTTGAGAAGATTCCAGTTTAGTGAATGAGTGTTTTGAGGCAGCATAAACGGCCCTGTCGTGTACTTGTTTGTGTATTTGTTAGCCAGAAGACTTGGAGCATCAACCACTTTTGCATTAGAGGGGATCTTATTTTTAGGATCAAGTTTTATGGCCAGCGCATTTTTTGACATAATGACACCTGCTCTCTTTATTTTGAAGCGTAAATTCTTAAGACTTTCTCAGAAGATAAGACAAAAAAGGGAGACTGAGACGGAGATGTCGCGCGCGCTATTCCCTAAGCACTATTAATGTATGCCAGCTCCCATTCGTCACTTAGGTTAATGATCTTCCAGAGTCTTCAGACATAAGTTTGTATTAATGTCTTTCACACGCGGGATATTCATACTCATTTGTTTTGGAAATACATCAGCAACTCAAAATAAGCAATTCCAGCTTGCAGAAGAATAAGCGAGGAAGATAGAGAATCAGTGACAGCTTCCTTTTTCTTCCTTAATGATTTGATCAAGCTGACTCTTTGGCACGATTATGAGAAAAAATAAAAAAAGAAAGAGGGTTTAGGCTCTTTTCGAGTCTTTAGCCGTCTATGGTTACATCGTCAATGTTCACTCTCGCAGCGGGACTACCAATATAATAACCTATTCCGAACCGAGCATTGGCTACATTGTTGGCGTTAACTGTGTTCTGAGTCAGCGAAGCCACTTCTTGACTGTTGACTGTAAGCACGATGGTCTTGCCCGTTGCCGAGTGGGTGTAGTATGCCTGCAGCAGATACCACTGCCCAGTAACAGGAGCAGATACTGAAGATGCTGCCATCGCAAAGGGTGTATTACCATTCTGTACTGCCCAGTGAGAGCCTAACGCGTCTGCTCTAATACCATATGATGCCAAAGCATTACCACTGGAGTCCACAAACTGGATCAACCACGTCGATTGACCACTTGAGGGCAAGCCGCTCGCGAGGTACACGTATGCACTGGCAGTCAACTGCGTTAAGCCGCCTAGATTCTCGTAGCAGTATGCTCTTCTCGTTCCAGAGCCAGTGTTCACACTGAATTGCCCACTATAAGTTCCGCTGTAATGCGGACTTGTGACAACAGTAGCAGAGCCACCAGTTGTAGTAGTCGTGCCAGTCCAAGCGTTGAAGTTGCCCGATTCAAAGCCGTTAGTAAATATATGTTGTGTAGAGCTGGAGACTATGCGTATGGTGTTAGAGCTTCTTGTAGTACCGTCTGCTAAGCCGTCATTGGGAGTTACTTGGCACGTCCACTGATCTCCTACTACGAGATCATTTCTTGGAATTATCTCACTTTTGCTTGAGCCGCTTCGCGTATCCAAGTGTCTTTGATTCACGAAGGAAGATGAGACTTCATAAGAATAGATGCGTACTTCATCAAGAGATCCTATAAAGTCGCGGCCACCTCCACGGTTGAACGCTATCTGCAATGGGCCACTTGTCGCGTTGATGTTGCCCGAACCACGAGCTGTTGCTCTTAGTGCGCCATCAGTGTAGATTTTTAAGCCAACACCAGACCTGTAAGTGCAGACAACCTGATGCCAATCGGCAGTGCCTGAGGTGAGGTTGTAAGATACAGAGGAGACTCCGGTTGCATTATATATGTACCATGTGAATTGGAGTAGTTCAGGATTAGCATTGTGGAGAGCTGTTATTTTGTAAGAATTGGAATTTCGGGTATCATAGCGGTCAGCTTTCCAAATGACTGTTGTAGAACTACCACTTGTTGGAATTTTGATCCAGAATTCCAAGCTCATCTGCGACCATGTTCCACTTCCGCCTAGACTGTTGCCCTGCTCCTCGACACGTATGAAGTCGTTACCATCAAAGGAGAAGGCTCCGCCTACAACACCGTTGGGAATCCATGTAGCGCCAAAGACTGTTCCACTGTTACCACGACCGGAATAGTCCCTAGTAACCGCCGTTCCACTGTATAAGGCTTCAATATTGGGTTTAGAATCGAAGGGCAAGTTTAGGTTAGCTATTGAAACACCGTTCTTGACCCAGTTGTAAATGTTATTTACTCTGTTACCATTGCGATCCGCGGTGGTTTGGTTGTAGCAGGTGAGGTCTTCAACATTCGTGTTCCCACCATTTGTTGAACTCAATCGGGGAGTTCCCTGACTTGGAGCAGTGTTCGTATAGACTGGTCTTGTGGTGAACCAAAAGTCCTTGCTAGTCGTATGACCAGACTGGTCCGTGACGCTCACATGCCAACGATAGACTCTGGAAGCAGTCAAACCACTTATCGAAACAGTCCTCAAGCCGTTTCCAACATTGGTGCCGCTGCCTGAACCCACGTTAGGCGAGGTTATAACGGAATAGCTCATCGTCTGGCCTAGTGGATGATTCAATCTGAAGGAAAGCTGACTCGTCGAAGTTGAAACGTTTAGGGCGTTTGGAGCTGGGCTGGGAGAGATGACGTCTGGCCAGGGTCGCTCGTAGGGAACATATTCTGAAGCACCTAACCTTGATTCACTGTAAAAGTGGACTTCACTTCGAGCGCGAGGAAGACCAAGACGTTCCTGAGACAATCCCGGAGTGTCGAAGCAGTAGATAATACCGCCCTGAGTAAGCACAAGCAGCTCATTTAGGCCATTATCGTTGCGGTCAACATCCTGAACAACAGATCCTATTGCCCTGTGGCGCAAACCACCGTATGAGTCCATCAGCTGATAGTTTCTATTGTATATTTGAACGGTACCCGTGTTGGTGTTGCTCAGTAAATCGAAGGTTACGACGATTATGTCCATTTGTCCGTCGCCGGTCACCTCGCCGATGCTTGGACCTCTAAAGCTGTACCCTGCACTGATGTTTGCATCAAGCTTCCAGCTCCACAGGTCAAAAACCTGCGTTCCAAATGATTCAGACTCTTTGCCATCAGCACACAGAAGTTCTAAATTACCATCCCTATCAATATCGAATATGGAAGCCTGGTAGTGGGCATGGATTGGTAAGGTTGTACTTCTACTCTCTGTACCCAAAGCGTTCTTTAAGGGATGACCATCAGTAGAGTTTAAAACTACAATACCACTGCGCAGATTTGTGGAGACAACGTCAACAATTCCATCTTTGTTGACATCAGCAAGCATTGGTATATCACTGCTCGCACCCCAATCATAAATTCTCCATCGCAGCGTAAGGTTGTTAGCCCAGAAAGAAGTTAGTCCACGACCCCAGCTACCATCACCAAAGTACACGTCACGTTCATTCATATACAATTCGAATACTCCATCGTTATCCGTGTCACCAAGAGAAAGCCCACCAGCACAGGGATGCCAAACTTGAACACGACCACGCTCCACAATGGTACTTCCACTCCATTCATAATGAATTATCTTGCCAGTGGTAGGCTGCTTTTCATAGGCCATAACGCCAATGAAGATATCGTGGTAACCATCTCCGTCAGTGTCGCCGACGACGCCGCTGCCATCAATTCGCCCGCCTATCGGGGTAAAGTATCCTGGATGGCCATTGTATGTGCCTGGCGCATTCCAGAGTATGCTGCCGTCCTCAGCGTTTAAAATGTATAGGCCGGCTGGATGCTGGAGAGCTACTAAAATCTCAAGTCTTCCATCACGGTCAACATCAGCCATCTGCATAGTCGCAGTATCGCCTATTCCATATATGTTGGTTCTCCAGATCTGGTTGCCAGTTTGACCACTAAAACAGCGGACACTACCCGCCGTTGAAGAGGGTTGAACTGGGCCTCCAGCGTGGAAAACCTCTTCGCCAGCATAGTCAGACCTAACATCTGCGGTTAGAAGGGCTTCGCCTCCTCCTGAGACAGAAGCGGTCCATTTAGGCGTTAAATAGGGATGTGCTGGACCTCCTGGATTCCATGATGCTGCTAAAGCTGTTGATAGTGGTAGTACAGAAATAGCAAGGCATATTAGAAGGATCATAGCCAAAGATTTCTTCATTAAAGACTCTTGAAGTCTAGATCTGAATAACATTTTGTTCTCTCCTAAACCGAAAATTGTCGTTTTTCTACTTGGGAAAAGAGACTTCTATGATGGTTATCTATGTTTCGGAATTATTGTAAAGACTTTTTCAGAAATCAACAATGGAAAACTTCACTAGAAATTAGAGTAGAGGAATATAGAAGAAGTCTGAGAACCTTGTTGTATAGGCGCGAGCACGCTTCTAGTCTTATAGTGCATATATATTATTTAATCAAATCAAATTAAATTATCAAGTCGTTTTCTGATATAATGTGATAATTGCCAGTAAAGTAAAATAATGGATTTCATCTTACTACATTGGAGTTATAAATTTTAAATTGTTTCAACATTTAAAAGAATACATTAAAAGGTATTTTATTGAAGACAACGATGTTTCAGTAATTGCACGAAGATATTTGGTAATGAATTCTTTTGATGGTGCATTAACGCGCGCGCTTGCGAGCAAGAAAGAGGTACTAGATCTTGAATCTTTCTGTACCATTTTAACTTCCTGACGTGGTACAGTTTTCCATAGGTGTGTCATAACCTCTATCTTCGCTTCGCTAGATACATCGCTCTGCATTTGGCGAAGCGATAACGCGAGCAGAGCGAGCTATATTAGCCTATGAACTGAACACTATTTTCCCACATAGGCTCATAACCCAACCAAAAAGACTTCAACTTTAAAAACCATCTTCAAAAATTTTTCGTGGTCTAAAAGCACTAAAATTTAGTTGAGTTTTTTTGGATTAAATTTTATACTGGTTAAATCAACCAGAATAAGTAAACAACTTATCCCATTTAACTTAAACAATCATCTATTTTTTAAAAGATTAGATAAAAACTTATGATTATGAATTCTCTGAGGAAATAATATCCTCATAATCGGAATTGGAATCTCTCGGGGTTACTAATACATATTTCCATGAATATTTCTATAATTTTTTAAATTCTTATTCTTCTTAGTAAATTCGAAAGAGTTCATATACCAATGGGTTAAGTTCGTGTCAGTGCTCGTAATCTAAATATTGTGCACGCTAGAAGCTCGAATAGAAAATTATCCGAGCCTAGATTAAACGTTAGTGTAGAATAATTAGAAACTCTCAGTAAAGGATCTTAAGTACTTCAGCTATTCTCTCTTCGGGATCCTACAAAACAAGATGATCTCTAACTTTGAATATCTATCCAATGAAGATTCAAAAATCGATTGTTATTTACTTTTTCGTATCCTTCGAATATTCTTCAATAAAAATCAAAATTGTCTTATTATACACCTCACGTTCAAATATTTATTGCCCATTTGCAGCATCGCTCTCTAGTTTTAATGATTCAATTTATTATACATGTTAGGGAGATTTATCTTTAAGAATTATTGTTCATTTTTTAGGTGTATATCGATCGATAGATCGTACTATCAGGTATATGAAATTTAAGATGGCGGAATAAGCGCGCTCTAGAGAACAAAGGCTGGGTACCAAGTCGAGGGAGTAAGCCATCATAACAAAGGCGGAGGAATCCACGGCCATGACCACCAAGAGAGGGCGACGTATAACTCGATACTGCGCTTTCTACCTCGGGCCTTGTTCTTTTACTCATGATTGCAACCATTCTATACTTTGGTTTTCGTCTCCGTGGTTTGACTCGTACACTTGAGCGAGTTGGGGATTTCCAAGACCCCACTGGCATTCGCGGCCTCTAAAGTGTTGGGTCAGAACACGTTTATAGTCTTGACATTTATTGCCCTCTTTGCCACTGCGAACCCGGTCCTGATTCTGCTCTAAGTGGCTTCTTGGATCATGTATGGGATGGCGGTCGATGGCTCCTTGCCACAGGCCTTAACGAAGATCCACAGCAAAACGGGAACTCCCATTTACGCTATCCTTGTAATTATGGCCTTATCTATCCTGTTTGCTTTTCGGGCGAGGTCAGAATCGTAGCGAATGTCACCAATTTCATAACTTTTATGGTCTTTTCATCCGTTAACCTCTCCTGCATTTTGTTGAGGCATAGAAACCCCTAGCTGGAACGCCCCTTCAGAACTCTCCTAAACATCGGAAAACAGTCCTTGATTCCTTTTTAACAGCTTGGTCTCCTGTGGTTTTTAATCACCCAGCTGGATCTCCTCTCTATTTTGTTTGGAATTTTAATCTTGATAGCTGGTGGGGTGGCCTATAGAGCTTTTAAACTAGCTCGCCCGTTGTTTTCTACAAGTATGCGATAGTTTAGAAAATAAACTTTAAAGAAGGAATCTTTATTAAATCTAAACTCCCCAATTAGTACATGTAAAGATTTTAAAAAAAATAAAAGGTGAAAGAAATGAGTGAGGTTCAAAAAGAGGAAGTGGGATTCCCTGTGTTGGGTCAGAACGCACCTGACTTTGAGGCAGTAACTACACAGGGAACTTTGCGGCTAGCAGATTATAAGGGCATGTGGCTTATTCTATTCTCGCACCCCGCGGACTTCACCCCAGTCTGCACCACTGAATTCATGGCGTTTTCCAAGATCTATGAAGAGTTAAAGAAAAGGAATACAGAACTGTTGGGTCTGAGCGTTGACAGTATTTCTTCGCATATTGCATGGATACGAAACGTTGAGGAGAAGATGGGGGTGAAGATCCCGTTCCCTATCATCGCTGACTTGAATAAGGACATTGCAAAGAAGTTTGGGATGATTCATCCTGAACAAAGTAAAACGGAAACTGTGAGATGCGTTTTCATTATCGACCCGGAAAGCAAGATGCGAACAATGCTGTACTATCCGCTCTCCACAGGCAGAAATATGAGTGAAATCTTACGATTGATTGATGCGTTGCAGACAACGGATAAATATAAAGTGGCTACCCCCGCTAATTGGAAACCTGGTGACCCTGTTGTCGTTCCATCACCAACTACGGCTGAGGAAGCGGTAGAACGGATGAAGGAAGAGTACGACTGCAAAGATTGGTACCTCTGCACAAAGAAACTCCCTGCGAGTGGATAACATGCCCTGTGTATCTGCAGACGGAAAACCCACTTCTAGCGGTATGGCATTGCTAAACTCGTTGAAGGATGGGGAATTATCTGCTGAAGAAATAGTCAATAAGACTGGTCAGCCCTTGTTCCGGGTGAGAAGTGGTCTCCGAGAGCTCAAGAATGCTGGATTCATCGAGGACAAAGATGAGAAATACATACTCTCTGACAACGGAAGCAAAATTGTTCAATAGTCAGCACGCACATCAATTTTCAAGTTGTGATTTACTATGAATCTTCCAGAATATATTTCAGTTCAAGAAGTCAAAAAAATTTGCCGAGAGTTGGATATTCGCGATTGGACACTTCTAGAAAAAGCTGAAGTTCCGTTAAAAGAAGCTCAAGCAATTTTAGCGGAGATTAAAACAGGAGATATGAAGGTATCGGCTGAGAATTTCAGGATAGGCCTAGAAGTGGAGCTTGAACATGGAATCCGCTTCCCCGAGGCTAATATCACCAACAACCATCCTATCTTAACGGGAAAAATCGTACTCGCCCACTTCAAAGAGACCTTAGATTATTATCAGCGATTAGACATCGCGGAAATCGAAGGCGACCTCTTGAAAGCCATTATCAACAAAAACCCTCAAAAAGTAGCAGTTCTCTACGAGAAGCTGTTGAAAGCCAAACACCAACTGAGTCAAACAGAAACAGAAATGCTTTAAAAACCACGCGTTAACTAGTCTCCCTAAGTTAAGAAATACTTCGAATTCTCTCAATGACTTAAAAACCAATACTTCTTTCCTCTGCAAGTTGCATCAACTGTACCACTTTTGTCTCATCAATATCTTCCAAAGAATAGAACTTGATATGCCTCATCACCTTCCCCTTGCCCTCAAATTAAGTGATCTCCTCCTCCGACAAACCCTTAATGGAAAAACCCAGATTCACGTGGTCCTTAAGTCCAACAATATATTACTTCCCTTCATACCATGGTACACCCATTTTAAGCTCCTCTTTGATATGGAGGAACGTCTTCAGAATAATGGTTCTCAGTCTCTGAAAGATTTTCCCTTTGTATTGGTCTCTGTTTTTCCAAATATGCTTCAATCTCGCTTGGTATTTCTAATGTTCCTACTTTTAGACAATCTGTCAATTATCACTCAAATTTCTGATTTCGTAGATTGATCACAGTACATGTAGATTTCTAGATGTTACCCAATAAGAGTGCGTTTCAATTCCACCGTGATTTGTGACAATAATTTTTAAACGCTTTCCGATTCATAGTCCTGTATCATCCCACAGTTCTGACACACAATATTGATGTATGGAAATATCTGGATCATATTTGGAGACTCCATCACGAAAGCCCAATTCCTGAAGCATCCCAATTTCCGTGAGCAAATGCAATGTTTAATAGACAGTTGCAAAGCTGAGGTTTTGATACTTCTTTTGCATTACTTGATATACTTGATCAACTGTTAGGTGCTTCTTGCTTGAAAGGACAAACTCACAAATCGTAAGACGTTGAGGGGTAACCATGAAATCTTTCTCATGAAATTTGCTAATGAGTTGCTGAGTATTTATAGCTATGAACTAAAAATCGAAATATATTAAAATATTTTCTAATAAATAAAAAGACTTAACTAATAACGATTATAATTTAGATAACATCAACTTAATAATCAGAATTAGGTTTTCAATATGAGTGAAAAACCACAGAAGCGCGCGCTTTCACCTGTGAGATTTTCTTTTTAGCGATATTGTAGGCTAGTGGATCAACCTGAGAGGTCGACTAATGAATTTATAGAAGCTATAAAAGGCAACTACCGCGGCTGTCCCCACAACAACGATAATCGAAAGAACCTGCCTCCAGGGATAATCCGTGGATGGTACTTTCTGCGGACTATTAGGAATTCCATCCCCACTAATGCTCAGATCAAGATTATTAAACGTATAGAGGCCAATGATGACTACTAAAATACTTGAAATAAGCAGAATCTTCCATAAAGTATTAGCATTCATTCTATATTCAACTCTCTACACATTTTAATATGTATTTTTTGTCTAGCACACGCACAATCCAGGCACAATGCTCTTAACCGAGTTCACCATTGAGTTCTCGCTGTACCTCGGTGTTGGTAACGTGATAAATGTTGGAGATGTACAGCTAGGCTCAACTATTGTATCCAATGTATTGTTAGCGCTGGATAAGCCTAAAAACGTGTCTAACACAGGGAGTCTGCTATTTCAGGAGATGACTGCTCCGGTTACCCAAGCCATAACCATATTCGTTAAAGGTAGCGCGAAAGCGCTCTCTAAGTTCATTAATAATCGTTAACTTTGTTCTCGCCACCTTACAGAGAAGATCCAAAGATCATTCAAGATCTCCCCAACGCATCAAGAGTTTGGATGTCTTCGAGACTACGTCCTTAAGGTTCTTGATGCCAAATGTTACTCCAGCCTGAACATACATCTTCATGATGGGTACGTTGATTAAGTTGCGTGCGCTACAATTTAATCCTAACTAGCTAAAGCGACATTTTCATGGAACTGACAGAGAACGAGCATCTAGAATACTTAATGTAAAACACTGCTATCTAACCATTGGTGCGCGCTATGGGCGTTATTTCTTTACCATTTTTCTAGCAATGCTTTGAACCTTAATAGCATCATCAACGGTTATTACTTGTTTCTCCTTACAAAGAACACAATTGACGAAATGCTGGTCAATTTGACGATGCCCCCAAGCCCTGGTACCTCGAGCCTCCGCATCGAAATTCCAAGTCTTTTTTTCAGTCTCACTTTCTGCAGTCAAGGTTAAGGAGTTGTTCCAGTTTGCTCTGATAGTTTTGGTGTTGTTTCCCAGCACTTCCAATCGGCTAGTTCCTTCACCACGTACCACAGTGGAACTGTAGTGTAGAGTTCCTACAGCCTCGTTTGAGAATCTTACAATTCCAACTGTGTTGTATCCTGTAAATTTTTCGAAGCCTTCGAGTGGGGCGTAGTTGCACATCCATTCAACTTCTTCAATCTCCCTGCCAACTAACCATCTTATAAGATCTATACCCCATTGAGATAGGGTGAAATCTGGATACCCTCCGCTTTTCTCCGCTTTCCACGCCCAAGATCCAGCAGGCCATTGTACTTGTAGGTCTTTAGCAGCTATAGATTCACTGAAGGTTACTGCAATGGGTTCGCCAATGGCGCCTTGGTCAATAAGTTCTTTGACTTTGACATAGTTCGGTACGAAGTGGAAGTTTAAATCGGGTATTAGGATTACACCAGCTTTCCTCGCTTGATCTTTTAGTTTATAGGCGTCAGCAACATTCGGTGTTAAAGGTATCTCGCACAATACGTGTTTACCATGGGCTATGGCTTCAGAGGCCAAGTTATAGTGAAAGGGTGTCGGAACAGCTATAATAAGGGCTTCAATCTTAGGATCTTTAAGGGCTTTGTTAAAGTCAGTATAATATTTTACATCATATTTGGAAGCCACATTCTTAGCCAATTCTTCTACCACATCAATAACGGCTATTAGTTTAGCACCTTCAATTTTCTTAACTGCCGGGACATGTGCTTGTCCTCCTACGAAACCCAATCCAGTTACTGCCACTCCAACCGTCTTTTCCACCATATCATCACAATCTCCAAATACGTTGTCCTTATAATAGTAGCAAGCACTATCTTGAAACTATTTACACTTCCGTTATGATAACAATATCCTTGTCCGCTACCTTTTTCCCTTCTTTTTTAATTTTCCGTTAACGTGCGCGTATTTTTCCTTGAAGTGCACGCTAAATTATCTCTTTTTATCTTTAATACTCGATTGATCCACTGAATTGTCTACTTCGCTTGTTATCTCTACACGATCAACTTTCTTTATGCAGACTTCTTTACTCAGTTCTCCGTTGTTAGGCTCGTTCATAGAAGATATCTCTTAAAGAGTGCCTCTGTAGCAGCTTGTTGCTGGGCATCCAACGCAACTCTTTGTTTTATATCTGGTGCAAGGTATGCAATCAACTTTACATGGTGCATCCATCATTTCCTTATGTGTTAGATTTTCCCTGACTGGCAGGAAGGGAGAGAAATGTATGTTTCCAATTGGGTAGAATTCTGATCTACGTATTCCTTCGCTACTTCTTAATGAGCACTTCTCCATGGATATGCTTTGAAGTGTCTCTTGGTTCTCAGCTACTACAAGAGCAATAAGGTTGTATCCTCCTAAAGTGGTAAATATGTGAACTACTCTGGGACAATTTCTGAATCGTTCAAGGAGAAGTTGCATGACATCGGCACTTTCCATCTCAAGCAATACTATAGCTGCGCAGAGGTTCAGCGATTTCAGATTGATAGAGGTAGATACTTTGATGATCTCTTCTTCAAGCAGTTTATCGACTCTTTTCTTGACACCCATACTTGTAAAGCCAGTCTTCTTTCCTAGTTCTTCAAAGGTTGTACGCCCATTCTCTTGAAGCTGCTGGATTATTTTTCGGTCAACTTCGTCCAAACCTTACAACACCTGTTTATTTTCTAAACGAAACATATTAATAAGGTTTACATATAAAACTATCTTTACTGCTCTCAAGACAACGATAAGGAGAAAGAGAATTTATGAGTGATGAATGTGACAATAACTGTGAGACCTGCACAAAGACAGAAACATGCATGGATGTGAAGAAGAAGCAGATCCTCGAACAAGAACGACTCAAACTCAACATCAGCAGGATAAAGCACAAGATCGCGATAATTAGCGGTAAGGGAGGCGTTGGCAAGAGCACTGTCACGGTAAACTTGGCAATGGCCTTTGCCTTGAACGACTACATCGACAGTGTTGGTATCCTCGACGCAGACCTTCATGGCCCATGTGTTCCAAAAATGCTTGGTCTTCACGGCCAGAGGCTCCCAGTAGGTCCTGCGGGCATATTTCCCGTTAAAGGTCCAATGGGGATTAAGGTTGTATCCATGGATTTTTTACTAGAAAATGATGAGGATCCTGTGATCTGGCGCGGTCCTTTGAAGATGGGTGCAATTAAACAGTTTCTATCGGATATGAGGTGGGGAGAACTCGATTTCTTGTTCATTGATCTTCCACCTGGCACTGGTGATGAACCTCTGAGTGTTATGCAATTAATCCCAGATTTAGATGGTGTCATCATCGTGACCATACCCTCTGAAATTTCGCAAATTGTAGTGAAGAAAGCGGTCACCTTCGCGAGACAATTAGAGATTCCCATCATTGGTATAATTGAAAACATGAGTGGATATGTCTGCCCACACTGTGGAACTGAAAGTAACATCTTCAAAACCGGTGGAGGTCGAAAGATTGCTGACGATTTATCAGTTCCGTTCTTGGGAAGCATTCCAATAGACCCTGCGATTTGCAGTGACTCTGATGAGGGAGTGCCCTTCATAATCAAACATAGGGATTCAGCTTCAACTAAGGCATTCACAAAGATCGTCAAGGAAATTGAGTGTTTCTTGGATCAAAAGCGTTTGGAAATCACTACTGAACCAAGGTTGCATACTCAAGAAATTGAGAAATGAAAATCAAAAGATACTTCAAAAACAGGCTAGGTAAATGAAAATTTGTGTATCAGCAGTAGCAAATAGCCTAGATGCTCAGGTAGACCCAAGGTTTGGAAGATGTCAATACCTTGTGATTGTGGATTATGAGAGCATGGAATTCGAGACCATTTCAAATCTAGCGGCCAGCGCAATGCATGGGGCTGGAATTCAATCCGCACAAACCGTTGTGAACAAAGGAGTAATAGTTGTAATTACTGGGAGTGTGGGTCCAAATGCGTTTCAGGCCTTATCTTCAGCGGGGATAAAGGTTGTGAATAGTGGTTTTGGGACGATTAGAGAGGTTGTCGAGAGGTACAAGAAGGGTGAACAAATGGAAACAATTGGTCCAACTGTTGGTGGGCATTCTGGAATGAGTGGAGGACGTGGTAGACGCTGATAGTGGCATTAGAGTCTTGAATGGAAAGGAGGTGATAGAATGACTGTGAGAATTGTGATTCCAACAATAGATGAGAACGGCCTTGATGCTCAGCTCTCAGAGCACTTCGGAAGAGCACCATACTTTACTATTGTAGATCTGGGTGAA
>JAUPKU010000236.1 GCA_030837285.1 Thermoproteota archaeon | reverse complement strand
TTGTGGTATTGAAGACTCGTTCTGTGATTTTCGTTAACGACAATTCTTTTAACCCTATAATTAGGGCATTCGAAAATAATATCTTCAAATCCCCAAGGTTTTTTAATCATAATGAATCCCAGTCTTTAAGGTAAATCTAATTGCCGATATACTTTGAATGATACTTTATGATAGTTTCTTCTCATTAATCCTAGATAAGATTTATGTATCCTTCATACAAGAGTTTGATTTAGTATGTTAGGCAAATAGTTTTCTGGGAAATTTGGCTCTTCTTACTCTTTAGAAGAGTAGATAGTTCGCTCTTACGAGATTTAGTATTCTTTGAATAGAGGATGTAGAGTAATAATATAGTATCTGTGATTGTGTGTGAACCATTTCACCAAGCATAACATAAACAACATCAACTCATTTAGCTTCAACATCAATATTACTAATTTAGGTTAGGCAGTCTTCAGTGACCCTTCAGGTCTTTCAGATTTTCTTTCTTCGACTCGATTTTTAAAAAAAAGAATATGTATAAACGTAGAAACTTGAGATAATAAAAAAGGCTATAGTTTATCATTCACAATTCTATTCATACCCATTCCTGAACGATGGATTCTCGAGGTATTATCTTCTTGGAAGAGCGAATAGATGTATTGAGAAAGATACAGATTGCATTATCTCTTGAGATCGTCAATGAAGACTTGTTCAAGAAACCTTTAACAAAGATAAGTGGCGTTGACTTGGCATTTACTAGACAGGAGGCTATCATAGCAAGTGTAATAGTGAGTTATCCCTCCCTAGATGATTTGGAAGTGAAAACACTAGTCACCGAACTGAACTTTCCATATGTGCCAACTCTACTATGTTTCAGGGAAGGTCCAGCAATTGTAAAGATGATTAATTCTCTTAGAAGCAAGGTAGATGTCTTCATGATTAATTCTCATGGAATAGCTCATCCTTTCATCTGTGGATGTGCTTCATACGTTGGGGTCTTGACACAGAAGCCGACTATAGGTGTTGCTTCAAGTAATCTATGTAGTAAGTACGACTATAAGCCCCAGGAAGAGGGGAAAGCTTTGCCGGTTTACTATGAAGGTAGGACGGTTGGTTGGATTCTGAAATCCAAAGCTAAATCAAGACCGATCTTCGTATCGCCAGGTCATCTAGTAGGCTTGGATTCATCCCTAAGAATTACTAAAGAATGTTTGAGAGATCATAAACTACCAGAACCACTTTTTCGGGCTCACAGGTTAGCAAACGAAGAAAAAAATAGAATATTATGATTTTCTAAAAAGAGATATTCTTTATTCTAAATAAAATATTGGTTGCAATCTTGGGTTTGAGCGCACGCTATGGTTAAATAGAGAAGCTATTTTGTTCACGAATTTTACCTTGTCTGTTATTTTTAGCTATTATTTTTGAAGTTTGATTATATCAGCCTTGTTGATATCTATCTTTTTTTCGAGGTGTTTGATTGATTTTTCGAGGGAAATTCTCCGAGTTTCTGTTGCAACATCACCTACAGTGGCTTCGATTACATGGCGAGCGATGTCGCATTTTCTTCTAAGTTCTGGCGCTACGCTGTAAGCGCTTTCTAGTGAGATGAGCTCAGTGTAGATTTCTTCCATTATTCGAAGACATATCTCAGCATCCTTAAGTTTCCCTTTTCTGAGGAAGTCTAAGGTTCGTCTTCTGAACTCTCCTACCGAATCGGCTAAGCCAAGGATGTAGGGTATTATTTGTATGCCTAGTTCTTCGGGGTTGGGATAGCGATTTTCTTCTGTGAGTTTTAGGAAGATTTGAGCTTCTGCGTACTCTTGGTAAGCAACTTTTGTCGAGTTTGTTGATAAATCTGGATGTGGGATGAGGTTTTTCTCAATTTGTTCAATGAGTTCTTTTGCTTGTTTCAACTTGGTTTTAGCTTCATCTGGTTGGCTCCTGTGTATTGCCATAACCGCCTGCTTTGATAGGAGTGTGATTCTTCTGGAAGTTGAGAATGTTTCCTCTCGAATTCTCTCTTTTTCTTTAAGAGCATCTTGATATGCGATTATTATTTCTTTTAGTAACAAGCCATTCAACCCTAAGTTTTAACATCTTTCTACATGGTAAGTGATACTTATAGAAATTTCTGAGAGATTTACATACTCCTCTCTATTTTGGAGGATTTCAATCTTGCCAATGAAAAAAGCTTTGAACTTTGTCAATCAAATTTCTATTTGTCGGAGAATAAAGCAATAACCTTCAATAGATGGAAGTATGTTTTAGGGTTTGCAAAACATTTATTTTGTGTGCTGAATTACTAAGTGTATTTCCTTTATTTCCAAATACAGTTTGAAAATGGTTTTCTTGTTTGGAAGTGGTATTATGAAGAAAATTGGAATTGTTTCGAGTGGATCATCCGAGACCGATGCACAAATTGTTCTTAATGAGGGGATGGAGAAGGAAGTTAAAGTCGAAGATCTGGTTTTGATTGATAATCAGGCGGGTAATAAGATTCTAGCGGTCTGTAGGAAGGGGATAGGAACAAACGATAATATCAAAACAAGTACATTTTCGCCTGGAGTGGCTTATGCCCGAAATGGAAGGAAGCCATCGAATGCTAAAGAGTTCTATGGTTTTTCACTCTTAGTGATAGGTGACGTTAGCGGAGGCTTGAGACAGAATTAATTTGTCATAGCGCCTTCATCGGATGTTGAAGTCTTTGGTGAGAAGGAGAATCCATGAACTATCTGGGGAAATTTGATTTTACATTGGGGTGCTACAAGGAGCATCCGATGTGGCCTGTCCCGGTGAATGCCAGGTTTATCCCCTATCATATGGGCATATTCTCCGTCACTGGTGGAGGTAAGAGTTTCTTTGCTCGGCACGAGATCATCCCTCTCCTTCGTAAGGCAGGATATGATGTGATGATATTTGACTAGAAAGGCTCCGACTATGTTCCCTACTTCGAGACGGTCATAACCTTTTCGGACATTGCTTTTGATGAGGAGGTTGTGATGTCCTATTTGACGTCTAAGATGGATTACTTCGGTTACTCAGGCGACTATAAGTACAGGAACGCGATTCGAGACGCACTGGAGGATGTTATCTATGAGGGGAAGTGGAGGGAAGTAGAGCCGGGTGAGATTAGGGACTTTCTTGAGAGTAATGTCGTGGGCATAATCATGAGCGAGAAAGTGGATTTTCGAGACAAGAGTAAGACTTCATCTATTGGAGCGAGATACATTCGCAAATTCAAGAAGTACGTTAGGAAGCTGAATGAGGAAGACTTCAAGAACATTTGTGGAAAGAAGACGAGTGAGAACGTGGTCAAGCTTGCCCGAGAGAAGCATATTCTCGTCTTTGACATTAGCGAGAGTGGAAAGGATGAGAAGCTCTCGGTATTCCTTTCAGCTGCAAAATATCTTAGACAGCTGATGGAGCAGAAACAAGATTTGAAAATGGCTTTGGTCATAGATGAGGGCCCTCAGTATTGTCCATTCATGCCAAGCGGAATAGAAAGTGAGACAACGGAGATCATCTCTGAGCTTTGTGCTCTCGGGAGGAGCTATCATCTAGCAATTGTGATATTATCCCAGGGAATAGCTGGAGAGATAGGTGTAAACGCGTCTATTAGAATGAATCTTAACACGCAGTTCATTGGAAAAATACACCCTCTTGACATGATGGAGGCGAGCAATCTCCTCTCTGGCCTTAAGATAAACCCAGCAATCCTTGTTTCTCTTCCTGAAGGACATTTCTACTTTTTGGGGAATATGAATCCTTCGCCCATACCTCTTCTGATAAGCTTTAAAATCAACGGGGAAAAGAAGTGAAAATGAGTGATTTTACGGCTTGGTCACACCTGCCTATAGATCTTCAGCATCAATTCTTTGCTCAGGCAGAGGAAGAATCAAAGAAGTTAAAGCAAGACTTCTCCAACAAACTGAGAAGATTAGATTCTTCTCGAAGAACATCAAGTTTGAGAATGTGCCAAAAGACAGCTGCTAGAAAGATTGGAAGATCGCTTGCGTCGATGGCTCCTATAGCCCTGTAACAAGCGAGAGGATGGGAGCTCGTTATGGTGTATGTTGTGCAGGTAGCCTGATCTTCAGGGGAGATACTTTGATTGCTGAGAAGTATGGTTCGGGTAGAATTTCTGAGGAGCAGGTTGGTGACCCTGAGGCTACTTCTGAAATCCTGAGTCTTCTTTCCACTAAACTTGAGAGAGAGTTGGCATTGGAATGCCTTGAGAAAGAGAATGTTGACTTGCTACTTATTGATGGGGCGTTCTTTGGGTTCAGGGCTTTTTCTATTAATAGAAATGAGAAGATAGAGTGGATGATTTTAAGCGAGTTGGCAAGCTGGTAGATTGTATTAGGGATGCTTCTGTTGAGATTATGAATTTTGGAAGGGCTGTGGGCATAGTTAAGAGGATTAGGACGAATGCTTTTGATGGCTGGTTGATTGAGAGAACTGGCAATACTGATAGGTGCCTCGAGAGGAATGACAGGGCAGTTTTGGTGTCTATTATGCCTCAGAACAGTTGGTTCGCGTATGATTGGCTCTTCAGAGCACCGACAAAATACAATTTCTACACGAGGTTGAGGTCAATCTTTGAAAAGTATGGCAGGACGGATGGGATGTTCATGGTTCAGGAGAGGAGGCGACAACTGATAGAGTCAGATACGAAGAGAAGCCTCGAACGATCAGCTGAGGAGATTCTGAAGACTTCACGCTACTATGTCCGCTGCTCAGACTCTGCCCCTCCTTTCTGCTTTGAAACGTTAGTTGGTACTGACGTCAAATCTATTTTGGCATACTTCCAGGCTAATCATAATCCTGCTACTGGTCTACCATTTCCCTTGGATTTGATAGATGAGAACGTGTCTCTGCCGGAGAACTTGACGAAGGAGTTTGTGGAGGAATTTGGGTATTGCTGATTAAGGATCGAGTTGGATAAGTATGACTTGTCAAACCATTTCTTAACCCTAAACCCGCAGAAGGAAGAATAGGATGAGGGACAGTGTTCTCGAGTTAAGTGGGTCTATTTAGTTTTGTAACGTACTGTTAGCGATTCTTTTTCTCTTTGTGCCTAAGACTGAGGTTCTTTTGTCTTGGGGGTAGTGGATCGGATACGTGGTTTTTAGCCTTTGTTTTTTGAAATAGGCTTTTTTATGGCTTTTAGCTCTGGGAAAAAATGCAAAAACGTATTCGAATTCATGTGAT
>JAUPKU010000235.1 GCA_030837285.1 Thermoproteota archaeon | reverse complement strand
CCAAGAAAGAGAATCATGGTTCCTTGGACTATATACGGAACATTTGTATAAGCTAACGACCGAGGTTTACCGTTCTTGTCGAATTTCCCTATTCTCGGACCAAGCAGCAGCGCTCCAGCAAGTCCTGTGAAGCCGCCTACAGCGTGGACTACGCCTGAACCTGAATAGTCTCTAACCCCTACACCTAGTGGCAGGTTTGCTAGCCAACCTCCACCCCAGACCCAGTGTCCATAAACAGGGTATATTAGGATATTAATTAGAACTGTGTAGAGAAGGTATGCCTGGAACTTGAGTCTTTCCGCAACCATACCTGCTACGATTGTGACTGACGTGGCTGCGAATACTGCTTGCCAGAAGAAGTAGGTTAGAGTCAAGGGGTTGTATGCTTCTCCAGTTAGGAGAAAACCGCTCCATCCTATGATAGAGTTGCCTCCATCAATTCCTTGGAGGGGTGTGTATACCACGGCACCTGAAGCGTCTATTCCTGTTGGAAAAGCTGCATGAGATCCTCCGAACATAAGAGCGAAGCCAACCAATGCAAAGATTACAACTCCAATGCTGAAGTCAACATAGCTCTTCGACCAGTAATTTACTTGATTTTTTTGCCTAAGAAAACCTGCGCCTAAGAATGCAAATCCTAGTTGCATGAACCAGACTAATCCGCCCATAGCTAACGTCCATGCTATGCCAATCGCGGTTTCAACGTTCATCAAGGGGTTTGTCGACTGTGCATATGCTTTGCCTATGCTCATTGCTGAACACGTTATTAGGATGCCTATGAGTATGAACCATTTCTTATTCATGAACAGTGTCGAGTGCTTCATCAATGCTTTCTTTGTAATTGCTGATGCCTTGCTAGAAATTCTGTTTTTTAACACTTTGTCCACCTTTCTTTGGAGTTTTAACTCCGGGTTGTTTAATATAAACCTAGTTGAGATATGTTCATAATTGTTATGAATAAATAAGCAAGATCATATTTTTATCCTAATTTATTAAACAAATATTTCTTTTTAAGCGGAATTACTAAACATTTGAAAAATAAGTGAAACAAGGCAAATCATTGAAACAAACCCAGAAGCTCAATAAATCAGATGATAAAAAGTTTGATAGATTCTCTGAAAGATAAATAAAGAGCATAAAACGGGATCATAAATTGTCGCATAACCTAAATCTAGCACGCGCTGACCACTAGCGATACATCGCTGTAGCTTATGAAAGAAATGCGTGTGCTTAGTGCGCGCTATACGTGATAACCGCACTTTGAGGCGTATTATTAAAACCATGTACAAAAATCGTATTGACAAATGAATCATATTTTTATATATTTTTTGTATTTATTCCTGTATCTAAACCTTTTTATATGTTCATTTGTTAGTTTTTTTAAATGAAGGTCGTACATTTGAAAAATGAAGATGATAATGAGGATAATGCCCAATCCTGTAGAGATTGTGCGTATTTCGAGGAACGAAGAGATATAGACAAAGCGGTTCTTTGTGGAAAAAATCAAATTTCCCAGGTTTTCTGCCCAGATTTTGAATTCAGACATAAGGGCTTAAAAGATAATATGCTGTATTACAGTTTTTGCTTGGAATGTACAAATTTTGAAAATGTAGTGGGAATTATTAAATGTGTCAAGCATCATATTCCCGGAGTTGCCTGTAAATTCTTCACCGATAGATTTCAAGAACGGAATCTGGTAAAGCAGAATAAAATAGCAGAAAATGTTGTACTAGTAACACCAACTAGCTAACTTAACTCTTTGTAGCATGAGACAATCCGCACGCGTTATGATGGGAGATGGTCACATGCACAATCCTCAAGAGGTCAACTTTCCATAGAACTTATGTGAAGGAATCATTTAATAATTTACATTATCAAAGTCTGCATGCTAATCCAGATAAGGTTTTTATTGCAAATTTCTGGAAAAATTTTTCAATAATCTATCCTGCTCTTTATTTACATCTCTTCAGAATATTCCTTTTAAGTAATAACGAACGCTTATGATAAGGATTCTATTTGACCTTTAACGTTCTTTTTTCCTGAGATTTTTAGTTTAAAGTTCATCAAACACTAATATGTGTAAATTTTCAGTCGATTTCTTAACAGTTCTCTAGCCAGCTTTGGTTCATTCTGGCTCCAATGACTCTTTCATTTTGGTCAAAAACTATTTTATGGTAGTGAGCGTTCGATAGAACTTCTCTCTTGATGTTTTCAGGAAGTAGAATTCTCATTAAATAGTTGATAAAACCTCCGTGGCTTACTACTACTATTTTTTGAGATGAGATTTGGTTGATCTGTTGAATCACTTGATTTGCTCTCACTAGTATTGACGAAGGGGTTTCGATGCCATTCTGCTTTAGGATGTTCTCGTCTTCAATTCGCATTAGACCACTTTTCCTCGCATCTTCTATTGGTTGCCCTTCTAGAACTCCCCAGCATTTCTCCCTAAGTTGAGGGAGGTAAATCACATTCTGGTTTGGAAAGAGTATCTCTGCTGTTTCAAATGCGCGTTTTAAGTCGCTGCAGAGGATTATATCGGGTTTTATAATGTATTCTTTGATTATTTTGAGTTCTTCCCTTCCTTTCTCGCTGAGGGAGGCATCGATGTTACTGCCTATAAGTAAAGCTAGTTCATTCTCTTTTGTTAGACCATGTCTCATGAAAAAAACTTCTTTCATTTTACCACACGTGAATTGTTGAGTTATGAGTTATTCGATAGATCTCTTTATAGGATATATTTTGGTTTTTAGTAGTCTTTTTTAAAAGTTCTCTAGTTTATGCTGATTTATTGTGCTACTAGATTTGGGGTCTCTGGTGTTATATCTTCTGTCTGCTTCTGGTTTTTCACCAGTTTTTCGAATTCAGCTTTGACTTCGTTTGAGAAGATTGACTCAAAAGAGTACTTGTCTCCGTCATTCAGAGTGGTGACGAATTGGTCTTGATATACTTCTATGCTGTTTATTGCCCACAATGGTATTTCAAAGAATAAGTGACCAAGCCTGTGGATTAAGTGTTCCTCCTCTATAAAAAACATCTTTTTTTCGGAAAGTACTATATAGCCACGTCCCCCCTCGTGCATGCTTGGAAAAGCACATTCTATTTCGTCTCCAGACTTTAGTTCTTCTGCAACTATGTCAAGTATTTTACTCATCATATTCGATTACCTTTTTCCTTTTTTAATAATCAATTTTCTTTTGTTAGGAAGAAAATAAGCAATTGAATATTATATATATTTTGTAAATAGAAAATATATGACTATCAAATATATATGATCTATTGTGTTTTTCTCTTATGTGCAATTATGTTTTTCTTCAATCTAAAATTTCTACATGCTTTTTCTTCGCTCGTTATCAAAGATGACCTTAAACCCAACTTCAAGTCAATAGACGATCATTTTATTTTCAGAAAAGCTGAATAAACAGATGAAACCAGAACTTTACAAAATGGATAAACAATCGCAAGTCATATATCCGAATGGACTAATTTGGATGGGTTAACTAAATGGAATCTATGAGGTTCAAAGGCTTCTTTGGTAGTATGCTTCAATTTTATAAGATTGAAAGGGAAGAGGAATTATGACAAGGTAAACTGGGTCGGAAAATGGTTCCTATGGCTGGAAGAGATTCTTTCGAAAGCATTGGAACATGGTTACTTTATTTGTAGTAGCAGTTATTTTTGCATCGGTCGGTGCAATTTATGTCTTTTTTATGTTCGTAGATGAAGCTCAATCAACAGGTATGTTGCCGATGACTTTGGGTTTGTGGGCAATAAGACATTTAGTGACCCTTAATTTTATATACGATTTTCGGGGAGCTTCTCTTAATCGAAGTTCCTGTAATTTTTGCAGTAGTCGCAGAATGGCTATGGTGGAGAAGATTATCTGATGTTGAAAAGAAGGAATATCATTTCTTTGGAAAGCACTCATCTACGTCGAGTGGAGGAGGTGCAGTATCAATATTGTTTTTATTGCGTTTTGTATCAAGATTTTCTTCGACAGAAAGTAGAATGTTGCTTTTGCAGTTTGGACCGTGGATTATATTGTAGATTCTGTGACATCAATACTAGTCTGGAGTCTAATTATCTTCGGAATACCTATGACTATGGGAGTCATCTGGTGGATACGACATGAGATGAAAAAGAATACCTAAGATTTTTCACCTGTATTTTTAGCGAGCTGTAGTTTGTCCTATACATTTAGCAGAAATTTTCTTTATGATCATGCTCTTTTCTATAGTTCTACCTTGGTATAGAGTAATGCTTCTTCAGTTATTGAAAAGAACAGGGCAAAAATTGGACAATTTACAATAGAATTTATATATACTAATATATTCTTTTTTTTGACTATATATATTATTTTGACAACATATATATTCTGCCCCGTATCTTAAGGTATTAAACAGAATGAAGAGGTGAAACATATGTTGAGCACAACAAGTGAACTCAAGATTGTTAACTGGGTGGAATACACAGAACTATTGAAGAAACTATATAATGAAATTAATTATAAAAATTTTGATGGCATAGTAGCTATAGGACGAGGCGGATGTATGATAGCATCTTACTTAGCATCAAAGCTTGGAATACCACAATTTTACCCCGTCTTCGTGAGACATGTTGGAAGAGGAGACGATATGAAGATTGAGGTTCATGATGTTGGTCAAATAGGATCTTTGAAGGGAAGGCTGCTCGTTGTTGACGACTGGCTCTATGAAGGAAAAGCAATGAAATACGTCCTTAACTTACTACCCAAGGAAACAATTTTGACAACAATGGTCATGTACAATCGAAAAGGATCAGACTTTAAACCGGACTACGTTGGCGAATACTTAGAAGCGGATCAAAGAGAAGTCTTCTTCCCCTATGACATTCTAGGATAAAAAAAGGGAAATGGAATATTTTGATCCCAAAATATTTCTTTAGTTTAGTGTGTCCTTACTAGCGGTGCTAAATTAGCTTGGATTCTTGGGGTGATTAAGAGATGGAAAAAATTAGAGTAATTTTTATCTGTACGCGAAACTCAGCTAGGAGCCAGATAGCCGAAGCCTTTCTTAGAAAGTATGCTGGCGATCATTTCGACGTTTATAGTGCAGGGTTTGAACCCCAACCCATACACCCATACGTGATAAAGGTGATGGAGGAACTGGGTTATGATCTCAGTGACCAATACTCCAAAAACTTATATCAATACTTAGGAAAGGTCCATTTCGGGATAGTTATCACAGTCTGCGCCAAAGCTGAGGAAAAATGTCCAATTAGTCTAGGTGCTGGTACTCGATTGTATTGGCCCTTCGAGGATCCTGTTGAATATCAAGGTTCAGATGAAGAGAAGATCGCCAAATTCCGAGAAGTACGAGATCAAATAAATATGAGAATCAAAGCTTGGTTAAAAGAAAGGAAAATTCCAATAGAAGGGAACTAAGCAATCAAGTTCTGTTTGTTATTTCTCAATTGCGTGAGTTCACTAGATGTTGTAGATAATAGGTAAATTACTGTTCGTTCTATTGCCCTTGCTTTAGACCACATTTTGGACAGAAAATAGCTTCCGCAGTGAGTTCTGCTCTACAGTTCGTGCAATATTTTTTCTCAATTTGAGAGGAAATTGCAGATATCTTCTCTGTTTCTGAAGGAATTCCTGCTGGTGGCGTTATGGTTTGGGTTGTTAGCGTAGTTTGAACGGAAGGAAGTTTCAGTTGGAAGAAAGCTATGGCTAGCAGAAGAAAACCAATCCAAAGGATAACATAACCAATTAGGATGATTGTTAAAACTGCACCGATGAGAAACACTGTTCCTGTTGTCCCAAATAAGCCTATTCCCGACTTATTTTTGATAGATGAAAGCGATCTCCTATAGAGCAATGCGGCTATAATGGTGAAGACGAAAAGAATAACTAAGATTGCTATAGCAGCTGTAAAGAAAGGCGCAATATCACTGAAAGTTAAGTTTGTGGTAGTAGGAGTCATCCCTGATAGTGTGGCCCAGTCACCATTCCAGTTGGGGAAAATTTTATGCAAAAAACTTGATAGCGAATTGATTAATACGCCGATTGCTACTGCTATCGCAATGACCACGCCTGCTATCCCGGCGATGGTTCCATAAAGAATATTATTGAATATGCCTGCTTTCCTATAGTAATCAGCCAAACCTTTTACGCCAATTAGCATTAGGATTAAGCCAATAATAGCTATGAAACCGCTGCCAAAAGGTGGTGCTGATGAAGAAATCAGAAAGCTAACAAAGAATAAAAGTGCACCAATACCAGCCAGATTCTTTCTTGATTCAAATTGCATTCTTTTCACCGTAATCTATTTGGTTAGTCATTTATTTCATTTATTTAAATCTCTTTATTCTTCACTGCTATCTCAAGCCGGTCTTTTATGGAATCCCTTACTGTCCGGAACACTTTTAGAATTTCTTCTTCTGTTCCCTTGGCTTCGGAGGGGTCGGGAAACTGCCAGTGGAGCACCTCCCCGAATGGGAAGATTGGACATGACTTTTCGGCTTCGCTACAGGTTGTAACTACTACGTCAAAGCCGAAATCTAAACCATATGCCATCCATGACTTTGATTTCTGGTTTGAGATGTCTATTCCGGTTTCTGCCATAGCTTTGATTGCGTATGGGTTAGGTCTACCTGTAGGCGTCGGTGTTATGCCTGCGCTGTAGGCTTCGTATTGGTCTCCGTAGAGATGTCGGAGAAATCCCTCAGCCATTTGAGATCTAGCGGAATTGTGGATACAAAGGAAAAGAACTTTTTTCTTAATCATTCCATTATCACTGTATACTTTCAAATTTTTATTTAGCAGTAATTTTTGCTATTTAATTAAATAACTTATATGAAGTGAAATAAAGTGCGGGTTTAGGGAAGTTCAGTACATATGACTGCGTCTTCTCTTTCATCGTCGTCTTTGCTAATGTGAGAGGAATAAAACTCGTAAAAATAACAGCCGAAAGTATCAATAAATGCATACCCGTCTGGATATCTTGTTAGTAACTCTACTATTTTTTTAATTATAGCTTTTAATTTTTCAATCATATTCTTATTCCTCTGGCCATAACTTGAGTATTGTTATGGTCTCAGTTTAATATATACATTTTCAAAATAGAATATAGTATTGAAAATAGGATTTATTTAATATAATAAATATATAGAAAATAAAATAAAAATCAAATTACATTAAAAAAATTTTGCCATTCATTTCCAGCATGTGCGCTTCATTCTAGTATCAATTGTATAGACATGTTTAGAACTGTCTCTACTATGTCGCAGGAATACTCTGCTATTCTTTTGAGACTTTCAATTATCAATCGAATGTTTACTTCTTCATGGTTACAATCCTTTATTGTGAGGATGGTGTTTTCATTTTGAATTGAGATAACTTCATTCCTTCTTTTTATCAAGCTCTCTGCTTTTTTGTAGTCTTTCTCGAAGAACGCGTTAATCGACCCCTCAAATAGCTGAGTAGTTTTGAAACTCATGATTTCGATTTGGTCAATTAATTTGTTATTCAATTTGTTTTTTATTTGTAGTACGCCTTGAGCCATATTAACTACATGGTCAGCACTACTTTCAATGAAATTTGGTTACAAGGCGATATCCTAAAAGGTCTCTAAAACTATCCAAATTAAATTTTCTGATCAATGCAATATTCTCTGCTGCTAGCTCAAGTTGACGAGTAACGTAAAGGTTGAATCTGTCAACTTCATTATCCATTGAGATTACCTCTTTGGCTAAACACAAGTCATAATCTCTAAGTGAGGAAACCAAGTCTTTCAACATAGATGCGGTTACTATTTCCATCCTTCTTAACGCACTTTGAATTGACATTTCGATAAAGTTCTGTAAGACTTGCAATCTTATTTCCGTGGCTGTGTTTACCATTATTTCTGCTCCGACTAATCGTTGATGTACAATAGCCTTTATAGCATCCCTTTGTTCACGAGAAATAGCTTTATTACTTTTCACAACGATTGAACTGAAACTGGCCAAATAAGATGAAATTATCATTCTTATTATGGTGCTAGGTTGATCGTCAGAGGTGACTCTTATCAATGCCTCTCCCAATTTCTGTGTTTTCAAGTCTACAGGTGAAAGAATTAAAGCTCCATCTTCTAACGAATGAATTTGTATTTGGCTTCCTTGTCCTAATTGTCTCTTCGTCACCCATTCTCTTGGGAGTGACACTGAGAAAGTTCTTCTTCCGACTACCTGAAGCTTTCGTATTTTTCCTTCAGAGTCTATTATTGATGTTAAGTTCATATGGAAATCCACTGATGAAATCAACATAACTTATTTTAAATCTCAAATCAGGAAACAAGAGAATATAGTTCGCGTCAACTTTCAGAGATAATCATTACATTTACAAGTATTACCTGCGTAGGCGCTACTGATAGATTGGATTAAAGCATCTCCTGTATCTTTATTATTAAAGAGTGGATATTGACTATATGACTGCTGTGAGTTCTTTTTTTCTCCCTTTAGTTTCTCAAATTCGGCTTTGACTTCACTTGAGAAGATTGACTCAAAAGAGTATTTCTCTCTATCATTCACTATTGTAATGAAGCTATATTCACCTTCTTCTATACTGCTTATCGCCCACAGAGGTATCTCAAAGAATACTTGTTCTATTCCTCGAGTTAAGAGATCTTCTTTTATGAAAAACATCCTCTTCTTTGAGAGAATTATATAGCCAAGTGCGCCTTCATGTTGACAAGGAAACGCGCACTCTATTTCATCTTCTATATTTAGATGCTCTACAATTATGTTAAACATTTTGTTCATCAAATTCAATCACCTTTCTTCTCGTTTCCTTATACTCTATATGCCCTTTGCATGCTTACGAGTAATACCTATCAAGGTAGAAAATTTCATCCTGGTTTTCTGCGAGCCAGATAAATATTTTTTCTAAGATAGCTTTCAATCTGTTCATTGTACTCTTTTCCTCTCTCCTTTACTTGTATGCTGCGCGGACGCATTCTTCCTGATTCTTAATTATGGTGTCTAAGATTTTCTCAATTTTTTCTTTTACCCTATTCATTTTCTCTTCCTCTTTTAGTTTAGTTATGCAATAGCATACGTTCAATTATATATATAGACTTCCTAAATAGAATATATTTATAAAAATATAATATGTTTAATAAAATACTACTATAGATTGATACGTAACTTTAAAGCAAGCAAATTAAGAAAGTCTCTAGAGCTCATTAGGAATTAATAAAACGACTATTTACTGCGAGTTAATCGATCGAATCTTGTTGCGTCCTCTCTTCATGTCTTTCATTAATGTTTCTTTGTATAGACTATTAGTAGTTGACAGTCTCATTATGGTAATTACTATAGGATTGTTTATACTATCATGTGACAGGTTTATCCTCTGCATATTAAAATTTACTAAGGTCTCTACACCTGATTTTTTTGTTAATATCATAATCAAGAATAGCACAAGCTTTCAGACTTTTAGAGAAGCACTTCTAGCGTCCAAGAGTTATAAAATTAATCTTAAAGAACTTGTTTCACAATTAGCCTGCTAATAACAGACTTTTAACGCGCGCTACACTACTCTGAAATATATATGTATGTATATATACATATTTTCATTTTATATACTATTTTCCATTAACTATTATTACACATGTCATTTTTCTAAAAATATTGTAATGAGGAAAGATTGATATAGAAATCCTTCCAATTTTAAAATTGGTTTGAATTAAAAAATTCTAACCAAAAAATATAAAAGGGAAATGAAAAATGCAAACCAAATACAAAATCCTTTTCGTTACAATGTTCGTAGCTGTCTTTTCCGTCTCAATAGTGTCTGCATCAGCTTCCGGATTGCGATTCTATAACCAACATAATGATGAAGTAAAGAATGTTATAGTGTTGGTTCCTGATGGCTGCTCTCAAAGCATAGAGACCATTGCTCGTTGGTATAAAGGTACATCACTATATGTTGACCAGATCGTGACTGGAACCGTTGAAACATGGATGGCTAACTCAGTCATCACTGACTCTGCACCCGCTTCTACAGCATTTGCGACTGGACATAAATCAACTGACAAATTTATCAGCGTCGGTCCACGAACCAGTGACCTCCTAACGGATTTCATGCCTACTGCCGAGCCATATGTTCCATTAGCGACGATACTTGAAGCTGCTAATCTTGAGGGTAAAGCCACAGGTTTAGTTGCAACCAGCACTATCAGCCATGCTACTCCAGCAGGTTACGCTGCCCACACTTACAGCCGCGCTGACGAAGCCGACATTACAGAGCAGATGGTTTACAACGATGTTGACGTTGTCTTCGGAGGAGGTGCACAGAATTTGTTCCCGAAGGACATGTCTTTCACTACAAGTTTTGGAGCAAAATTTGTTGGTGCTCGTGCTGACGGAGAAAACCTGTATGAGGCACTGATTAGTCGTGGATACCAATTCGTAGACAGCAAAGATACCATGACAGCACTCGATAAAGGCAAGGTTTGGGGACTATTCTCCAATAGCAGTATGCAGCCTGACATAGACCGCGCATTTTTTGCTCCGGCTGAGCCCTCACTTGCTGAAATGACCTCAAAAGCTCTAGAGCTACTCTCTCAAGATAAAGACGGATTCTTCATCATGATCGAAGGCAGCCAAGTGGACTGGGCAGATCACGCCAACGACCCGATTTACGATGTTACAGACTTCCTAGCCTTTGACGAAGCAGTTGGCGTTGCCTTAAACTTTGCTAAGGAAGACGGAAAAACCCTCGTGATGGCATTCCCCGACCATAACTGCGGTGGATTATCCCTTGGTAACTACTACCAAAATAAAAACTCTATTGGACACGACTATGTCGCTACTACAATAGAAGACGTTATCACACCCTTGCAAAAGATGGAGATCAGTTCTACTGGATTAGTAAAGTTAATTGGAACTCCAGTGACTGATGCAAATATCAAAACCATTGTAAACGATTACTGGAACATCGCGCTAACAGACGATGATGTTACAGCTATAAATGCCCTTCTTGTTGACACACCTGAGCGACCCAAAGTATCTCTAGAATATGCTATTTCAGAAATTGTCTGCAAGAAATACACGGTTTTCGGTTGGACAACTCATGGACATACTGGCGATGACGTACCTTTGTGGGCTTGGGGACCAAAAGACAGCACTCCAGTTGGTCACTATGACAACACTGACTTGGCCAAGATAGCTGCTAAAGCTTTAGATGTAAGCTTGAGCAAAACTAACGAAAAACTTTACGTAAACGTTGAGGACGCCTTCCCTAGCCAATGGACAATCGACAAGACTGATCCTCTGAATATGGTTCTGGAAATCACCGTGGACGGAAAAACAGCAACTCTACCAATAAGCAAAGACGTGATGACAATAACGAAAAATAATGGTCATGTAAGAACTTTCATGCTTGAAGGCATCACAGTCTACGCTCCTACCAGAAGCTTTCCACCAATCCAAAGCCCAATACTCGATCGAGTCTATATCTCCGAACAAGTGGTGCGAATCTTAAAATAGCAACCTTTCTTTTTTCTTTTTTTAGATTTTCTAAGCAATCCTAGCTCGCTTTAGTCATCCAATGCTTATATTAAACAAAATTTAATTTTTCCTTAGGAAGCGCGCGCGCTAAATTAGAATTTAATCTTGATTTCAATTGTAAAATAACATTAACATAACTAGCATTGAGGTATATTCTCGTGAATTGCTAGCGCGCGCTACAATCATGCCAATGAGGGGCATTGTCAAAGCCTACGAGATGATAGAGAAACGACAAATACATAAAGCAGTCCTAATACCACCATAAGACGCTCGCGCTGGTAGACATTAATATTATATTTCCGTTTGTTATGTTTGTATGTTCCAATTGGTGTGGCTTATCAACACTATCCATGGTTGAATCTCAACTGTCCCATCACGCGATTCAACCACAACCGAATAGCATCTGCATCGATAACTTGAGTCCTCAATAATATATATTTTTATTATTTTATTTGGCATTATATGTTTATATATATAGTATTTGGAAAATGAATATATTTATGCTTCATCAAGTTATACACTTAGGAGAATAAAAATCAATGAGCATGTCACTAAGTAAGATCGGTGTATATCTCATAGTCGGCTTGATCATAGGCTCTTTAGCAGGCTATTTTGTAGGTGGGCAGATGAGTTCAACACAGATCACTAATCTTCAAAACCAGATTAACCAGCTTCAAGTGCAACAATTAAGCGGGAACATAATAGTAAAAGGCTCAGACACACTACTAATAGTTGCACAGAGATGGGCAGAGAACTTCTCAGCAAAAAATCCAGGAGTTACAATTTCAGTTGCTGGTGGTGGCTCAGGAGTTGGATTCACCGCTTTAAAGGATAAAACTACTGACATAGCAGATGCCTCAAGAGAGATAAGAACAACAGAAATTACTGCTTGCAAAGCAAATGGTGTTAACCCTGCGGAATGGGTTGTAGGATTGGATGGCATATCAATAGTTGTCAATCCTGGCAATCCAATCACCGAATTAACAATGGAGCAACTAGAGAATATATACAATGGAACATACACTAACTGGAACCAAGTAGGAGGCAACACTGCAACTATAGTTACGTACGGTAGGCAGAGTACTTCAGGAACCTATGACTTCTTTAGAGAACACGTTCTACATAATAAGAACTTTAGATCAGACAATAGGGAACTCGCTGGAAACGCTGAAATAGTTCAGGCAGTCCAAGGTGACGCTAACGGGATAGGCTATGCTGGCGTAGCGTATACTAAACAGGGTGTAAACGTAAAAGTTCTGAAGATAAAAGCAACAGCAACAGCAACAGCATATGATCCCTCTATCGTTAATATCAAGAGCGGCACGTATCCGATTGCGAGGAAACTATATATCTACACTAATGGAGTTCCAAAATGCGCACTGGGGGCATACGT